>NZ_JAQOTI010000016.1:0-131513 GCF_028401915.1 Delftia sp. DT-2
GCAGGCCATGAAAGATTGGTACCAGACCCACCCGCACCTGTTTCACAAGCGACCATATGATCGTACGGGATGCGACAGCTAGTTGGCTATGAATCTGCACAAGCCAAAGCCACTCCCTTTGAGTCATGCCCTGCGCTTCGTCAATAACCAAAACGACGAACCGCCCACCACCTTGCATGGCAAGAGTCGCAAGTCTCTCAATAAGCATCCTTTGCCGGTCTTCTGGACTTCTAGGGGCTCTATGCAAGTGATGACGGCTCGCCTCAAGAAGATGCGAGCAAAGCCGCCCTATAGTCGCATTTGCTCCCGCATCAATATGACTCCATATCACCATTGGCACAAATCCACGATACCTTTCACTTAACAAGGACTGCAGCCAATTATTAACAGCGCTTGATTTTCCAAATCGAGATGGTCCGTAGACTGTTCCTCCGTCTACTTGATCATCAAGCCATCCAGCTATCTTCACAACCATATCATCGATTGACTGCGTGTATAACGAATATTCTTGCGTGATCAAGGGGTGGTCACGAGGAAGATGGGCTGGAACAAGGGCTTTATTATCCATCACCATATCTTTGCCTTTCTCATGACCGGAGCATTTACCCCATTCTCCTTGCGCTTCTTAGTTTTTACGATCGACGTTGTCGATGGTTCAGTTCTTGCGCTAATGCTTGATTTAACTCTACAAGAACTGCCATCAGTTTCAGCGTCTAAATCCTCAGGTGGCTGATTATATTTTTCACAATATTTATTTTCAGATTCGTAATCCGCCATCCTGTCCGCGTGCTCTCGAAAAACCCTCCTCGCCTCCAAATATGCTGCATGTGCTGGCAGCTTCTTATTTTCCAATCGTTCGCAGAATTTGATAAACTCCTCGACTGCATCACATTCATTTGAAATGTACAGCATTCTTCTTTTGGCCAATCTTCGAATAGAAGATCTTATAAATACTGTGTGAGGGCTAATATTCCATGGAGGTGCGGCCCGAACAACTCCCAAGATAACGCCAGATTCTGTCGAAACCGTCGCAAGCCGAGCGTCATCTTCGTCTTCTAGGGAAAGCCAAAGTCTTTTACCCAAAAGATCTAAGCGCAAAACGATCCACTCAGCGGAATATCTTGCAGATTCAAAATTAAAATATGGTCTGCGCCCGGTCATCTCTCCACCCAAGAGCGTACATAACTTCCGAACGCTACATAGGCTACGGACATCAATTGGATCTGCCCGCCGAAACCTGAGGGGATCCTGCGCATACAACAGGTCCATTTGTTCTAGGGGAGTTCTATAACCTATACCGCCATTGGGTGTGGCGTTGTAATTAGCAATAACAGCATCTAGAAGCTCTTCCGCAAATTCGAGCTGAAAGCACAGCTCATCCGCCTTTTCCTCTGGATTATTTCTAACTTTATCGTGCAGATCATTCCCCGTTGTCACACTCAACCTATGCAAAGTCCTTCCAGCCAGAAGTTCGAAAAACCTCTCGATAAAGGGTCGATCGTCTTTACTTCTACGGACAGAAAAGCTACCGGGATGCATCGGACTAAGTATTTTCCCTCCTACTACGCCTTCGATTTTCGATGTGACTTTCTTGCAGACATTTGCTAAGGCACCATCAACACTGAACTCATTCCAGCAAACTCCTAGGTAGTTCGAATTATGCTCTGATGGAAGAGCTCCATTTATTGGAAGATCCACCAAACCTTTTTTTCTAGGACTAAGTGTGAGTGCTCTTTTTACTGCGCGCAAGACATCTTCTGCCGAGCACTCTCGCCCCATACTTAAATAGTAGCCAAGGATCGCTCGAGATGCGACTTCAATAATTACAACAACCCATAATCTGTTTATTTTTCTATTCTCGAAACCTCCGTGCGGAGAAGGAATTCTGACGACCATTCTTGCATCAAGCTTATGCGCATCGCATTCAACTCGATCAAAAAGTTTAAGTACTGGCCTATCTACGCCATCACCTGCCAGACCTTTCTTTACCGCATCAGGACCACCATATATTTCTAGTGACTTCTTCGCATTACTCTTTATTGTTATATTTATATATTCTAGAATCGAGACGTACCCCAGTTTTTCGGCATTAAATGGCCATTCATTACGCTCCTCTAAGCCAATATTTCGCAACTCATCAATCAACCACTTATAGAGATATAAATTATTTCTACGGATGCCCCTCATCCCTTTAGGTTGCGACAATATTATCTTTACAAACCTATCTTCAAGCCCAACGCATTCAGGACTGCCGAATACCCAGCTCAATGCACCTGACGCACCAGCACCATTTTCTTTTATATTTGGAGGAGTTTTTCTTTTATAAGACTGAATTCGAAAATATGGTATTACACCACGCCAGCCCCAAGGCACGCCATTTTCATCAAGAGCCAAACATCTATCAAATATGATCTTATAAATCTGCTTGATATCTAACCCGGTCTCAGCTCTAATATCTTTCGCGGATAGACCATCAAGATACATGTTAATAGCACGTTTACGGGCCCGGAATTGGGCGCAAACAGGCTCTGACAATGCAGAAATGTCTACTTCAGTCCAAGAAGACACATCTACTGCATCTCCAGTGGTCATGTTGACCCTGGGCTTTCGGACAACGTGAGGTACGACCATACGACCTCCACCACAAGAGGACTTCTGAATCTATCCCATAGTCGCCCACCGCACTAGCTCCATAGCCCGCGTTTGTCCTATGAACGTCAGCTTTACTTAACCCAAAGCACGCGTTCGTTCTGCTGACGTCAGTTTTACTTGATCTCAGTTTTTTATAAATCTTGCCTTGACCGGTCCGCAACCTGCATGAATCCTGGATACTTTGAAGATCTGTACCCATGACGTCAGATTTACTTGTGTAGACGTGAAGACCCCGCATCCTGAGCCTGCGCAAGGGGGCGGCCGGATGCCGTTGCCATCGCCGAACACTGCGGTGCACTGCCTTTGCCGCTATTGCTTTTGATGCTGCACTGCAGCATTCCCGGCAAAGGCGCTGTGCCATGCCGGTCTCCTGTGAAAGCAGTTTTGCCCGCCGCGTTCGCAATGCTCACCGCGCCGCAGGACACCACAGAATCAGACTGGTCCACATTGACGCGGCCCGCCCCTGCTTCCTAGCATCGCCTTCATATTCCTGTGGGCCACCCGGCCCGCAGGCCGCAGCCAGAACATACGGTTCCCCTTGGTTTCGCATGCTCAGCCAGCCCATCCACAGCTTTGCCATGCCACCAGGAAATCCACCATGCTTGACCGCAGACGCTTTGTTCTGACCACCTTGGCCTCCCCGGCGCTGACCGCCTGCGGCGCGGGTGGCGATGTTGCCGCCAACCGCTATGTCCAGACTCCCCTGCTCGCCAGCCATGCGCGCTACGGCGCGCGCTTCACGCAGCCCGGCTTCGTCAACGGCTGGGGCATCGCCATCCGCCCGGCCGGCGCGGGAGGCCATTTCTGGATTGGCGGCGGGGGCACGTCCTGGCAGTTCATCGGTGACGTGGCTCGCTCGGCCGATCCCGGGATGCGCGCCCTGCACCAGGACGGCCTGCGCGAAGTGGCCGTTCCGCGCTCCGATGCCCTGACCGGCGATGACAGTGCCGGCAAAGTCACCGGCGTGGTCTACAACGGTGCGCCCCTGGCCTCGCAGCTGCTGCGGGTCCAGCAGCAGCCTGCCGCCGGACGCCTGCTCGAGGGCTCGGCCCGCTTCGTCTTCGTGACCGACAGCGGCAGCGTCAGCGCCTGGACGGAGCGCGATGCGCAGACGGGCGCCATCGTCCGGGTGGACGGCCCTGCGGTGGAAATGTTCAATGGCGCCGACCAGGGCATGGCTTTCTTCGGGGCAGCCATCCACACGGGCCGCTGGGACCGCGTGTGGATGGCCGACTTCGGCGCCCGGCCCCAGATCCGCACGCTGGACGCGCAGTGGCAACTGGTGCCCACCCAGGGCTTCGCCAACCCGTTCGCATCAGGCGCGGCAGGCGAGGCCCGGCCCGGTGATCCGGTGCCCTTCAACATCCAGGTCGTCAACGACGGCCGCCGCGACCGCGTGTTCGTGCTCTATGCGATCAGCCAGCCCGACCCGGACGATCCCCTGGCGTTCCATGCCGGCGAGGAGGATGCGGTGGACGCAGCCGCAGAAGCGGCCAGCGGCAACCGGCCTGCGCGCGGCAGGCTGGCCGAGTTCGACCTCGACGGCCGCCTGCTGCGCATGTATGAGGACGATGGACGCCTGAATGCGCCCTGGGGCGTGGCCATCGCTCCTGACGGCTTCGGCGCACTGGCGGGGCACCTGCTGGTCGGCAACTTCGGGGGAGCAGGCCGCATCTGTGCATTCGACCTGTCCACGGGCCGCTATGTGGACGATCTGCGCGACGCGCAGCACCGCCCCGTGGCCATCCCCGGCCTGTGGGCCCTGCAGTTCGGCAACGGCGTGGCCCTGGGCGACAGCGACGCGCTCTACTTCGCCGCCGGCCCCGAGGACGAAACCGAGGGCCTGTTCGGCTCGCTGAGGCTTCTGTGACGCTTCATCCTGGCGGTGTCATTGCGCAGACGCCAGGCCTCACACCAGTCCGTGCGAGAGCAGGTAGGTGATGGCATGGGCCACCATGGCCGCCTCCAGGCCATAGCGCCAGAACAGGAAGCCGCCCACGGCGCCGTGGACGACCTCGAACAGCAGCAACTGCAGCACCAGCGCGTCCGACAGGCCGCCCCAGGTGCTCCAGGCAAGGGCCAGCTGCAGCATGCCCCACAGCAGGGCCGACAGCATGACGGACCACCAGCCCAGCGTCCATCCCGGGCGGCGGTCTGTGCGTCCGCTCAGCCGCCACAGCAGCCACATCACCAGCGTCATGCCGCCCAGCCGCATCACCAGCTCGGCCGTGATGCCCGCGTACAGCATCTTGGCGCCCAGCGGCATGGCGTAGACGGGGTCGATCAGGGTCAGGTCGTCGGGCCAGGCCAGGGCCAGGGTCACCAGCCAGGCCGCGCCGACCACGCCACCGGCCAGCCCCGGCAGCGTGAGGTAGCGCACGGCGCGCTGGGGCGAACGCCCGGCCACCCAGGTGGTCAGCAGCGGTGCGGACAGGCCCAGCCGCGGCCCCAGCCACACGCCCACGCCCACGGGCAGGGCCAGCAGCGCGGCCATCACGCCGATGCCGGTGAGCGGCGTGGCCAGCGGCTCCACGGGCAGGCCCAGCATGCGCATCCAGTCGGGCAGCACGAACCAGGCCATGGCCGCCACGCCGGGCAGCCCCAGCAGCCAGAGCACCGTGAAGATGCGCCAGCTCAGCCGGGGCAGTGCGGGTGCGGCATAGGCCGATGGGGCGGGCATGAGAGTGGACACGGGGCCGGTGGTGGGCAGGCTGGCGTTGTCAGTCACGCATCAAGGCTTCTATCTCGTCGGGCTCCACGGGCACGCCGCGCGTGATCAGCTCGCAGCCGGTCTCGGTGACGATGGCATCGTCCTCGATGCGGATGCCGATGTTGTGGAACTGCTCGGGCACGCCGGCCGCAGGGCGCACGTAGATGCCCGGCTCGATGGTGGTGCACATTCCCGGACGCAGGATGCGGCTGGGGCGGTTGGTGATGGTCTCGCCCGACAGCGGGTCCTTGCGCTCGTGCGACTGGCCCAGCTCCGAAGGCTCCACATAGCTGCCGCAGTCATGCACGTCCATGCCCAGCCAGTGGCCGGTGCGGTGCATGTAGAACTGGAAGAAGGCGCGCTGCTCGATCACGTCCTGGGCATTGCCATAGACCTTTTTGTCCAGCAGGCCCAGATCCAGCATGCCCTGCGCCAGCACGGCCACGGTGGCGTCGTGCGGATCGTTGAAGCGCGCGCCGGCCCGCGTGGCCGCCACGGCAGCCTTCTGGCTTTCCAGCACCAGCTCGTAGAGCGCGCGCTGCGGGCCGGTGAAGCGGCCATCGGCGGGGAAGGTGCGCGTGATGTCGCTGGCGTAGCCGTCGAGCTCGCAGCCGGCGTCAATCAGCACCAGTTCGCCCGCGCGCACGGGGGCCTTGTCGGCCTGGTAGTGCAGCACGCAGGCATTGGCGCCGGCGGCCACGATGGAGCCGTAGGCCACGTACTGCGAGCCCTGCTGGCGGAATTCATGCAGCAGCTCGGCATCCAGGTGGTATTCACGCACTTCCTGGCCTGCGCGCAGCATGCGCGCCGAGCGCTGCATGGCGCGGATATGGGCCTGGGCGCTGATGGCGGCGGCGCGGCGCATGATGTCCTGCTCGCGGGCGTCCTTGACCAGGCGCATCTCGTCCAGCAGCGTGCACAGGTCGCCCTGCTCGGACGGGCACAGCGCGCCAAAGCGCACGCGTGCGCGCACCTGGCCCAGCCAGCCTTCCACGCGCACGGCCAGCCCTTCATGCGTGGCGAACGGATACCAGAGGCGGCCCCGGTTCTCCAGCAGGCGGGGCAGGCGCGTATCGATCTCGGCGCTGGAGAACGCCTGGCTCACGCCCAGCGTGGCCACGGCAGCCTCGGGGCCCAGGCGGATGCCGTCCCAGATTTCGCGCTCCAGGTCCTTGGGCTGGCAAAACAGCACGCTGGTGCCATCGGCGGCCAGTACCAGGCAGGCATTGGGCTCGGCAAAGCCGGTCAGGTAATAGAAATAGCTGTCGTGGCGGTACAGATAGCCGGTGTCCCGGTTGCGCTGGCGCTCGGGAGCGGTGGGAATGATGGCGATGCCGCCGGCGCCCAACTGGGCGGCCAAGCGTGCGCGGCGTTGGGCATAAACAGATGTCATGCAGCTATCGTACTGCCGTCCGGGGTTCTCCACAGTCCCCGGAACAGGGGAAGGAGGGGGGCAGCCGGCCGGCGTCAGGTGGACTTCAGCGCAGACACCGTCACTGCCCCAGGGCGCGCCGATTCCAGGGCGCCTTCATCAGCAGGCGCGCCAGTCCGCAAAAGCCGGTGGCACCCGCCACGATCAGACCGCAGCCCACGAAGGCCGAAAGCAGGTGCCACCACGGTGAAACCGTGGCACCGAGCACGGCGCCCAGCAGAGCCAGCCCGCCCGCACCCAGTTGCACCTGGCGCTGCAGCTCCAGCGGCTGGCGGCTGTCTTG
The DNA here is from genome assembly GCF_028401915.1 of Delftia sp. DT-2. NCBI lineage: Bacteria > Pseudomonadati > Pseudomonadota > Betaproteobacteria > Burkholderiales > Comamonadaceae > Delftia > Delftia sp. DT-2. The sequence goes on from NZ_JAQOTI010000016.1 coordinate 7,078, forward strand.
CAGCACGGGCAGGCCTTCGGCCTTCCAGGCGTCCAGGCCGCCGTCGAGCACATGGCCGACACAGCCGGGCGGCAAGGCAGCCGCCAGGGCCTGGGCGTTGAGCCGCGTGCGGTTGCCGGAACGGCAGTGAAAGACCACGGCGGCCGGCGCATCGCCCCAGGCCTGGGCGCCCAGGCGCTCCATGGGCATGCTGCGGGCGCCTGCCATGCGTTCGCGCGCATGTTCGTCGGGCGCGCGGATGTCGATGAGCCAGGCGCCTTGCGCCTGCAACTGGCGGGCGGCCTGGGCCGAGATGAGGGGAAGGGACATGGGACGACTCCTGGGGTGGGGGTTTTCAGGGACAGAAGATGCTCTTGAGTGCCGCCACCAGCTTTTGCGCATCGGGATCGGCGATGCGGTAGTACAGGGTCTGCGACTCGCGGCGGTAGGCGACCAGGCCCTCCTCGCGCATGCGCGCCAGATGCTGGGACAGAGCCGACTGGCTCAGCGGGATACGCTCCAGCAGCCCGCCCACCGACAGCTCGCCATGCTCGATCAGCAGGCACAGCACCAGCAGGCGCCTCTCGTTGCCCACGGCGCGCAGCAGGGCGGCGGCGCGCGCCGCACCCTGCTGCAGGAAAGCCTGTTCGGAGGAGAGGATGGGTTGGTTCATGATTAAGAAAAATCTAATTTAGCAAATTCTAATATACTTGCCGGCAGGCTGCACTGGAGCCATCGACAAAGGAGTGCTTTCATGACCTCGCCGCTGCGCATCGCGCCATTCTTCGACGAAGCCACCCATACCGTGACCTACCTGGTCTGGGATGCGAACACGGGCGAGGCCGCCGCCATCGACCCCGTGCTCGACTACGACCATGCCAGCGGCCAGGCCCACACCGGCTCGGCCGATGCCGTGCTGGCCGCCGCGCAGGCCCAGGGCCTGCGCCTGCGCTGGATCCTGGAAACCCATGCGCATGCCGACCACCTCAGCGCGGCCCCGTGCCTGCGCGAGCGCACGGGCGCCCCGATCGCCGTGGGCGAGCACATCCGCGAGGTGCAGCGCATCTTCCGCCCCGTCTTCAACCTGCCCGCGTCCGGCGGCGATCAGCCCTTCGACCGGCTGCTGGCCGACGGCGACAGCCTGCCGCTGGGCGGGCTGCGCATCGAGGTGATGCACACGCCCGGCCATACGCCCGCCTGCGTGTCCTACCGCATCGAGGATGCGGTCTTCGTGGGCGATACGCTGTTCATGCCCGACTACGGCACGGCGCGCGCCGACTTTCCGGGCGGCGATGCGCGCACGCTGTTCCGCTCCATCCAGCGCCTGCTGGCCCTGCCGCCCGCAACACGCCTGTTCATGTGCCATGACTACAAGGCGCCGGGCCGCGACCACCACGCCTGGGAAACCACCGTGGCCGACCAACGTGCCGGCAACGTGCATGTGCACGCGGGCGTGGACGAGGCCAGCTTCGTGGCCATGCGCAACCGGCGCGACGCCACGCTGTCGGCGCCAGCCCTGCTGCTGCCCGCCATCCAGGTCAACATGCACGCAGGCCATTGGCCCGAGGCCGAGGCCAACGGCGTGCACTACCTCAAAATTCCGCTGCGCATGAAGCATCGGCCCCAGGCAGCGGACGCGAAGCAGGCGTAGAGTCGTCCGTTGGCTCCCCCACCCCTCTTGCGACACCCCCAGGACAAAGGACCTTCCATGATCCACAGCGCCCATGCCACCAGCACGGACACCCCCTATCGCGTCACGCTTGGCGACCCCCAAGGCCACAGCTGGCATGTGGACGAGCCCGCGGACAAGGGCGGCGGCGACACGGCGCCCAACCCGCTGCAGCTGCTGCTGTCGGCCCTGGGCGCCTGCACCACGGTCACGCTGCAGATGTATGCGGCGCGCAAGCAGTGGAAGCTGGAGCAGGTGGATGTGCAATTGCGCCTGAACCCCGAAGGCACGCCGGCCAGCGGCAACCTGATCGAACGCCAGATCACCCTGCAAGGCGACCTGGACGACGAACAGCGCCAGCGCCTGCTGCAGGTGGCCGAGGCCTGCCCCGTGCACAAGCTGCTGGCCGGCGAAGTGCGCATCCAGACCGCGCTGCAGCTGCCCGCCTGAGCGAAGGACTGGCCACCATGCAAAAGGCCCTGCGGCAGGTATGCCGCAGGGCCTTCGGAGTGGACGGGGACATGGCCGGCGTCAGGCTTCGCTGACCTCGATCTCCCCCGTATCGACATAGAGTTCGAACTCCCGCTTGGCCAGCGACACGGTGATCGGCTGATCCTCCTGGGTCCAGGACAGCACATAGCTTCCGATGGCCGTGGCCACCTGCACACGGGTGCCACGCGGAATGTCTTCCAATTGGCCATCGCCTACCCGGTGCTGCACATTGCCGGTGACCGTGGCTTCGAATTTCTCGGGGAATCGCTGGACTTCCACGGCGCTCTGGACCGCCTCTTCAGCGGCTTCGGCGTGCGTCTGTACGGATGAATTCATGGCGTTTTCTCCTGTAAGAGTGAGGCCGGCGCCCGCCAAAAGGACGGGCGCCGGGCCGTTCCTCGAATGTAAACAATGTTCCTGAGAATGCGCTGTCAGCGAACAGGCCCAATATCTGCGATCCTGGTTTGCCTGCTGCGCCGAGCTGCACGACACTGGTGGCCTCCCCCACGAACCAGGCCGATCCGCCCATGTCCGACACGTCCCCACCCAACTCCCAGCCCCAGCACCTTCCCACCCGCACCGCCGACGTGGGCGGCATTCCCATTCAGCGCGCCATTCCGCAGCGCGCCCTGCGCAAGGTCGGTGCCTGGTGCTTTCTCGACCACGCCGGCCCCGCCGATCCCGCGCCGCCCGGCATGCAGGTCGGCCCGCATCCCCATATCGGCCTGCAGACCTTCACCTGGATGATCCGCGGCGAAGTGCTGCACCGCGACAGCCTGGGCAACACCCAGATCATCCGGCCCGGACAGGTCAATCTGATGACGGCAGGCCACGGCATCGCCCATTCCGAGGAAAGCCAGACGCCCTCGCACATCCACGCCGCCCAGCTGTGGATTGCGCTGCCCGAATCGCACCGCAACGGTCCGCCTCGCTTCCAGCACTACCCCGAGCTGCCCAGGACCACGGTGGGGGACTTCACGGCCACGGTGCTGGCCGGCGAGGCGCTGGGCCTGACGTCGCCCGCCGAGGTGCACACGCCCCTGATGAGCGTGGATCTGCATGCGGACAGCGCACGCAGCGCCAATGCCGTCGCCACGTTGCCGCTGCGCGCCGATTTCGAGCATGCCGTGCTCAGCCTGGAAGGTGACGTGCGCGTGAACGGCCAGCCGCTGCCGGTGGAGGAATTGCTCTACCTGCCCCTGGGCACGCCCTCGGTCGCCATCGAAGCGGCGCCCGGCAGCCGCCTGCTGGTCATTGGCGGCGAGCCCATGGATGAAGCCATCTTGCTGTGGTGGAACTTCGTGGCGCGCACGGGAGAGGAAATCGCCGAGGCCCGCGCGCAGTGGGAGGCCGAGACCCGGCAGCCCGCCACTGCGGCGCGCCGCTTCGGACCGCCGCTGGCTTCGCCCCTGGCGCCGCTGCATGCGCCTTCGCTGGACGGCGTGGTGCTGCGCGCCTCGCGCTGAAACGCGCCGTACCGCAGCCTTCGCGGCGATCGCCGCCCCAGCAAAAAGGCGCCCCGAAAGGGGCGCCTTGCCGTTGATGTTGCGGGAGTTTCGAGGGTCAGGCCGGGCTGGCCGCATCCACCTCGGTGCCATCTTCCACGCCGCGCACGCTCTCGCGGCCATGCTTGTCCTTGAGCTTGCCCAGATCGGTTTCCACCGCCCGCTTCAGCTTATCGATGGCGGCGTTGAAGGCGTCCTTGACCTTCTCGGCCTCGGCGTTCACGGCGATCGGCGGGCGTCCATTGGCCCGGGTCTCCAGAACGCAGCGCTTGCCGGGAGCCCCCGAAGTCTTGAGCGCATCGACACCCGTGAGGAACACCTCCACGCGCACCACATAGTCCTTCAATCTCGCCAGCTTGGCGTTGATTTCTTCCTGCGCCCATTGCGCCAAGGACTCGCCACCCTGGATCGAATCGTCGGCATGAACCTGAACTTGCATGCATATCCTCCTAGTCGCCAAAAGCCGCACCACCGGCGCGGCGGGGTTGTCGGGGCCATTGATGAACTGGCGAAACCATCGTAACGCCATGCGGGCTGCCTGCACAGCAAGTCGCACCCTGCGTCGTCAGGTTTTTCGCACTGCAGCATCCGCAGTCCCCACCCTGCCTACAGGCTACACCCAGAGGGGCGACGCCGGGTTCAGCGCGCTGAAGAAGCTTGAGATGCCTCAAGACAACTCTTGCATTCACCTACACCTATTTGCGGTGATGGCCCTGCGCCGGTCGCGGGCGTTCAACCCCTTCCTACAGGTCGCAGGCACGATTGGGCTTACAACGTGACCATCAGGACTTTCCCCTTGCCCACCACCCCATGAGCCCACTTGCCTCACGCCGCCTCAAGATCGGCCTTTCGGCCTGTTTCTCCCATGCGGACCCGCAGCGTCCGCTTTTCACGGGCAAGACGCTGCAGTACGTGGAGCAATCGATAGCGCACTGGATCATGTCGGCCGGCGCCATGGTGGTGATGGTGCCCTGCCCCACAGGCGAGACCGCACGCGGCGACGTGACGCTGGAGCACTATGCCGAGTGGCTGGATGGGGTGGTCATGCATGGCGGCGCCGACGTCTGGCCCGGCAGCTATGGCGAGGAACCCATGCGCCCCGAATGGCTGGGCGACCGCGTGCGCGACCTCTACGACCTGGCCGTGGTCGAGGCGTTTTCCCAGGCCGGCAAGCCCATCTTCGGCGTCTGCCGCGGTCTGCAACTGATCAACGTGGCCTTCGGCGGAACGCTCTACCAGGACATCGAGACCCAGGTGCCCGGCTCGCAGCTGCACCGCAATCCCACCGAGTACGACCGCCACTACCACGACATCGCCATCGTGCCCGGCAGCCGGCTGGAGGCGCTGTATCCCACGCTGGACCGCGCACGCGTCAACAGCATCCACCACCAGGGCATCAAGGACGTGGCGCCCGAGTTCGATGTGGAGGCCTGGAGCCTGCCCGACCGCATTCCCGAGGCCATCTTCCGCAAGCCCGGCACGCTCAAGAGCTACATCGCGGCCACGCAGTGGCACCCCGAATTCCAGTTCCGCAACCCCGACACCAGCACGCTGGATGACAGCGTGCTGCTGCGCGACTTCCTGGCCGCCTGCTCACGCGCCCGCGTGAGCCCGGCCGTGAGCCACAGCCCCTTCCAGATCCGCAACCGCGCCGCGCGCCTGCTGCGCCGCGCCTTGCTTCGCAGGCATTGACGGCTCGGCGCCGCCAAGCGCCTGCGCCACCACTTGCTGCAACTGCCCGCGCAGCCACGCATGGGCGGGATCGGCCTGGTGGCGCGCGTGCCAGATCATGAACATGGGCAGCGGCGGGCAGTCCACGGGCACCGCAACGCTGGCCAGCGATGACAGGGCCGTGCGGCCCAGCAGCGATGGCGCCGTCGCCAGCAGCGGCGTGCCGCGCACAAAGGCGGCCAGCGCCGCAAAGCCCGGCACGCGCACGGCAAAGCGGCGCTCCAGCCCGCGCGCCTGCAGTTGCAGGTCCAGGTCCAGCGCCTGGCGGTCGGCATAGGCCACGGTGGCGTGGTCGGCGTGCAGATAGTCGGCCAGGCTGGCCGGCGGCTGTCGCACGGCGCTGTCATGGAAGACTGCGTACTCATCGCTGAACAGGCGCTTTTGCACGATGTCCGTGGCATCGGGCGGGCGCGGGCTGATGGCCAGCAGGCAGGCATCCGAGCGCAGCAGTTCGGCATCCGGCGCGCCGCTGTCGATCACGCGCAGCACCGTCCCGGGCGCGGATGAGCGCAGGCGCCGGGCCAGCGCGGGCAGCAGCAGTTCGCGCTGCAGGTCGTTGGCGGCAATGGTGATCTCGGCACGCCAGTGCGCGGGGTCAAAGCTGGGCCCCTGGCCGAACTGCTGCATCTGCCGCAGCAGCTCGCGCGCCGGGTCCTGCAGCGCCAGCGCATGGGCCGTGGGCGCAATGCCCCGCCCCTGCCGCACGAACAATCGGTCGCCCGTGATGGCGCGCAGCTTGTCCAGCAGATGGCTGACGGCCGATTGCGTCACGCCCAGGCGCTGCGCCGCCGCCGTGACGCTGCCGGTCTCCAGCACGGCCAGCAGCAGTTGCAGCAGCCTGCCATCGAGCTGCGATCCATCGATTTGTCTCATGCATTCCATGATTGGCCGCCGCTTTATCTTTGGCAACGCGCGCCGGACACTGCCGCTGATCCAACGCAAATACCGGAGACAAAACATGGCCGATCAGCCGCAGATTCCCGGCACCACCCTGTTCGACGGCAGGCAGGCCCGCAAGGGCTATGCGCTCAACAGCATGTGCTTTTCCTTCAACGAGCTGGCCAACCGCCAGGCCTTCCTGGCCGACGAGGAGGCCTATATGCGCAGCTACGGGCTGAACCAGGAGCAGGCCGAGGCCGTGCGCGCGCGCAACGTGCTGCAGATGATCGCGGCCGGCGGCAACGCCTACTACCTGGCCAAGCTGGCCGGCATCTTCCACCTGGACATGCAGGACATAGGCGCCCAGCAGACCGGCATGACCAAGGCCGAATTCCAGGCCCTGCTGCGCTCGCACGCCTGAGCCCCGCCACAGACCATACGCAAGACACAGTACAGGAGACACCCACCATGGCACATCTCATCGGCGGCCTCGGCACCTCGCACATTCCCGCCATCGGCAACGCCATCCACAAGGGCCTGCAGAACGAGCCCTACTGGAAGCCCTTCTTCGACGGCTTCCCGCCCATCCGCGAATGGCTGGCCGCCCAGCGCCCCGACGTGGTGGTGATGTTCTACAACGACCACGGCCTGAACTTCTTCCTCGACAAGATGCCCACCTTCGCCGTGGGCGCGGCCGAGCGCTACTGCAACGCCGACGAAGGCTGGGGCATTCCCACGCTGGCACCGCTGCGCGGCCACGCGGAGCTGTCATGGCACCTGATCGAGTCCCTGGTGGGCGAGGACTTCGATGTGGTCAGCTGCCAGGAGATGCTGGTGGACCATGCCTGCACGCTGCCGCTCAAGCTGTTCTGGCCCGAGGGCGACTGCCCGGTGGCCGTCGTGCCGGTGTGCATCAATACCGTGCAGTTCCCGCTGCCCTCGGCGCGCCGCTGCTATGCGCTGGGCCAGGCCGTGGGCCGGGCGATTGCGCGCTGGAACAGCGACCAGCGCGTGGCCGTCATTGCCTCAGGGGGCCTGTCGCACCAGCTCGATGGCGAGCGCGCGGGCTTCATCAACAAGGCCTTCGACCTGCAGTTCCTTGAAAGCATGGCCACCAATCCCGAATGGGCCACGCAGTTCAGCGTGCATGAACTCGTGGAAAAGACCGGCACCCAGGGCGTGGAACTGCTGATGTGGCTGGCCATGCGCGGCGCCCTGTCCGCGGCTGCGCCCGGCGTGCGCCGCGTGCACGGCAACTACCACATACCGATCTCCAACACCGCCACGGCGCTGCTGGCGCTGGAGGCGGTCTAGTCGGAAACACAAAGGCCGCCGGGCATGCCAGGCGGCCTTTGTGCTCTGCGGGGCCGTGCGGACCGGGTGTACCCGGCCCTGCCTCTCAATGGTGGTGGCCGTGGCCGCCGTGCACGTGGCGGTGCTCGATTTCCTCGGGCTTGGCCGCGCGCACTTCGGTGACCTTGCAGGCAAAGTGCAGCGCCATGCCGGCCAGCGGGTGGTTGCCGTCCAGCAGCACCACGGGGCCCTTGATCTTGACCACGTGGTAGATCTGGGGCTGGCCCTGGTCATCCGTGCCGCGCAGCTGGCCGCCGACCTTCACGCCGGGTGGGAACTCGCCCTTGGGGATGGTGCGGGTCAGGCTCTCGTCGCGCGCGCCGAAGGCGTCTTCCACGGCCAGGTCCACGGTCAGCGTGTCGCCCACGGCCTTGCCGTCCAGGGCGGCTTCCACCTTGGCGAAGATGTTGTCGTAGCCGCCATGCAGATAGGCCACGTCGCCCTTGTCGAGCAGCTTGCCCAGCTTGTCGGTGATCTTGTAGTTGATGGTGACGGCGGTGTCTTTGGTGATGTTCATGGCAAAGGCCTTGGAAAACCGCAGCGCAAAAGGCGCGCCGCGCAAAGCCGCCATTGTCGGCGACCTGGGGCATTCCAGCGTCGGGACCGGGGGTTCACCGGCTGCCCAGCCTCAGCCCAGGCACTCGCGCGCGCATTCGAGCAGGCTGCGCGCCCAGCGCGCGCGGGCCGAGGTGTTCAGCCACAGCAGGCCGACCTTGCGCGCATCGGCAGGCCGGGGGCCCTCGCCGCCGGCCTGATCGGGCAGCGCCAGCACGCGCACGTCGCGGCCCTGGGAGAGCACGGGGCCGATGTCGGGCACCAGGCCCACGCCCAGCCCCTGGTCCACCATCATGGCCACGGCCAGCACCGAGTTCAGCTCCATGCGCTCCAGCGGCGCAATGCCCTGGGCGCGCAGGTAGCGGTCGGCCAGCCGGCCACCGGCCAGGGAGCGGTCGTAGCGCACCAGAGGCCGGGTGCGCAGCAGGGCCAGCGGGTCCTGCTGCGCATCCCGGGCGCGGCACAGCACGACCAAAGGCTCCTGGCGCAGCTCGGCCCAGCACACGGTCTTGGGCAGGTCGAATGAGGGTTGCAGGCAGATCAGCACGTCCAGCTCGGACTGGACCAGGGCCGTGTACAGCTCGGGCGTGAGGCCGGCACGCACGCTGATGCGCACCTCGGCGTGGCGCGCCACGAAGGCCCGCATCACGGCGGGCACAAAGCCGTGCAGCGCCGTGTTCACGGTGCCCAGCCGCAGCTCGCCGCCGTCCGCGTCGGAGGCCACCCACTCGCGCAGGCCCTCGAAGTCCTGCAGCAGCTGGCGGCCACGCTCGAACAGCCGCTCGCCCGCCTCGGTGGCGCGCACGCTGCGGCCATGGCGCACCAGCAACGGCGCACCCAGCTCGCCCTCCAGCACGCGCATTTGCTGGGCAATGGCCGAGGGGCTCAGGTCCAGCTGGCGAGCGGCTTCGGACATGGAGCCGGTGTCCACCACTCTCAAGAAATTGTGTATGTATCTCACGTCCATTTCACACATTTTCTTGAATCACAACGCAGATGCAACTGCTGTTTTCCCAGGCTGCGTTGCACCACACTGCGTGACAACGACTATTTCAGGAGACAGACGCATGGATTCCCGGCCCACCGCTCAAACCGCTCAAGCCTCTCAGACCTCTTTGCCGCGCCGGATGTGGCTGTCCACCGCCGCCGCCGCGCTGGCCGCCTGTGCGCTGCCGGCCTGGGCCCAAAAGCGCGGCAGCCGCCTGGTGGTGCCGTTTGCGCCGGGCGGCGGCAACGATGTGTTCGCGCGGCAGATGGCGCATGGCCTCAACGAGTCCTTCGGCTACGGGATGATCGTGGAGAACAAGGCCGGCGCGGGCGGCAATCTTGGCACGGAAGCCGTGGTGCGTGCGGCCGGCGACGGCAGCACCTGGCTGCTGGGCCATACGGGCACGGTGTCCATCAATCCCTCGCTGTATCCGGGCCTCAAGTTCAATGCGGCCACCGATCTGCAGCCGGTGGCCATGTTCGCCTCGTCGGCCCTGCTGCTGGTGGTGCCGGCTTCCTCGCCCGTGCGCAGCGTGGCCGATCTGGCCGAGCAGATGCGCAAGCGCAGCGGCGAGATGAACTACGCCTCCAGCGGCTCGGGCACGGGCGGCCACCTGACGGGCGAGATGTTCGCCCACGCGCTGGGCGCCAAGGCCATCCACGTGCCGTACAAGGGCACGGCCCCGTCGCTGACCGACCTGGTGGGCGGCAATGTGGACTTCAGCTTTGGCGTGATTCCCGCGGCCATGGCCCTGGTGAAGGCCGGCAAGCTGCGCGCCCTGGCCGTGACTGGCGCCAAACGCCAGCCCCAGCTGCCCGACGTGCCCACGGTGGCCGAGTCCGGCGTGCGTGCGCTGGCCGACTTCGAGAGCTCGCTGACCTACGGCATCCTCGCGCCCAAGGGCACGCCCGCCGAGACGGTGCGCGCGCTGGGGCGCGACGTCCTCAAGGTGGCGTCTGCCGAGTCCTTCCAGTCGCGCCTGGGCATCGAGGGCGCCGTGCCGCTGCTGGGCGATGGCGCGCAGTACGCGGCCCGCATCCAGGTGGAGAGCGCCAAGTGGGCCGCCGTGATCAAGGCCTCGGGCGCCACGGCCTGAGACCGGCAAGGACAGCATGTCATTGGTGAAGGACTATCTGGGCCCGGCCGACAGCGGCCACTGGTTTGCAGACGCGCGCTGGCTGGACGCGCTACTGCGCTTCGAGAGCGCGCTGGCCCAGGCCCAGGCCGACTGCGGCCTGGTGCCGCGCCCGGCCGCCGAGGCCATTGCGCGCGCCTGCGCGCAGGCGCCGCTCACGTGCGAAGGCGTGGTGGAGCAGGCACGCGCCAGCGGCGCGCTGGGCCTGGCCGTGGTGCGGCCGCTGCAGCAGTGGCTGCAGGCCCACGCCCCGGAAGGCCTGCCCTGGCTGCACTGGGGCGCGACCACGCAGGACGCCGTGGACACGGCGCAGGCCCTGCTCACGCAGCAGGCCCTGCAGGCGCTGCTGGCCGAGCTGGACGCGCTGCAGTGCGCACTGCAGGCCCTGGCCCGCACGCACGCGGCCACGCCCATGCTGGCGCGCAGCCTGCTGCAGCCCGCGCAGATCACCAGCTTCGGATTCAAGTGCGCGCAGTCGGCTGCCGCCGTGGGCCGCAGCATCGAACAGTTTGAAAGGCTTGCCACCGCTGCGCTGTGCGTGCAATTGGGCGGCGCCGTGGGCAATGGCGCCGTGCTGGGAAGCCACCGTGCCGAGGTGGAGCAGGCACTGGCCCGGCGCCTGGGCCTGTCGGCCTGCGACCGCAGCTGGCATACGCAGCGCGACGACTGGATGCGCCTGGCCATGGAAGCGGCTGTGTGCGGCGGCAGCCTGGCCAAGCTGGCCCGGGACTGGTCGCTGATGGCGCAGTACGAGGTGGGCGAGATCGCCGAGGCGCCGCGCGGCAGCACCTCCAGCGCCATGCCGCACAAGCGCAATCCCGTGCACCTGATGCAGGCGGTGGCACAGGCCCAGGCCATCCCCCAACTCGCGGCCCTGCTGCTGGGCTGCATGGCCCAGGCCCATGAACGCGCGCTGGGCGAGTGGCAGGCCGAGGTCGCGCACTGGCCCGACCTGTGGCGCCATGTGCATGGCGCCGCCGCCGCATTGCGCCAGGCCGCCCAGTCGCTGCAGGTGCATCCGCAGCGCATGCTGGGCCATGTGCGGGGCCTGCACGGACTGGTGTTTTCAGAGGCCTGCGTGCACGCCATGGCGCCCTGGACGGGCAAGCCCGAGGCCCTGGCCGCCGTGGAGCTGCTGGCCCCGCAGGCGCTGGAGCAGGGGCGCGAGCTGCGCCTGCTGCTGGCCGAATGGGCCGCGCCCCGGCTGGACGCAGCAGCCCTGCAAGCGCTGCAAGATGCGCTGGCCCGGGCCTGCGACCCGGCCCGCGCCGTGCAGGCATCGCATGATGCGTGCCTGGCGCTGCTGGCAGCGCCGCAGACCCACGCCAACGCCAACGCCAACGCCAATGCCCATGCCCATGCCCATGCCCATGCTTGACACAGGAACCCCCGCCATGACCGAACCTTCCGCCGACGCCCTGCAGCGCGGCCTTGCCAACCGCCGCCGCGTGCTGGGTGATGAATGGGTGGACCAATCCGTGGCGCGCGCCAACGAACTGAATGTGGAGTTCCAGCGCATGATCACGGCCTATGCCTGGGACGGCATCTGGAGCCGCCCCGGCCTGGAGCGCCGCACGCGCCGCATCATGGTGCTGGCCATCACGGCCTCCATGGGCCGCTGGGAAGAGTTCGAGCTGCACATCCGCACCGGCCTGCTGGCCGATCCGGCCGATGCCGAGGCCGCGCCGCTGGACCTGGACACCATCCGCGAAGTGCTGCTGCAGACCGCCGTCTATGCCGGCGTGCCCGCAGGCAACACCGGCATGGCCATCACGCTGAAGATCCTCAAGGAGCTGGGGCGCACGCCCGCGCCGGCCAGCTTTCATCCACCCTCAGACACGGCCTGACGCGGCCTGACCGGACTCAGGCGGCCGGCGGCTGTTCCTCGGCCGCAGCGCCCGGGTAGCGCGCAAAGCGCCGGTTCTCTGCGCCATGCACCGGGTCCTGCTCGGCCCAGGGCCATCCGCCGAACTGGGTGCGCCGGTAGTCCTGCATGGCCTGCATGATTTCCTGCTGCGTGTTCATCACGAAGGGGCCGTACTGCGCCACGCTCTCGCCAATGGGGCGGCCCTGCAGCACCAGGCATTCCACGGCGTCGGCGCCGCTGTTGTGCAGCTCCCAGTCCTGCGTGGCATCCACATGCAGGGCCGCATGCTGGGCCAGGGCCGTGGGCCCGACCTGCAGTGCCTGGCCTGCAAAGAAATACAGCATGCGTTGCGTGTCCGCGCCGGCTGCGCGCGGCAGCGTCCAGCGTGCGCCGGGCTCCAGGCGCAGCGTCCAGATGGCCACGTCGCCCTCGGGTTGCGAGGCCCAGGATTCGGGCGGCGGAGGCAGGGCGGCCGCCGTGCCGGGCAGGCTGCCTGCGACCACGGTGACCACGGTCCTGCGGCCTGCGGCGTCTGCGTGCTCCAGGCGCGGGATGCGCTCATTCCAGAACATGGTGAAGTGCGGCTCCACCATCTTGGAGCGCGCAGGCAGGTTCAGCCAGATCTGGAACAGCTCCAGCGGATTGGGCGCGTCGCTGTTGAGCAGCGGGAACATCTCCGAATGCTGGATTCCCTTGCCGGCCGTCAGCCACTGCACGTCGCCGCCGCCAAAGCGCGCGGCCGCGCCCAGCGAATCGGAATGGTCGATCAGGCCCTTGCGCACCAGGGTCACGGTCTCGAAGCCGCGGTGCGGATGGCCGGGAAAGCCCGGCACGCCATCGCCGTGGTACATGGAAAAGCCGTCCTTGCGGCTGAAGTCGCTGCCCATCTGGCGGCCTTCCAGGTCCACGGCCTGCACGCCCAGTCGGCCATCGCTGGGCGGATAGGCATCGTCATGGTGGGCACAGAACAGGAAGGGGTCCATGGTGGGCCACAGCGGGCCCAGCGGCTGGCTTTGGAGGACGGGGGTGGTGGCTGCGGTCATCGTGGCTCCTGTGAGGCTGCGCCCGCAAGAAAAAAGGGGGCGCTGCATTCTCGGACAGATGCGGCCCCCGCGCCGGTTTTGAAAGCCACCATGGCTGGGACAGTGCGGCCCAGGAATGCAACGCCCGCCGGGTCAGTTGCGCGGCGGCGTCACCAGGCCCTTTTGCACGGCCGGGCGCGCCACGAAGGCGGCCAGCACGCGCTGCAGCTCGGGAAAGCGCTCCCAGCCCAGCAGTTCGGCCGCGTTGTAGCCCTGCTCCACCACCATGTTGCGCACCCAGGGCCACAGGGCGATGTCGGCAATGGTGAATTGCTCGCCCATCACCCAGGCGCGGCCTGCGAGGCGGCGCTCCAGCACACCCAGCAGGCGCACGGACTCGTTCACGTAGCGGTCGCGCGGGCGCTTGTCCTCGAAGTCCTTGCCCGCGAATTTGTGGAAGAACCCCAGCTGGCCGAACATGGGGCCGACGCCACCCATCTGGAACATCAGCCACTGCAGCGTTTCATAGCGCGCGGCCGGGTCGGCGGGCAGCAGCGGGCTGCCGGACTTCTCGGCCAGGTAGACCAGGATGGCGCCCGACTCGAACAGCGCCAGCGGCTTTCCGCCCGGACCCTGCGGGTCCAGGATGGCCGGGATCTTGTTGTTGGGAAAGGTGTCCACGAACTCGGGCGAGAGCTGGTCATTGCTCTCGAAGCCCACGCGGTGCGCCTCATACGGCAGGCCCATCTCCTCCAGAGCGATCGACACCTTGACGCCGTTGGGCGTGGGCAGGGAATACAGCTGGATGCGGTCCGGCTGCATGGCCGGCCACTTGCGCGTGACGGAAAAGGCGGAAAGCGGATTCTGTGGAGTCATGGGGCACCTTGAAGGCTGGACGGGTTCGCCAAGAAATCGATGGCCGCTGCATCGTAGCGTTCGGCGCCCAGCCATGCTTGGCACGCCAAATAACGGCGGACCCGGCCCTGCCGCCGGGTCATGACAACCCACGCAGATTGCATGGCCAGTCTCCCCGCTCGCCGCCATGCACCGGCTACCGAGGCGCTCGGATGGAGGCGCACGGCTGAACCGTGCATCGCCCGCCCGGCACAGCTCTCAGCGCGGCGCGACGGGCTTCTGGACCAGGGCCACGCTCAGGCCGTCCGGCGTCACCGTGATGGCGCCGGGCTCCATGTTCAGAGAGTCCATCAGGGCCAGGTCCTTGTCCTGCAGCTGGTAGAGCACGAGCTGGCCCAGCGCCTGCTCGGCCAGGGCGCTGGCGTAGGTGGTGATCATGTCGCTCATGGCGGGGGCCAGGTCGTTGATGACCAGGCTGTTGACCTTGATCTGGTGGGCGCGCAGCGTGCGGTCCGTGGGCTCGTAGCGCAGCGCGAAGTCCAGGTTCAGATGGCCGCCATAGGCTTGCTTGAGCACGGGTCCCGACAGATCGGCCTGCAACACCGCATTGAGCGCGTTGCGCTCGGGCAGCAATCCCAGCACCGGCGAATGCAGCTTGAGCTGCAGCATGCCGGCCACGGGGAATTGCCGTGGAAAGCGCTGGGCCACCACCTCCTGCAGCCTTTGCCGCGAAATCGAGACATTTCCAGGCCCGGACTTTCCCGAACATCCGGTCGCAGCCAGGCTGCAGCCCGCGGCCAGGACCATCAACAAAAAGCGGCGATTCATCACGACAGCACAAGCCCCAGAAAGCCCGACACGAAACCCTGAAGCGCCATGCATGCCATACGCATGGCGCTATGTTTTTTGAGATCGGCATTGTCCCGCCAGGGGCTATTCCCTGTCCCTGCAGTGGGTGTTGCCCGGCACCTGCGCGAAGGCGCTTCACAGCGAGTGCCCATCGGACATAGGCAGTACCGCCATCCGTACGGAAACATCACCCAATCCTTCTGGCCGGCCCTCCCGCCCGCCCAGCTTTGCCGCGGCCTTGGGCACGGCCCTCCACCGGCGCATGAATCTATTCATATATTCATTCATTGATTTGCATAAATCATTGATTTTTAATAAATTACTCCCTATTTTTATTCATTCATCAATTGATTCCCATGGCCTTGGAAGACCTCTCCACCCAGGTACTGGCGGCACTGCGCCGCCAGGGCGGTGCGCTGGCGGCGCGCGAGCTGCAGCAGATGCTGGGCGTGAGCCAGCCCACCGTGTCGCGCGCGCTGGCGCCGCTGATCCGGTCGGGCCAGGTGCGCAAGGTGGGTGCGGCGCGCACGCAGCGCTATGTGCTGCCGCGCCAAGTGGCGGGCGTGGGCGCCGAGGTGGCCATCATGCGCGTGGATACCGAAGGCCACGCATCGCCCTTCGGCCGCATGATCGCGCTGCACGGCGGCGGCTTCTGGGTGGACGAGGCCGATGGCCTCAGCGAGCAGCACGACGGCCTGCCCTGGTTCCTGGACGACATGCGGCCCCAGGGCTTCATCGGCCGCAACTTTGCGCACAGCCATCCCGAACTGCAGTTGGGTGGCGACCCGCGCCAATGGGGCGAGGACGACGTGCTGCGCGCCCTGGCCCGATTCGGCGAGGACCTGCCGGGCAACCTCATCGTGGGCGAAGCCGCGTTCGAGCGCTTCCACACCCTGCCCGCCCGCGCGCTGCGCGCCGAGTCGCCGGCCGAGTATCCGCGCCTGGCCATGCAGGCCATGCAGGGCACGCATCCGGGCTCGTCGGCGGGCGGCGAGCAGCCCAAGTTCTGCTGCACCACGGCCGGGCGCAGCGTCATCGTCAAGTTCTCCCCGGCAGGCGACGCGCCGGCCGAGCAGCGCATACGCGACCTGCTGGTCTGCGAGCATCTGGCGCTGCAGACCCTGGCCGAAGACGGCCTGCCCGCCGCGCGCACGCGGCTGTTCATTGATGGCGGCCGGGCCTTTCTCGAATCGGAGCGCTTCGATCGCAGCCAGCCCGAGCCGGGCTGCGCACCGCCGCCGGACCGCAACCCCGGACGCATAGGCATGGTCTCCCTGCAGGTGCTCAATGCCCAGTACGTGGGCGAGGTGGACAACTGGGCCGCCACGGCCAGCCGCCTGGCGGCGCGTGGCCTCATCACCGAGACCGATGCGCGCAGCCTGCGCCTGCTCGAGGCCTACGGCCAACTCATCGCCAACACCGACCGGCACTACGGCAACATCTCCTTCGTGCTGCCGCAGCCGCAGGGCGACTGGGCGCTGTCGCCCACCTACGACATGCTGCCCATGCTCTACATGCCCATCAATGGCGAGATCGTGGAGCGCGACTTCAGCGCCCAGCCCCCGCGCCCCACGGCCGCCACGCTGGCCGAATGGCCGCGCGCCCAGGCACTGGCGCGGCGCTTCTGGCGGGCCGTGGCGCAGGATGCGCGCATCTCCGGGGAATTCCGCAGTATTGCCGAAAGCAATCTTGATTCCCTTGCCGCCTGATTTTCAATCACCTCCAATGGAATCAATGACATCACCTGTTGATAACCAATAGAAATCCTCTTGAAAAATCTGTGCATATTGGTTGGAAAAACCTCTGCACAAACTGTTATCCATCTGCGTAGAACCGGCCATCCACAGCCTCGGCCCGCCACAGCCTGCACAATCGAAGCTTTCCTCATCCGACCAGACACGGGCCCCCGATGACCAGCATTGCACCCCCCTCCGCCGCAGACCCCCGCATTGCCGACGTGCTCGGCTACTGGCTGGGCTCCACCCGCCCCGACAATGCAAGCGCCCTGGCCTGCAAGAACCTGTGGTTCATCAAGTCCGATGCCACCGACAACCAGATCCGCGAGCGCTTCGGCGCCCTGGTCGAAGACGCGCTGGCCGGCCGACTCGACGCCTGGGCCGGCACGGCGCTGGGCAGGCTGGCGCTGATCGTGCTGCTGGACCAGTTCACGCGCAACCTGTTCCGGGGCACGGCGCGCAGCTTTGCGGGCGACCCGCAGGCGCTGCAGCTGGCGCTGGACGGCATCGCCCAGGGCCATGACCGGCATGCCGACCTGCCCGCCGTGGCCCGCATCTTCTGCTACCTGCCGCTGGAGCATGCCGAGGACCTGGCCCTGCAGAACCGCAGCGTGGCCGCCTTCCAGGCCCTGGCCGACCAGGCCGGTGACGCTGTCGGCGAGGGCGTGCGCGAGTTCCTGGCCGGCACGCTGGACTACGCCCACAGGCACCGCGACGTCATCGTGCGCTACGGCCGCTTTCCGCACCGCAATGCCATCCTGGGCCGCACCAGCACGCCCGAGGAACTGCAGTACCTGTCCCAGCCCGGCGCAGGGTTCTGAGAGCGCAGCGGATCTCCTTCACCCACAAAAAAAGGGAACGTGCCAACGTTCCCTTTTTTGCTTTCGGCGCGCTGCCGGCATTCAGGCCGGCTGCGCCTGCGGCTGGCGCTCGCCGCCCTTGCGCTCGCCATCGCGCATGCGCAGCGCCCAGCGCTCGATGGTGTAGAAGGACAGCGCCGACAGCACCACCGAGATCGCCAGGCCCAGCACCACGACCACGGGCCACGAGAAGTCGGCGCGCAGATAGCGCACAACCGGGTAGTGCCAGAGATAGACGCCATAGGACAGGCGTCCCAGCTTCACCAGCATGGGCGACGACAGCATGTCGTAGACCAGGCCCGAGCCCTGGCTCACCGCCACCAGCAGCACAACGGCCGCGCACTCCACCACGGTGATGCCCCAGACCATGGCGTCCTGGTTGTCCCATTGCAGCGCCATCAACAGCGGCACGGCCAGCGGCACCCACATGGCGTGGTGCATGCGCGCCTTCAGCGCAGCGATGAAGTCCGGGCGCTCGATCATCAGCGCCGCCAGCAGCGCACCGGCGAACAGGCCCGAGGCGCGGGTGTCGAAGCGGAAGAAGATCTCATAGAAGTGCTGACCCTGGTCCACCCAGTACACGCGCCACAGCCAGCTCAGCGCCCACAGCAGGGCAATCGGGCGCCACAGGCGGCCCGGCTTGGAAAAGCGCAGCAGAAGCACCAGCAGCGGCGGCCAGATCAGGTAGAAGTGCTCCTCCACCGACAGCGACCACATGTGCAGCAGCGTGTCCGGGCTGTCGAAGAAGGCGATGCCGTAGTCGGCCAGATAGAGGATGGAGACCAGCGCATCGGAGTAGATGTCGTTCAGGTCCGGCCACAGCATGGGCGCGAAGATGCAGTACGCGGCCAGAAACAGGGCCAGCGCCGGCATCAGGCGGAAGAAGCGGCGGCGGTAAAAGCGCCAGAAGCCGATGCGGCCCTCGGAATCGTTTTCCATCAGCAGCAGCGAAGTGATCAGATAGCCGCTGAGCACGAAAAACAGGTCGACCCCGAAGAACGCGCCATCAAACAGAGGCGCATGGGAGTGCGACAAGATCACCAACAGGATCGCCACGCCCCGCAGCCCGTCAAGGGCGGGGTTGTAGCGCAGTTTGAAATCCTTGACCACCAAAACCGGACACCTTTCCAACGCCGGAGCAATGGGCCCCGAGCCATGAACAAACCCCAAGAAAATGGAGCACGCGGCCATGGCGCAGCCGGCCCCGAAGGGTGCAACGCATGGTCCAGCGCGATAAGAGAGACGGCACGTCCCAAGGTTCCCGGCGGATGCGGTGAACAGCAATCCGCGTGCCGCGGTGCGGCGCGCCCTGAGGATGCGGGCCACCTCGACGGACAGCCCTGCGTGCACGAACAAGCCCCGCTTGAGCGGGGCCAGGCCGATGAATTTCAGCGAAATCCAATTCTAGCCATCACCGCCCGGGGACGAGGTTCGATGGACATTCAGCCCGGGATCCGATGCCCCGCCCTGCCGTCCACCCGCCTTTCTTCGCACGCCGCGAGTATGGGAGGCGCCCTGCAGCCAGAACGTAACAGGAGGTTTGTGCTGGCGCCGCTGCACCCTGGCCCATTCCACCCCGTGAAGCCGCCGGCGCGCACCGGGCCTGGGCGATGGATGTGCCGTCAACAATTTGGAACAAAACTACGCCAATCCCAATGAACACAAGCGTTTACCGCTATCGTTTTTATTCTTCAGGCGTACAGCGGGATGAGACGGCGTCCTGCAGACCCCGGTGCGCGGCACTGTCTGCCTGCACCGGCTGCTGGTTCTTGGCGCGCAGATAGTGCTCGGTGAACAGCGCCAGGTAGCTCTCCAGCGCGCGGCCCGCGCGCCGGTCGCCCGCATCGCCCGTCAGCTCCAGGCACAGGGCGGCCACCTCGCTGGTGCAGAAGTGGTCTTCGCGCTGGGAGCGGCGCAGGCGGTACTGCGAGACCTGGTCCGGGTGCAGGCTCAGCACCGGAAAGCGGTCCAGGTAAGGGCTCTTGCGGAACATCTTGCGCGCCTCGGGCCAGGTCGCATCCAGCAGGATGAACAGCGGGCGCCGCTCCTGGCCCGGCACGACCGCGGCATGGGGCACCGGCAGCGTGTGCACCACGCGCTGCGGCGGCTGTACGAACTCACCGGGAAACACCACATAGGGCTGCCACTGCGGATCGGCAAGCAGCGCCAGCAGGCCCGCATCGGCCTCGGTGCGCGCCCAGCCGAAGGCGTGCGTCTGCTCCACCACATCGGCGATCAGCCAGCCCGTGTTGCTGGGCTTGAGCGGCTCGGCATCGTGCATCAGCAGGCAAAAACCCGCCCGCGTCGGCAGCATGGGACGCAGCGCGCAGATGCAGTGCGAAGGCCGCAGCCGGCAACCCTCGCAGCGCTCGCCGCGCGGCCCGCCGCGCGACAGGAACGGCCGCGTGCTGCGCGCCAGCCGCTGCGTGCGCAGGCGCGACACCGCATGCGGCGCCACGCCCGAATCCACGCCACGCAAATAGGACAGGGGCACCGGAGACGCCGGAGCCTGGTCAGGCAGCTCCATGCTCATCCCACGCTTTCCAGCTCGAACAGCGGCAGCTCGGCGCGGCGGCTCAGCCACACGCCGCCGCCCAGTTCCTTGAAATGCTCGGCCAGCCCGCGCCGGTACAGATCGGCCCGGTGGCGGAACAGGCGCGGATCGGTCAGATCCTCATCGATCACGCCGCGTTCGTAATCCTCGCGCGCCACCGCCTCCACATACAGACCGCCTCGGCTCAACCGCCCCAGATTGGCCAGCGCGCGCTTGAGATCCGGCGGGCTCAGATAGGGCAGCACGCCCTGGCAGATCACCAGATCGAAGGGCTCTGCAGGATCATGCGCCGCATAGTCCACCACCGAGCCGCGCTCCCAGCCGAAGCGCCCGCACAGGTACTCGCTGAACTCCACGCCGTGGTAGCTGGCACCGGGGAAGTGGCGCTGCACCGCCTCGCGCCACAGACCGATGCCGCAGCCCACATCCAGCACGCGGCGCACCGGCACCCGCACATAGTTCAGATAGGAACACACGAAAGCGCCCAGCCGGTTCACATGCTCGGTGTCGACCACACTGGTCTTCTTGTCGAAGTAGTAGCGCTGGTAGTACGCCTCGTCGAACCACTGGTCACTTGCTGATTGCACGCATTCTCCTTGGGGGTGAGCGCCCGGTGGGCGCGTTCGGGCGGGAGTATGGCGCAGAGGGGTTTGTATATGCCGGGATGCGGTATTCGCTCAGGCCTTCGGCGGCCGATGCAACAGACACAGCTTGTTGCCATCCAGATCCCGCACATAGGCCAAGTACAGCCGGCCACCGGGCGAAGCCTCGCGCCAGCCGGGCGGATCCTCGCAGGTCACGCCCCCGGCTGCCACGGCGGCGGCATGGGCCGCGTCGGCCTGCTCGGGCGACTGCGTCGCAAAGCCGATGGTCGCGCCATTGCCGTGGCAGGCGGCCTCGCCGTTGATCGGTGTGGAAATGGCAAACGTGCCGCCCGCGCTGCGGTAGAAATAGCGGTTCTTGTTGGCCATGCCCGGCGCAATGCCGAGCGCGCCCAGGAATGCGTCGTAGAACTGCTTGGATTTTTCGAGGTCGTTGACCCCGACCATGACGTGGCTGAACATGCCTGTGTCTCCTTGGTTGATGCGAACCGGGATGTTAGCTGCGGCAAGCCGTCCTGCTGTCACCCATGCGCGCCAGCGACCATACTGTCGCCCCCGCCAGAGCCGGCGGACATTGGACCGATACCGCGATACCGAAACCATGCGCCTTCTTCACACTTCCGACTGGCATCTGGGCCAGCACTTCATGGGCAAGAGCCGCCAGGCAGAGCACGCTGCGCTCATCGACTGGCTGCTGGAGCAGGTCGATGCCCAGGCGGTGGATGCCGTGCTCATCGCGGGCGATATCTTCGACACCGGCGCGCCGCCCAGCTATGCGCGCGAGCTGTACAGCCAGCTCGTGGTGCGCCTGCACGCGGCGGGCGTGGCCCTGCTGCTGCTGGGCGGCAACCATGACTCCGTGGCCACGCTGGCGGAGAACCGCGAGCTGCTGGCCTGCCTGGACACCACCGTGGTTGCCGCCGTGGGCGAGACGGCCAGCCACGTGGTGGAGTTGCCGCTGCGGCGCCGGCCGGGCCAGCCTGCCATGCCTGGCTGCATCGTCTGCGCCCTGCCCTTCATGCGCCCGCGCGACGTGATGCTGAGCCAGGCGGGCCAAAGCGCCGAGCAAAAACAGCAGGCGCTGCAGGCCGCCATCGAGGCCTGCTACCGCAACGTGCACGACGCCGCCATCGCTCGCCGTGATGCGCTGGCCGCCACACGCGGCGAGCGCCTGCCCATCGTCGCCACGGGCCACCTCACCACCGTGGGCGCCAGCAGCAGCGAGTCCGTGCGCGAAATCTATGTGGGCTCGCTGGACGCCTTCCCCACCTCGGCCTTTCCGCCCGCCGACTACGTGGCCCTGGGCCACATCCACCAGCCGCAGAAAGTGGGCGGCCTGGAGCACATCCGCTACAGCGGCTCGCCCATTGCGCTGAGCTTTGACGAGGTCCGCCAGTCCAAGCAGATGCTGCTGGTGGACCTGGGCCCCGAAGGGCTGCAGGCCGTCACGCCGCTGCCCGTTCCCTGCTTTCAGCCCATGGCCTCGGTGGCAGGCAGCCTGACCGCCTTGCCGGATCTGATGCGCGCCGCCGCCCAGGCCGGCAGCCCTGCACGGCCCGTGTGGTTGGAGGTGGTGGTGGAGCAGGACGACTACCTGCTCCAGCTTACCGACCGCGTGCAGGCCCTGGCCGACGAGCTGCCGGTGGAACTGCTGCGCGTGCGGCGCCAGCGCGGCCGGGCGGTGGCCGGCATGGCCGCCGCCGCTGGCGAGTCGCTGCACGAGATCAGCCCCGCCGACGTCTTCGAGCGCCGCCTGGCGCTGGAAACACTGGAGCCTGGCCTGGCCCAGGCCCTCACCCGGCGCTACCAGGAGGTGGTGGCCGGGCTTGATGCGCCCCACCCAGGCGCCGGCGAACACGGCGAGGAGGCCCGCGCATGAAGATCCTCACGCTGCGGCTCAAGAATCTCAACTCGCTCAAGGGCGAATGGCGCATCGACTTCACGCAGGCACCGTTCGCGGGCAACGGCCTGTTCGCCATCACCGGGGCCACGGGCGCGGGCAAGTCCACCCTGCTCGATGCCATCTGCCTGGCGCTGTACCACGAGACACCGCGCCTGAAGACCATCTCGGCATCCGCCAACGACCTCATGACGCGCCACACGGCCGACTGTCTGGCCGAGGTCGAATTCGAGGTCAAGGGACAGGTCTACCGAGCCTTCTGGAGCCAGCGCCGCGCACGCGACAGGGTGGATGGCGCACTGCAGGCGCCCAAGGTGGAACTGGCCCGGGGCGACGGCAGCATCCTCAGCAGCCAGACGCGCGACAAGCTCGAGCAGACCGCCGCCATCACCGGGCTGGACTTTCAGCGTTTCACCAAGTCCATGCTGCTGGCCCAGGGCGGCTTTGCGGCTTTTCTGCAAGCCAATGCCAATGAGCGCGCCGGCCTGCTGGAAGAGCTGACAGGCACCGAGATCTACGGCCTCATCTCGCAGAAAGTCTTCGAACGCGCCCGCGACGCCCGCCAGCGCCTGGACCAGCTCAAGGCCCAGGCCGATGGCGTGGAGCTGCTGACACCCGAAGCGCGCGATGCCCTGCAGGCCCAGGCCGACAGCCTGGTGACGGAGCAGGCCACGCTGCAGGCCGACTACCTGCGCACCCAGGCCCAGCACCAATGGCAGCAGCAACTGGCCCAGGCCACCCAGACACTGCAGGCCGCCCGCACCGGCTGCGCAGACGCCGCACAGGCACTGGAGCAGGCCGCGCCAGAACTGGAAAGCCTGGCCCATGACGAGCCCGCGCAGGCGCTGCAGCCGCTGCACCAGGCCTGGCAGCGCAGCACCGCCGCCTGCGATGACAGCCACCAGCAACTGCAGCAACTGCGCGAGCACGAACAGCAGACCCAGGCCCGCCTGCTGCTGCAGCACCGCCATGCCCAGGCCCTGTCCGCCCGCCTGGCCCAGGCTGCGCAAGACACCCTGGCCCGCCAGCAGGCCGAGCACCAAACGCTGGAACAGTTCTGCACCCACCATGCAGCCCATGCCCTGCTGGGCGAGCGCCTGGGCAGCTGGCGCCAGCAGTTCAAGCTGCGCGCCAGCCAGCAACAGCAGGCTGCCCACCAGCAGCAGGCCCTGCGCAAGCTGGATGCCGAACAGGCCCGCATGGCGCAAAGCGTCGAAGCCGGCGCGGCCCAGGTCCAAGCCGCCACCGATGCCCAGGCCCGCGCCAGCGCCGCACTCCAGCACGCGCAGGACGAACAGGCGCAGCGCCTTCAAGGCAGCGGCGGCATGGCCGAGCTGCGCGCGCGCGAGCAGGCAGAGCAGGACCGCCTGCACCTGTGGCGCCAGGCAGAAACCCAGGCCGCGCAGCGCCGCGAACTTGCGCGCCAGCAACAGACACTGGCCCGGGAATTGCACGAAGGAACAGCACTGGCGCAGCAGCAGACGGACACCTGGCAAGCCCTGCGCACGCGCTACATAGACGTGCGAGAACAGGTCCGTGACAAGCAAAAACTGCTGGCCCAGGAGCAGCGCATCCAAAGCCTGTCCGAGCACCGCCACGCCCTGCAGCCCGGCCAGCCCTGCCCGCTGTGCGGCGCGCAAGAGCACCCGGCCGTGGCCGCCTACGAAGCGCTGGACGCCTCGGCCACCGAAGCCGCGCTGCGCCACAAGCAGGAGGAACTCGACGCCCTGCAAACCCAGGGCGAAACCGCCCGCGCCACGCTGGCCGCCACCACGGCCGCGCAGGCGGCGCGCCAGCGCCAGGCCGACGAACTGGAACAGGACATCGCACGCTGGCACGTCACATGGAACGACACATGGCAGGGCCTCACGCAACCCCTGCAACTCGCGCCAGACAGTTGGCAACAGGCCGACACCCTCGCCGCATCGGCCCAGGCCTGCGCCCGGCAGCTGGACACGCTCAAGCGCGCCGTGCAGGCCGCCGAGCAAGGCGAGCAGGCCGTGCAACAGGCCAAGGACGCCGCCCAGCACAGCCGCCAGACACTGCAGACCGCGCAAGGCCAGCTTGCGCTGCAGCAGCAGGCCCTGGCCGACCACAGCGCACGCCGCGAAGAACTGCAGCAATCCATCGCCGGCCTGCAGGCCGAAGCCCAGGCGCTGAACGCGCAGTTGCAGGCTTCGCTCGGCGAGGCCGGCCACACCCTGCCCGACGACGCCCAGCCCTGGCTTGAAGCGCGCGAAGCCGAATGGCAGCACTGGCAGCAGGCCCGGCACGACCTGCAGCAACTGGCCCAATCGATGGCCTTGCAGCGCAAGGAATGCGAGGTGGCCGAGGCCGATGCGCAGCGCTGGAAAAAGCAGTCGGAAACACAGTGGGAGGCACAGTGCGAGGTGCAGAGAACGGCGCAGCACCATCCCGTCGATACGGCTGTGGCAGAGCCGCCTTCACTCCCCATGCCGCCCCTGGAACAGCTGCCGCAGGCCCTGGCCGAATGCGTCAGCGACATCGCCGCTCTCACGCGGCAGCAGGATGCCCTGCAAGGCCAGCAGCAACAGGCCCAGGCCACGCTGGCCCGCCAGCGCGAGGAAGCGGCCCAGGCCGAATCCGCATGGCAGGCCGCCCTGGCCGCCAGTCCCTTTGCTGACGAACCCGCCTACCTGCAGGCCCTGCTCCCCGCACCCGAACGCCAGCGCCTGGTCGCGCTGCGCCAGCAACTGCAGGCGGCACAACAGCGCGCTGCCACCCTGCTCGAAGCCGCACAGCGCGAGCACGCGCAACTGCAGGCCCAGGCCCTGAGCGAGGCGGCGCCCGAAGAAATCCAGGCCCGCCTGCAAACGCTGGAGGAACGCCGCAACGCACTCAGCGAACAACTGGGCGGCGTCCGCACCCAGCTGGCCGACGACCAGCGCCGCCGCCAGGGCCAGCAGGCCCTGTTCGAGCGCATTGCGGCCCAGGCCAGCGACAGCGAGCTGTGGCAGCACCTGGACGGCCTCATCGGCTCGGCCAAGGGGGACAAATACCGGCGCTTTGCCCAAGGCCTCACGCTGGACCACCTGCTGCACCTGGCCAACCTCCACCTGTCGCGCCTGCACGGCCGCTACCTGCTGCGCCGCAAGCCCGAGGGCGAGCTGGAACTGGACATCGTCGACAGCTGGCAGGGCGACACCCCGCGCGACACGCGCACGCTATCGGGCGGCGAGGCCTTCCTCGTCAGCCTGGCCCTGGCCCTGGCGCTGTCCGACCTGGTCAGCCACAAGACCTCCATCGACTCCCTGTTCCTCGACGAAGGCTTCGGCACGCTCGATGCCGACACGCTGGAGATCGCACTCACCGCGCTGGACCGGCTCAACGACAGCGGCAAGATGATCGGCATCATCAGCCACGTGGAGGCGCTCAAGGAACGCATCGCCGTGCAGGTGCGGGTGGAGAAAGGCGGTGGCGTGGGGCATTCGAGGCTGGTGGTTTCTTCGTGATCCGAAGCGTTTCAAAATCTCTTAGGCTGTTGTTTTTAAAAGAATTTCGGTATAAAAGAGAAATTCTCAAAAAAATACCGAAATGCAAGACCTCCAGCCATCAGCGGCCCGCCAGTACATAGACGCCGTATCCACCTTCGAAGCCCTGGAAGAAGCCCGGGATGAAGGGGCTCAAGTACGCGGTGGCATGTATTGGCATGCGGGTCCGGCGTCGTCTCCTCAATCCAGCTACCTGATCCGCACCACGCCTGCGGGCGCCGAAACCAGCCTCGGTCTTCGCACGCCGGAAACCGAAGCCATCTATGAACGCTTCATGCAGCGCAAACAGGAAAGCGCCGAGCGTTTGGCCGGGCTCAAGGCCGCATTGGCCCAGCACCAGCGACTGAATCGTGCGCTGCGCGTAGGCAGGGTGGACCCGCTGGTGGTGGAGCTGCTCAACCGTCTGTCGATCACCGGGCTGAGTCCGCACTTTCGCGTGGTAGGAACGCATGCGCTTTACGCGTACGAGGCAGCAGCCGGCTTGCGGCTACAGGCAGATGCCCTGGCCACGCGCGACATGGACCTGTTGTGGGATACCCGCAAGCGGCTGCAATTTGCCACGCAACTCGCCCGCGTAGACAGCTCCATGCTCGGCGTACTGAAGAAGGTGGACAGCACGTTCCGCCTGCGCAAAAGCCAGCTCTACACGGCCGTCAACAAAGACGGTTTTGAAGTGGACATCATCCGTCGCGAACGTGTGGCAGACGATCCCCACCCCATCAAACTCAGCGACGCCGAGGAAGACTTCTGGGTGGCCCAGGCCAGGCGTGCCAACGTGCTGCTGGATGCGCCACCGTTTTCAGCCGTCATCGTCGCCAGCAATGGAGCCATGGCGCGCATGCATACCGTCCACCCGGCAACCTTCGTCGCGTTCAAGCGATGGATGGCCGGCCTGCGCGAGCGAGAGGCCATCAAGCGCAGGCGGGATGTACTGCAAGCGGACGTGGTGCAAGCGCTGGTGGACGGGTACTTGCCTCTATGAGTGCTTTCGGATACGTCTGAGACCTGTGCAATTTGTGGGCAGGCAGGCCTGGGTTCAACGCACATATGGGAAGTCATTGCGTGCCACTGCTTTGCTCTGCTCTGCAGCTCAATACAGAACTGTCACCAAACTGCCTCCCAACGCCTGCACCATCCTGCGGGCACGGCCTGCCTGGCCGCCGTTCACTCCTTCTCAAGGACCGCTCCATGCAAGTGCGCTTTCCCAATCCCTTCGGCCTGGCCCTGCCCGACGCCCAGGCGGTGCGCGAATACCAGGCCGAGCAAGGCTTCTCCGACGCCTACGCGCAGTTCCTGATCACGCAGAACGGCCTGGACTTCGACCGGCTCGAAGCGGCGCCCGACCGCGAGGACTACCTGCAGGCCGACGACGAGACCGGCGACAACCACGCCTGGCTGCGCACCCTGCACCACTTCCGCGCAGGCTCGGAGCACTGCGACGTGGAGGACCACCAGCGCGAGAACCTGTTTGCCGCGCACTTCATGGTCATTGGCCATGACCCCGGCGGCAACCCCTTCGTGGAAGTGCTGCACGGCGCCTTCAAGGGCCGCATCGGCAGCCTGGACCATGAGCTGTTTGCGGGCTGCGAGGACCTGGAGCAGTTCCTCGAAGAAATGGAACTGAGCGGCTTTGCCGCCGCCAGCGTGGACGAGCAGACCGACATGCTTTGCGACGAAGACCAGGGCCTGATCTGGTTCCACGCCAGCAGCATGGACAGCTTCGTGCGGCAATGCGTGTTCTGCGACGAGGACGGCTCGGGCTTCGTGGTGGACGAGCCGGGGTTGGAAGAGGATTGAGCCACGGGGCGGGCCTTGCCCGCAGCCTGGCAGACAGCCAGAAGGCGTTGAAGCAGGCCGAGGCACAAACGGCCAGCGCGCTGGAGCAGTGCGATATGGATATCAGTGAAACTTCACCGGCTGCACGCCCCGGTGCTTGGGCCTGACCACCACGGTGCCCGCAATCTTGTCGTGCCAGCCTTGCTTGCGCGGGTCAAAGGCCGCCCAGATCAGCCCCAGGCACAGCGGGATGATGGACACGAAATAGGCCAGGTAGCGAATGACGGCCTGCTGTGTGCTCATGTCCGCGCCGGTCTGCGCGTCCACGATCCTGGCGGAGATGATCATCTTGCCCGGCGTCGCCTGTTTCTTGATCCAGAAGATGACGACGGCAATGGCAGGCAGCACCCAGGAGATGACGAAATCGGCCGGGCCGTGCAACAGTTTTTCGGACTCCAGGTATTCCCATCCGTAGATGGAGATCAGGGCCGGCAGCATGAGCACGAGCAGGATCACGGTGTCGATCAGCGCGGCGCCGGTGCGGGCCCAGAAGCCCACGTATTCGAGATCGTCATCCTGCATGGTGCGCCCTGGTTGGCATATGGGGCTGCCAGTGTGCCACCTCGGTGCCCCGCCAGAAATGCCGCGCAAGACCAGGGCCTGCGCGGCAGGGTTGCGGCGGCCTGTCGGTCGAACTAGCGATCGAATACTGCCTGCAGGTCCTTCTGCCCCGTCACGCCGGACTGCAGCGCCAGCATCAGCAGGATCCGCGCCTTGGGCGCGCGCAGATCGTCGGCCATGACGGCGCCGGCCTCGAACGAGGTCTTGCCGCCGCCCTCGAAGCCGTAGCTGGGCATGACGCGGCCGTTGTGCACGCGCGTGCTGACGACCACGGGCACGTTCTTGCCGATGGCGTACTTGGCGGCATCGAGCATGGCGACGTTCATGTTGCCCATGCCCAGGGCGTCGATGACGATGCCCTTGACGCCCCGGTCCACCGCCTGGCGCACGGCCTGGCCGTTGGCGCCGCCGTACATGGGGAAGATTTCCACCTCGGGCATGGTCTGCGCCTGGATGGGCAGGTGCTGGCGGCGCGCGGGGGCGGAGGCGAAGCTGACGCGGTCCGGGTAGACCTCGCCCAGAAAGCCGAATTCACCCGAGCGGAAGGTCTCCACGTTGGCCGTGTGTGTCTTGGTAACGTAGCGCGCGGCGTTGATCTGGTTGTTCATGGCCAGCATGGCGCCCTTGTCGCGCGCCTTGGGGTCCACGGCGATGCGCACGGCGTTGAGCAGGTTGCGCGGGCCGTCGAAGTCGGACACCGAGGCATTGCGCTGCGCGCCGATGAGCACGACGGGCTTGGACGACTGCACGGTCAGGTCCAGCCAGAAGGCGGTTTCCTCCAGCGTGTCCGTGCCGTGCGAGACGATGGCGCCAGCCACCTCAGGGCGGGCCAGCGCGGCCTGTACGGCCTGGGTAAGCTGCACCCAGCGGGCCGGGTCCATGTAGTCGGAGGGCACGTTGGACAGGTTGTTGACCTGGATGCGCGCGTACTTGCCCACGTCGGGCACGGTGGCCAGCAGGTCGTCGCCCGAGATCGCGGGCACGGGCGCGTTCTTGACCGGGTCGATCTTCATGGCAATGGTGCCGCCCGTGGCAATGAACTGGACCACGGGCTTGTCCTGGGCGGCGGCGCTGGTAGCAATCATGGGCAGGGTGCAGGCAGTGAGCAGGGCGAGGGCGGTGCGGCGGAAGGCTTTCACGGGTGTTGTCTCCTTGTTGTGATGTCAAGGAGCATGCTAACCATGGCGTGCGGCCGGCCCGCGCTGCCGGCCCTGCGTGAAACCCTGATGGACAGGCGCGGTCAGCGCATCAAAGCGCCAGCGCGGCCTCGATGTCCGTGGACAGCTTGGCCGGCGCATCCTGCGGCGCATAGCGGCGGATGACCTGGCCGTCGCGGCCGACGAGGAATTTGGTGAAGTTCCACTTGATGGCCTTGGTGCCCAGCACGCCCGGCGCCTCGGCCGTGAGCCAGCGGTACAGCGGGTGGGCGTTGGCGCCGTTGACGTCGATCTTGCCCATGAGCGGGAAGCGCACGCCAAAGTTCAGGTCGCAGAAACTGGCGATTTCCGATTCGCTGCCCTTTTCCTGGGAACCGAACTGATTGCACGGAAAGCCCAGCACCACCAGGCCGCGCTCGCCGTACTGCTCATGCAGCGCCTGCAGTCCTGCGTACTGCGGCGTGAAGCCGCAGGCGCTGGCGGTGTTGACGATGAGCAGCACCTTGCCGCGGTAGTCCGACAGGGGGACGGCCTGGCCCGTGATGGAGGTGGCCTCGAAGTCGTAGGCCGAGCGGGGCGCGGCGGCGGTGTCATTCATGCGGTGCTCCTGAAGTGGAGCATCCATGGTAGCGCCGGGACACCCGGGGGCGCGCTGGCCGGGCATGGGGATGCGGACTTGTCTCACAGACAGCAGGCGGCCAAAAACTTACCTTGGAAGGCAACAGGCGGGCACAGCGGCCCGCCTGGTCCCGTTTCGCTGGCAGGTGTTTACAAGCCGCATAGGCGCATGCCTGCCGTAGTTTCCGTCCCACGATGAAGAGGCCACCTGTATGAACGCCAACAGCACCCCCACGAAGCAAGCCAAATCCAACCCCGGCAACGGCCACCTGGCGCTGGACCCCAAGGCCCTGGAGGCTGCCAAGCGCAGCCTGGACGATGGCGCCGTGACCCCGCATTTCGGGCCCTGGCGCGAGGACATCATCAAGCTGCTCAATGACTCGCTGGCCACCGAACTGGTGTGCGTGATGCGCTACAAGCGCCACCACTTCACGGCCGTGGGCCTGGCTTCGCCCGCCATTGCCGACGAGTTCCTGGTCCATGCCAACGAGGAAATGGCCCACGCCGACAAGCTGGCCCAGCGCATCGTGCAGCTGGGCGGCGAGCCCGACTTCAATCCCCAGACGCTGACCCAGCGCAGCCACGCCGACTACAACGGCGAGACGGACCTGAAGGCCATGATCCGCACCAACCTCATCGCCGAGCGCGTGGCCATCGAGGCCTACAGCCAGATGATCGACCTGATCGGCGACAAGGACCCGACCACGCGCCGGCTGATCGAATCCATCCTGGAGCAGGAGCAGGAACACGCGGACGAGCTGTCCGACTGGCTGGAGAAATAAGCACTTCCCGCCAGTACACGCCAGCCCGACAATACCGGGGCTTGGCCCATAGGCAAGGCACCCCGCGCGAGCGGGGTGCCGCTTTTTTGGGCATTCTCTAGCCTTCGCGGAATGGTCCCGCCCTATCGGCCCTGATGTCCTGTCATCAGGGCCGTCTTGCAATATGCGCTTTTCTTTCAATGACTTGAAGCTGCCCAACGCTGTGCTCGCAGCCTGGCAAAGGCTGCTGGCCAGCCGCATCGGCCAGCGCGTGGCGGCCCTGCCCTGGTGGCACCGCTGGCCCACCCGGCGCGAATGGCTGCTGTTCGCCGCTGCGCTGCCGCTGCTGTTCGCGCTGTATGTGCTGGCCCTGATCCCGTTCACGCCCGGCATCCGCGACATACGCAAGGCCAAGCTGGAGCAGCCCGCCCAGATCATGAGCGCGGATGGCAAGCAGCTCGCGCAGTTCAAGCGCAGCAACCGGCAATGGGTGAAGCTCGACGAGATGTCGCCCTCGGTGATCAAGGCGCTGATCGCCACCGAGGACCACCGCTTCTACGAGCACCACGGCATGGATTGGCGCCGCACGCTGGGCTCGGTGGTGCACACGCTGCGCGGCGATCCGCAGGGCGGCTCCACCCTCACCCAGCAGCTCGCACGCAACCTGTACCCGACCGAGATCGGCCGCGCGCCCACGCTCAACCGCAAGCTCAAGGAGGCGATCACGGCCTTCAAGATCGAGGCGCTCTACACCAAGGACGAGATCCTCGAGACCTATCTGAACACCGTGCCCTTCCTCTACAACGCCTTCGGCATAGAGATGGCGGCGCGCACCTATTTCGACAAGCCGGCCGCGCGGCTGACGGTGCTGGAAAGCGCCACGCTGGTGGGCATGCTCAAGGGCACGAGCTACTACAACCCCGTGCTCAACCCCGACCGCGCGCTGTACCGCCGCAACACGGTGCTGTCGCAAATGGTCAAGCGCGGCGTGCTGCAGGAGGCCGAGTTCGCCCAGCTCAAGAAGCGCCCCATGCGCATCAACTTCGAGCGCCAGGAAGAGCCCCTGGGCATGGCGCCGCACTTCGCGCAGCATCTGCGCAAGTGGCTGATCGACTGGGCCGACCGCAACGACTACAACATCTACACCGATGGCCTGGTGGTGCACACCACCATCGACTCGCGCCTGCAGAACTGGGCCAACCAGGCCGTGGCGCGCCAGACGCGCACGCTGCAGGGCGTGGCCAATGGCGCCTGGAGCCAGCGCGACGGCTGGAACGCCTCCAACCCGCTGGTGCAGCAACTCGTGCGAGAGACCCCCGCCTGGCGTGCCGCGCGCAAACGCGCGGACGGCCAAGGCAAGGACAAGGCAACGGACAAGGACAGCGAGGAAGACACCCTCAAGGCCCTGCTGGCCGACAAGGCCTTCATGAAGCAGCTGCGCGAGGACAAGACGCGCGTGCAGGCAGGCTTTGTGGCGCTGAACCCGGCCACCTCCGAAGTGCTGGCCTGGGTGGGCAGCCGCGACTTCACGCAGGACGCCTACGACCATGTGCAGCAGGCACGGCGACAGCCCGGATCCACCTTCAAGCCCTTTGTCTATGGCGCCGCGCTGCAGCAGGGCGCCACCCCCGACGACAAGCGCGTGGACGGCCCCGTGGAAATCAAGCTGCCCGGCGGCGAAGTCTGGCGCCCCACCGACGCCACGCCACCCACGGGCCGCGAGATGACGCTGCGCGACGCCCTGGCCTACTCCAAGAACACCATCACCGCCGAAGTCATGCAGTCCGTGGGCCCCGCCCGCGTGGCGCGCCTGGCGCGCGCCCTGGGTGTGCGCCAGAGCCCGCTGGACGAAGTGCCCGCCCTGGCCCTGGGCAGCAGCCCGGTGTCACTGCTGGAGATGGTCAACGCCTATGCCAGCCTGGCCCACGGTGGCCGCTGGCTGCCGCCCATGATGGTCACGCGCATCGAGGACGCCGAGGGCAAAGTCATTGCCGAATTCAGCCCGCCCAAGCCCGAGCGCGCGCTGGACGAAGACCACGCCTACGCCCTGGTGGACATGCTGCGCGCCGTGGTGGACAAAGGCACGGCCGTGGCCGTGCGCCAGCGCTACGGCATCCACGCCGACGTGGCCGGCAAGACCGGCACCACCCAGGGCAATGCCGATGGCTGGTTCATCCTTATGCACCCGGAAATCGTCACCGGCGCCTGGGCCGGCTTCAACGACCCGCGCATCACCCTGCGCAGCGACCGCTGGGGCCAGGGCTCGCGCAGCGCCCTGCCCATGGTGGGAGACTTCATGTCCCGCGCCCTGCGCAGCCCCGTCATCGACGCCAAGGCCCGCTTCGAGCCGCCCGAACAAAGCCACTGGTGGTCCGACATGGTCGGCCGCCTGCGGGAACGCATGCAGGACTGGTGGCCTGACCAGCAGCCGCCCGCACAGCCCGGCCAACCCGCCACCCCGGAGCCGGCGCCGACACCTGAACCCGCACCCGAGCCCACGGAGCCACCCGGCCCGGGCCTGTCGCCCGGCGAGGAAATCATAGAAAGCACCCCCGCCCTGCCCGCCCCCAGCATCCCCCTCACCCAGGGCACGCTGGGCCCCACGGACCAGCGCGCAGTGCAGGAAGCCACCCCCGCCACACCCGCCCTGCCCGGCGGCGAAGACGCCCCCGCAGGCACCGGCGTGGTGATCACGCCGATCCAGCCCTGACCCGGCTGGCTGTTGGCTGTTACCCAGCCTCCCCCCTTCTGCCCACGCAGGTCGCCCGTAGCGAAGCGAAGGGTCGTGGGCAGTGCGGGGCGCGCTTCTTTGCCTACTTTCTTGCCGCGCGGCAAGAAAGTCGGTCGGCCGCCGGGCCGAAACCCGGCCTCGAAAAACAACCACCCGGCAGGGACAAATCCAGCGAAAGAACCAAAGCACAAAGAGTCACCGCGAAGTCCGCGTATGACTCACATTGGCATCCACAGTCCCAAACACCGTCACCCCACTGCCACTGGACGCCTGGCTCCCCGCCACATCCCCAGGCACCCCGCCCGCGCAACCAGCCAGCCCCACACTCAGGGCCACCAGCACCATCGCGGCCAGCCCACGCATGCCGTATTTCATCGCAATCTCCTTGAACTCCGGCGCAACCGACCGGCACAGCCCATGTTAGCCGCGCCACCCTGCCGCCCCGTGAGCGAAGGTAATCACCCTTCGAGGTAAAGCGCAGCCAGCCGCTCGCGTGCCGCACTGTCGATGCCCAGCGCATCCCGCAGATACCCTTCCATCCCCCCGAAGTCGGCCCGCACCATGTCGGTGGCGGCCGCAAGGTAGGAGGCCTGCACGCGCCACAGCACATCCATCACTTCGGCCGGCATGGGGGCGAAGGTGGTGGCGGGCCGCTGGTAGAGCTGGTTGGTCAGCAGGTAGTCCTGCATCACGGTGTCCTCGTCCACGCCCAGCGCGGTGAGCAGCAAGGCGGCAGCCCAGCCCGTGCGGTCCTTGCCGGCCGTGCAGTGGAAGACCAGCGGATCCTGGCTTTCCAGCAGCAGCTGGAACAACTGTGCAAAGCGCGGTGCGTAGGCGTGCACGAAGCTGCGGTAGGTGTCCTGCATCAGCTCCTCGGCATGGGCGGCCGTGAGGTCGTTGCCTGCGGCGATCAGGGCGCTGGCGCGCTGCACCACGGTGGGCTCGACGATGAGCGCATGGCGGGCAATGCCCGGCCATTCGTAGGCCAGGTGGGCGCTTTCCATCTTGCCCCGGAAGTCCGCGCTGCGCGCGAGCTTCAGGCCCTGCAGCACGTCCAGGTCCGCTGCGCTGAGGCCGGCCAGGTGGTCGGCACGGAACAGCGTGCGCCAGCGCACGCGCCGGCCATCCAGGCCCGCGTAGCCACCGAGGTCTCGGAAGTTGGAGGCGCCGTCCAGGCGGATGGAGCGCGAGGGCGCCGGGGAGGAAGCAGCGGCGGCAGCCGCTGCCGGGGTGAGCATTTCGGTATCCATGCCCGCTAGATTAGCCCAAGCATGTGTTGCCCCCATGTCAGGCCGGCGACCCGCTGGTGTAGAGCTCAAACACTGCCCTCAAAACTGGCGCGCCCCAAAGCCAGGGACACCGAGGAAGGGCCTAAGCCGGCCGCGCCGCCCCGCACCGAGGGTGTCGTCCCCCTCCCTCGCGGAGCGAGTAGAGAGGGGGAAGGCGCGTAAGCGCCTCAGGGGGTGAGATGTTTCCCCACGATGCCGGCCAGCTCGAACATGTTCACGCTGTCCTTGCCGAAGACGGGCCGCAGCTTGTCATCGGCGCGGATGACGCGCTTGTCCTTGGGGTCCTGCAGGTTCTGGGCCTTGACGTATTCCCACAGCTTCTTGACCACCTCGGTACGCGCCACCGTGCCTTCGCCGATGACGGCGGCCAGGGCCGCGCTGGGCTGCAGCGTGCCGGCAGCCGGCTTGCGCGCAGTCTTGGTGGCCGTCTTTGCCGTGGTCTTGGCCGCGGCCTTCTTGGCAGGTGCCTTCTTGGCCGGCGCGCTCTTGGCGGCCGCCGTCTTGCGCGGCGGGTATTTGCTGTCGCGCTGCTCGAACTCGAAGTTCACCTTGCCGGCCGCGCCATCCCACACCAGGAAGGCCTTGAAGCTGCGGCGCGTGCGGTTGGAGACGAACTTGTCCAGCAGGTCGGTCTTGCCGGTCTGCAGCAGCTTTTGCATCTGCTCGCGCTCTATGGGCTGCTGCAGGATGATCTGCCCGCTCTTGAAGTCGCAGCTGGGCGTGGCCTGGGCCAGCGTGGGCACGGCCTTGGCGCAGACGTAGTTGCTGCCGTGCTCGAAGACGGGCGCGCCGCACTTGGGGCAGGGGCCCAGCGATTGCTGGCTGGCGAAGTCCACCAGCTCGCCCGTGTCTTCGGAAGCGGCGTCGTCGCCGAAGTCGAACTCGAGCTTGTAGTTGCCGCCTTCCTCATCGTGCACGATGGTGACCTCGGCCACGAAGGGCCAGCCGGCCTTGGAGCGAAAGCCGTCCAGAGGGCCCAGGCGGCGGTCGCGCAGCAGTTGCTCGGCCTCGGCCGTCTCGAAGGTGCGGCCTGCAGGCGACTTGGTGAACGAGAAGCCGCAGCCCGCGCCCTGGCCGTCGCTGCCCGTGCAGCCGTAGCGGCGGTAGTTCTCCTTGACCACGCCGCCGCAGTTGGGGCAAGGCGTGGACAGGGTGGCGTAGTCGCCGGGCACGGTGTCTCGGTCGTATTCCTTGGCCTTCTTGACCAGCTTTTCCGTCATGGACTGGATCTGCTGCATGAAGGCATCGCGCGAGAGCTGGCCCTTTTCCATCTGGGCCAGCTTGTATTCCCATTCACCGGTGAGGTCGGCGCGCGAGAGCTCTTCCACGCCCAGGCCGCGCAGCAGCGTCATGAGCTGGAAGGCCTTGGCCGTGGGAATCAGCTCGCGGCCTTCGCGCAGCATGTACTTTTCGGTCAGCAGGCCTTCGATGATGGCCGCGCGCGTGGCAGGCGTGCCCAGGCCCTTTTCCTGCATGGCCTCGCGCAGCTCGTCGTCCTCCACCTGCTTGCCCGCGCTTTCCATGGCGCCCAGCAGCGTGGCTTCGGAGTAGCGCGCGGGCGGCTTGGTCTTGAGGCCCTTGGGATCGACCTGGCCGGCGCGCGGCTGCTCGCCGGGCTGCACCGCGACCAGGGGCTGGCCCTTGTCGCCGTCCTTGCCGCCTTCGACCTCGTTGGCGGCCTCCTTGCCGTAGATGGCCAGCCAACCGGGCTTGACCAGGATCTTGCCTTCGGTCTTGAAGCTGTGCTGCTCGACCTTGCTGATGCGCGTGGTCACCTGGTGCTCGGCACTCGGGAAGAACACGGCCATGAAGCGGCGCACGACGAGGTCATAGAGCTTTTGCTCGGCCTCGGACAGGCCGCTGGGCGCCTGCGTGGTCGGGATGATGGCAAAGTGATCCGAGACCTTGCTGTTGTCGAAGATGCGCTTGGTCGGGCGCACGTAGTTCTCGTCCAGCGCCTGCTGGGCAAAGGGCGCCAGGTGGCGCATGCCGCTGCCGGCCAGCATGGCGAAGGTCTGGTGCGCCACGGGCACGTAGTCCTCGGGCAGGGCACGCGAGTCGGTACGCGGGTAGGTCAGGGCCTTGTGGCGCTCGTACAGGCTTTGCGCCAGCGCCAGCGTGGTCTTGGCCGAAAAGCCGAACTTGCCGTTGGCCTCGCGCTGCAGGCTGGTCAGGTCGAACAGCAGCGGGCTGGCCTGGGACGTGGGCTTGGACTCCTCGGTGACCTGGGCCGGCTTGCCGCGCACGGCGTCGGCGATGGCCTGGGCGTCGCGCTGGTTCCAGATGCGGTCGGCGCGGGCTTCCGCATCCTCGCTCTTCTTCCATTGGGGATCGAACCACTTGCCCAGGTACTGGCCGGCCTGCGCGTCGAAGGCGGCATGCACTTCCCAGTAGTCGCGGCTGACGAACTTGCGGATCTTTTCCTCGCGCTCCACCACCAGGGACAGCGTGGGCGTCTGCACGCGGCCCACGGTGGTCAGGAAGAAGCCGCCGTCGCGCGAATTGAAGGCCGTCATGGCGCGCGTGCCGTTGATGCCCACCAGCCAGTCGGCCTCGGAGCGGCTGCGCGCCGCGCTGGCAAGGCCCTGCATCTGGCTGTCGCTGCGCAGGTTCTGGAAGCCGTCGCGGATGGCCTGCGGCGTCATGGACTGCAGCCACAGGCGCTTGACCGGCTTTCCCAGGCCCTTGCCGTCCGGCTTGGCACCTGCAGCGTACTGCTCGATCAGGCGGAAGATCAGCTCACCCTCGCGGCCCGCGTCGCAGGCGTTGATGAGTTCGGTGACGTCCTTGCGCTTGGCCAGCTTGACCACGGCATTGAGCCGGCTCTTGGTCTTGTCCACGGGCTTGAGGTCGAAATACGGCGGAATCACCGGCAGGTTGGCAAAACTCCATTTGCCGCGCTTGACGTCGAATTCCTCGGGCGCCTGGATTTCCACCAGGTGGCCCACGGCGCTGGTCACGACGTAGTGCTCGCTCTCGAAGTATTCATCGTGCTTGTCGAATTTGCCCGCCACCGGAGTCAACGCGCGGACGATGTCCTGCGCGACCGAAGGCTTCTCAGCAATCACCAGGGTCTTTGTCATTGTGTGTACTCGTCATTCCCCGCAGGAGCTGCATGTCGCATGCCTGCGCTTCTACAATCCATGGCTCACGCGTGTACGTACGTGTACGCGCACGCGCATGTGTGCCTATTCAAGTTATCAGAGAAAACATGCCCCGCACAGCTTTGGCCCCTTCCGGCGGCCGCCGTATCCAGACCCGCCGCTCGGGTGTCCATGGCAAGGGCGTCTTCGCCGTGCAGGATCTTGCCGAAGGCGAGGTCCTTGTCGAGTACGTAGGGGAAATCGTCAGCTGGCAGGAAGCCCAGGACAGGCACCCGCACGACCCCAGCCAGCCCAACCATACCTTCTACTTCCACATCGACGAAGACCGCGTGATCGATGCCAACTACGGCGGCAATTCCTCGCGCTGGATCAACCACAGCTGCGCGCCCAACTGCTACACCGACGAGCGCGATGGCCGCATCTTCATCGTCGCACTGCGCAACATCGCCGCCGGCGAGGAGCTGAGCTACGACTACGGCCTGATCATCGACGAACCCTACACCAGGAAGCTGAAGGCCGAGTATCCCTGCTGGTGCGGTGCGGCCACCTGCCGCGGCACGCTGCTGGCGCCCAAGCGCGGCTGGCGTCCGCCCATGCCCGGCGATGCGTTGCCGGCCGGCGCAAAGCCGAAATCGGAAAAGTCTGAAAAGGCAAAGCGGCCCCAAAAACAGCAGGCCCAAGCGCCAAAGCCTTTGGGCAAACCCACCCAAGAGCCGAAGAAGAAATCCGGCACATCCTCGACAAAGGCGGGCGCATGATGGCTTCGTCCCCCATCCACTGGCCTGCGGAGTCGCTGTGGCAGGCCATCGAGCCGCAACTGCCGGGCTTTTCCGTGGAGATCGTGCCCAGCATCGGTTCGACCAACACCGAACTGATGGCACGCGCCCGCGATGGCCGCAACGAACCCGTGCTGCTGGTGACCGAAGTGCAGACCGCCGGCCGGGGCCGGCTGGGCCGCCAGTGGACCAGCGGCGTGGGCGATTCGCTGACCTTCTCGCTGGGCATGCCGCTGGCGCCTGCCGACTGGTCCGGCCTGTCGCTGGCCGTGGGCCTGAGCGTGGCGCAAAGCCTGCAGCCGCAATTGCCCGCCCCGGGCTCGCAGCGCCCGCGCATCGGCCTCAAATGGCCCAACGACCTGTGGATCGACGGCGACCGCAAGCTCGGCGGCATCCTGATCGAGACCGCCAGCTTTGTCGGCAGCGCCGCGCATGAGCCCGGCACGCCGCGCTACGTGGTCGTGGGCATCGGCCTGAATGTGCGCCCCCGCCCCGGCGACGGCATGCGCACGCCGCCGGCCAGCCTGCTGGAGCTGGACGAGCGCCTGGACGCGCCCACCGCCCTGGCCTGCGTGCTGCCGGGACTGGTGTCCGACATCCAGGCCTTTGCCGCCCAGGGCTTTGCGCCGCTGGTGGACCGCTTTGCCCAGCGCGACCTGCTGCGCGGGCGCGCCGTCAATCTCAGCGACGGCGAAAGCGGCATGGCCGAAGGCGTGGGCCGCGATGGCGCGCTGCTGGTGCGCACGGCGCGCGGCCTGCAGGCCATCACCAGCTCGGAAATCAGCGTGCGGCCGGCTGCTGTAGGCTAGAGCGATTGATGCACTAGGCCCGCCGAGAAACGACATGCTGCGAATTGCCTTTCTGCTGCTGGTGCTGGCCAATGCCGGCTACTACCTCTGGAGCCACGGCCAGCTCCAGGCCCTGGGCCTGGCCCCCCCGTCCACGACCGAGCCCGAGCGCCTGGCCCAGCAGGTGCGCCCCGAGGCGCTGAGCCTGCTGAGCGTGGACAACGCATCCACCACGCCCTCGCCGGCCGCCGCCCCGTCCACGCCAGCGCCGGCCCCCACCCCGGCAGGCGGCGAGGAGCCCGCCCCTGCACCCAGGCCCGCCCAGGCTGCAGGCCAGCCCACCAGCTGCCTGGTGGCCACGGGCATCGAAGACCGCCATGCCGAGGCGCTGCGCCGCGGCCTCATCGCCCAGGTCGCCAGCGACCAATGGGACCTGAGCAGCACGCACCAGCCGGGCCGCTGGATGGTCTACATGGGCAAGTTCCCCGACGCCGAATTCCTGGAACGCAAGCGCGCCGAACTGCGCGCCCGCAAGATCGATTTCGACCGTGCGGGCGGTGCGCTGGAGCCGGGCCTGTCGCTGGGCCGCTTTTCCACCGAGGAAGCGGCCACGCGCGAGCTGACCAACTTCGCGCGCCAGGGCGTGCGCACGGCCCGCGTGGTGCAGGAGCGCCCCGACATCACGCTCTACACCCTGCGCCTGCCCCAGGCCACGGCCGCACTGCGCAGCCAGGTCGAGGCCATGGGCGGCAAGGCCTTCGAGGGCAAGCCGTTCAAACCCTGCTGAACCCGTTGGGCACGCCATGCGAAAAGGCCCGCGATCACAGGATCGCGGGCCTTTTTCATTTCAGCCGCCGCGGGTCAGAGCGCGCGCGGGTCGGTGGCCATGAGCTGCTCGACCAATACCTTCAGATCGGTGGTCAGGCGCAGGTAGCCGGCCTGGTCCAGTTCCAGGGTCTGCTCGTTCATGTAGAGCTTGCGGTTGATCTCGATCTGGATGCTGTGGCGGTGCTCGGCAGGCTTGCCGTAGCGGCGCACCAGCTCCACGCCCTTGTAGGGATGGTTGTAGTCCACGCTGTAGCCGCGCTCGCGCAGGAAGGCGCAGATGCGCTCGGACAGCGCGGGGCTGGCCGTGCTGCCGTCGCGGTCGCCGATGACGAAGTCGGCATGCACCAGGCCCGGGTGCAGCGTGGCATGGCTGGCGGCGACGGAAGGCATGGAATGGCAGTTGATGTGGATGCTGTAGCCATGGCGTGCATGGGCGGCGTCAATGGCGCGCTCCACGGCGGCGTGGTAGGGCTTCCAGCAGCGCTCGATGCGCTGCAGCAGCTCGGAGGCCGGCAACTGGCGGTCGTAGATGGGCACGCCCTCGTCGGTGAACTTCCAGATCAGGCCCTTGCCCAGGCGCACCTTCTGCAGCACGACCTGGTCGGTGGTGACGGGCAGCGGCCAGTCGCCTTCGATCATGGTGGTGTCGATCTCGGTGGTGTCGCGGTTGGCATCCAGGTAGATGCGCGGGAAATGCGCCTCCACCCAGCCCACGCCCATGCCTGGCGCAAAGGCATAGATCTTCTCCACATGCGTGTCCTCGGCCTGGCGCAGCGTGGCCAGCGGCAGGCAGGAGCCGAAGTCCTGCGGGTAGACCGTGCCGCTGTGCGGCGAGTCCAGCACCACGGCGCTGGTGCCGGCCACGCTGGTCACCATGGGCTGCGCGGCATCGGCCGCGCCGGAGCCTGCCGCGCCGGGCAGGGATTGCAGGAAGTTCTGACTGATCAGTCGCAGGACGGGATGCATGAGGAAGTGGTCTATCTCGGTTACGCATTGCACCGCTGCGCTGCGGCCAGCCCGCCATGAAACTGGCGCGTCCCAGGCCAGGGACGCCGAGCAAGGGCCGCCCCGCAGCGAGGGCGTCGTCCCCCTCCCGCGAAGCGAGAGAGGGGGAAGGCGCAAAGCGCCTCAGGGGGAGCCTTTAATCCAGCTGGATCTGGGCCGTGGCGGCAATCTTCTTCATCTTGGCCACTTCGCTGGCGATCTGCTTGGTGAAAGCATCGCTGCTGGTGCCGGAGATGTACAGGCCCTGGGCAGCCATGCGCTTTTGCACGGCCGGGTCCTTGAGCGCGGCCGCGATGGCCTTTTGCACGCGGGCGATCTGCTCGGGCGGCGTGCTCTTGGGGGCCACGAGGCCGAACCAGGAAGGATCGTTCAGGTCGGCGTGGCCGGCTTCGGCGTAGGTCTGCACATCGGGCAGCACGTCCAGGCGCTCATGCCAGGACACGGCCAGGGCCTTGACCTTGCCGCCCTTGATGTGGGGCAGCGAGGACGCGACCTGGTCGAAATACACGGGCACCTGGCCGCCGAGCACGTCGTTGATGGCCGGGCCTGCACCACGGTAGGGAATGTGCTGCATCTCGGTGCCCGTGCTCTTCATGAACTGGGCGCCCCACATGTGGCCGATGGTGCCGTTGCCGGGCGTGGCGAAGCTGACCTTGCCGGGGTTGGCCTTCAGGTACTTCACGAACTCGGCAAAGTTGTTGGCAGGCACCAGCTTGGGGTTGATCACGATCACGCCGGGT
This sequence comes from Delftia sp. DT-2, assembly GCF_028401915.1. Classification (NCBI taxonomy): domain Bacteria; kingdom Pseudomonadati; phylum Pseudomonadota; class Betaproteobacteria; order Burkholderiales; family Comamonadaceae; genus Delftia; species Delftia sp. DT-2. The sequence goes on from NZ_JAQOTI010000016.1 coordinate 49,315, forward strand.
GCCTTGACGATCTCGGTCACGCCGACGAAGTCGTTGATGGCGTCATAGGGCAGCTTCTTGAACACGGCGGGGTTCACGCCATGGGTGGACAGCGTGGCAATGCCGAAGGTCACGCCGTCGGTGGCACGCGCCACTTCGGCCATGCCGATGGAGCCGCCAGCGCCGGCCTTGTTCTCGATCACCACGGCCTGGCCACCCAGCAGCTTGGGCAGCACGTCCTGCATGTTGCGCGGGACCATGTCGGTGGAACCGCCAGCAGGGAACGGAACGACGATGCGCAGGGGACGGGTGGTTTCCTGGGCGAAGGACATTCCAGGAACGACAGAAGAAGCGGCGATGGAAGCAAGGAAATGGCGTCGTTGCATAGGATCTTTCTTACAAACAAGGTCAGATTAAAAGAAATCTGCTCACAAAAAAAGCAAATACTGTGCCTGTTAATATTCCGAACAGGAATAGTTTCATCATATCCCTGTCATGAGTTTGCGCCGCCTCAACCCGCCCATACATCTGCTGCGCGCCTTCTCCACCGTGGTGCGCTTCGGAGGTGTCTCGCGCGCGGCCGAAGCCTTGCACCTGACGCAAAGCGCAGTCAGCAAGCAGATCCAGGAACTGGAGAAGTGGGTGGGCGTGTCGCTGTTCGAACGCGAGCGCAAGCGGCTGAGCCTGACACCCGCGGGCGAGCGTTATGAGCGCGCAGTGCGCGCCCTGCTGGGCCAACTGGAGGCAGCCACTCTCGAACTCATCACCAGCGATGACAGCCGAGGCGCGCTGCACCTGTCATCGCTGCCGACTTTCGCTGCCAAGTGGCTGATCCCCAGGCTGCCCCAGTTCCAGCAGCGCTATCCACAGATCACCCTGCACTTTGTACCCTACGTACACAGCTACCAATTTGACAGTCCGGGGCTGGACTGCGCGATTTTGTTCGGTGACGGGCACTGGAGCGGCGCGCACGCCCACTATCTGGTGGGCCGCCAGGTCGCGTTGATCGCGCCGCCGCGCGGCTCCGGCCCCGAGGCCCGCATCACCACGCCCCAGGACGTGGCGCGCTGCACGCGGCTGCGCCATGTGACGATTCCCGACGCCTGGGCGCGCTGGAGCGAGGCCCACGGCATCCACGGCATCAGCCCGCTGGCAGGCCCGCAGTTCGACCAGTTCCAGACCATCATCCGCGCCGTCATGGCGGGCATGGGCATCGCCCTGGTGCCGCGCTGCCTGGTGCAGGACGAGATTGCCGCCGGCCTGGTGAACGAGCCCCTGCCCCAGCACGGCTACCAGAGTGCCCTGGGCTACTGGCTGTGCTATCCGGCCGACCGCGCCAACCACGGCACACTGGGCATCTTCCGCAACTGGTTGGTGGACCATGCAGCGCAGACGCCCGGACGGGTGGCGGTGGCGCCTGTGGCCCCCGATGAATCGCCGGCAGATGGGGAACCGGTGCCGCCTACGCCGCAGGCTTAGGCGGCGGCGAGCGCAGTGCCGTGAAGCGCACGCTGAAGCGCGCACCCGGCGGCTGCTGGCCCGGATGCGCATCTTCCAGCACCACCTGGCCGCCATGCTGGCGCGCAATCTCCAGCACGATGGGCAGGCCCAGGCCCGAGCCATCGGCCTCCGAGCCCAGCACGCGGTAGAACGGCTGGAACACCAGCTCGCGCTCGGCCTCGGGCACGCCCGGCCCCGAATCCTCCACCTGCAGCAGCAGGACCTGACCAAAAGGATCGGCCAGCACACGCACGGTGACCATGCCCGGCCGGCTGCTGGTGGAAGGCGTGTAGTTGATGGCGTTGTCCACGAGGTTGCGCACCAGCTCGGTCAGCAGCGTGGCATTGCCCTGCAGCCAGACGCCGGCGGCCGAGGACTCGGCGCCGTCATAGCCCAGGTCCACATGCTTGTCCATGGCGCGCGGCAGGCAGTCGCGCACCACGTCGGTGACGATGCGCACCAGGTTGCACGGCTGCATGGCCAGGCCCCGCCCCAGGCCCGCGCTCTCGGCACGCGCCAGCGCCAGCAACTGGTTGACGGTGTGCGTGGCACGGATGCTGGAGCGCGCGATCTGGGCCAGGGACTGACGCAGCTCGCCCGTACTCACGCCTTCGCGCTGGGCCAGTTCGGCCTGCATGCGCAGCCCGGCCAGCGGCGTCTTGAGCTGGTGGGCCGCGTCGGCCAGGAAGCGCTTTTGCGTGGCCAGCGAGTCGCCCAGGCGGCCCAGCAGGTCATTGACCGAATCCACCAGCGGCACGACTTCCAGCGGCACGTCCTTGTGGTTGATGGGCGAAAGGTCCTCGGGCCGGCGCGCGCGGATGCGCTCCTCCAGCCGGTGCAGCGGCTTGATGCCGCGCGCCAGCGCCAGCCACACCAGCAGCGCGGCCAGCGGCAGGATGACGAACTGCGGCAGCATCACGCCCTTGATGATTTCCGTGGCCAGCACGCTGCGCTTTTCGCGCGTCTCGGCCACCTGAACCAGGGCCTGCGGTTCGCCCGGCAGGGGCATGCGCACCCAGACATGGGCCACGCGCAGATCGATGCCGCGAAATTCCGCATCGCGCAGCTGCACGGTGCCGCCGGACGGCAAGCCTGGAGGCGCCGCGCCAGTCAGAGCCTCGTCGGGCTCGGGCGGCGGCGGCAGGTCGCGCTCGCCGGCCAGGTATTCGCCCTTCACGCCCAGCACCTGGAAATACACGGTGTCCGACTCGTCGGCACGCAGGATCTCGCTGGCCGACTGCGGCAGGTTGAACAGCACCTTGCCGTGCTGCACCATCACCAGCTGGGCCAGCGCCTGGGCGTTGTATTCCAGCGCGCGGTCGAAGGGTTTGTTGGCCAGGCCCTGGGCCACCAGCCAGGTCAGCGCCAGGCTCACGGGCCACAGCAGCAGCAGCGGCGTGAGCATCCAGTCAAGGATCTCGCCGAACAGGGAGCGCTGTTCACGCTGGAAGATTTTCATCGGCGGGCAGCCCCTTACGACGGGTTCACGGCCCCGCGGCAACCACCACTATGCGCAGGCAAGCCAACCCGGGCCTGACAGCCACGGCTGCGGCCTCAGGACGCGATCTTCTCAAGGCAGTAGCCCAGGCCGCGCACGGTGGCGATGCGGATGGGGCCGCGCTCTATCTTCTTGCGCAGCCGGTGGATGTAGACCTCGATGGCGTTGTTGCTGACTTCGTCGCCCCACTCGCACAGGCGCTCGACCAACTGGTCCTTGCTGACCAGCCGGCCGGCCCGCTGCAGCAGCACTTCCAGCAGGCCCAGCTCGCGCGCCGACAGCTCGACCATCTTGCCGTCGATGGTGGCCACGCGGCCGGCCTGGTCGTAGACCAGCGGGCCGTGCTTGATGGTGCTGCTGGCGCCGCCCATACCGCGCCGCGTGAGGGCGCGCACGCGCGCCTCCAGCTCGGACAGCGCAAACGGCTTGGCCATGTAGTCGTCGGCACCGTAGTCCAGCCCCTGCACGCGCTCTTCCACGCTGTCGGCCGCCGTGAGGATGAGCACCGGCAGCGCATCGCCGCGGCCGCGCAGCTTCTTGAGCACTTCGAGACCGTGCATCTTGGGCAGGCCCAGGTCCAGGATCAGCAAATCGAATTCGCTGCTGGTCATCAGCGCGGTGTCGGCCTCGCTGCCATTGGCCACATGGCTGACCACGGCGCCCGAGCCGCGCAGGCTGCGCAGCAGGCCATCGGCCAGGACCTGGTCGTCTTCGGCAATCAGAATGCGCATGGGGGATGTCTCCTGTAATGCAGGCGCGCTCTGGGAGTTGGAAATGCGCGCCTTTAATTCCCAGGATTCTAGGATGCGCCCCGCAGTGCGGGCAGGGACCTTACCCGAGTGAGCCGCCGCCCGCGTAGGCCTCCAGCCCCAGCGCCACCACGGTGGCGATGTCGTCGCCGACTTCCTCGCGGAATTCGGCCTCGGCCTGGGAGACGGCGTCATGGAAAGCCTGCAGCCAGGCCAGGCCCGCTGGCGTGAAGCGGATGCGGCGCGCGCGCGCATCGCGCTCGTCGCTCTCGCGCGTGACCAGGCCCCAGGCCTCGCACTGGGCCACCAGGTCGCCCATGGACTGCTTGGTCATGCCTGCGCGCTCTGCCAGGTCCGTCAGCCGGTCGCCAGCCAGCGACAGATGCCGCGTGATGTGGATATGGGCCGCCCCCACCTTGTCGCGCGCAGCGAGGTTGGACAGTGCCAGCGGCACCTCCACATCGCGCGCCATGAGCTGCAGCACACGCGCGTCGAACCGCCGCATGGCATGGCCCAGCAACCGGCCCAGGTGGGTCTGGCGCCAGGCGTCGGCGGGCGGCGTGACGGGGGAAAGCTCACTCATGGATGCATTGTGGAGGCAAATCCAACAAGTCAGGAAAACTGACTAAAAACACCAACAAATCAAGACAGCAAGCCCATAAACTACTGTTCAAGCATCCAGCCTGAATGCAAATACAGAGCTGAATCCATACCCAACCCAGGAGTCCGCATGAACACCGCCGTCACCACCGCCAACAGTGAAAAAGCCAAGGCCCTGCAGGCCGCACTCGCCCAGATCGAAAAGCAGTTCGGCAAGGGCACGATCATGCGCCTGGGTGAAGGCGAAGCCATCCAGGACATCCAGGTCGTCTCCACCGGCTCGCTGGGCCTGGACATCGCCCTGGGTGTGGGCGGCCTGCCCCGTGGCCGCGTGATCGAGATCTACGGCCCTGAATCCTCGGGCAAGACCACGCTGACGCTGCAGGTCATCGCCGAAATGCAAAAGCAGGGTGGCACCTGCGCCTTCATCGACGCAGAACACGCGCTGGACACCAGCTATGCCCAGAAGCTGGGCGTGAACCTCAACGAAGTGCTGATCAGCCAGCCCGACACCGGCGAGCAGGCCCTGGAAATCGTGGACAGCCTGGTGCGCTCGGGCGCCGTGGACATGATCGTCGTGGACTCGGTGGCCGCACTGACACCGCGCGCCGAAATCGAAGGCGAGATGGGCGACCAGCTGCCCGGCCTGCAGGCCCGCCTGATGAGCCAGGCGCTGCGCAAGCTGACCTCCACCATCAAGAAGACCAATTGCATGGTCATCTTCATCAACCAGATCCGCATGAAGATCGGCGTGATGTTCGGCAGCCCCGAAACCACCACGGGCGGCAATGCGCTGAAGTTCTACGCCTCGGTCCGCCTGGACATCCGCCGCACCGGCACCATCAAGAAGGGCGACGAAGCCATCGGCAACGAAACCAAGGTCAAGGTCGTCAAGAACAAGGTCTCGCCCCCGTTCAAGACCGCCGAGTTCGACATCCTCTTCGGCGAAGGCATCTCGCGCGAAGGTGAAATCCTGGACATGGGCGTCAACGCCAAGATCCTCGACAAGTCGGGGGCCTGGTACGCCTACAACGGCGAAAAGATCGGCCAGGGTCGCGACAACGCCCGCGAATTCCTGCGCGAGAACAGCGGCCTGGCCGTGGAGATCGAGAACAAGGTGCGCGACAGCCTGGGCATTGCCCTGCTGCCCACGGCCGGCGGCGATGCCCCCGAAGCCAAGGCCGCCAAGGGCGCCAAGGCCAAGGCCGACAAGGACGGCGTGATCGAAGCCTGAGCGCCCAGACCCCTCACAGCAGGCGCCGCCGCGCCTGCACACACTGTGTTTGCCATCTTGGCGCAGGCTCACGTCTGCGCCTTTTTTATCGCCGGGACGCCCCAAGGCAAAAAAGCGGCCCCCTTGGGAGGCAGCGGACCTTGCGCAGCAAGGGGAGCGTGGGGGCCTTTTTTATTCGGGATGATTCAGGAGACATTGCCGCATGGGATTCGCCAAGCTGTCGCTCAAGGGCCGGGCGCTCAAGCTGCTGGGCCAGCGCGAACATTCACGGCTGGAGCTGGAACGCAAGCTCGCCCCCCATGTGGAGGAAGGCGAGGACCTGGGCGCCATGCTCGACGCGCTGGAGCAGCGCGGCTTCATCAGCGCCGAGCGCGTGGCCGAGTCCGTGCTGCATCGCAAGGCCGCGCGCTTTGGCACATCGCGCGTGGTGCAGGAGCTGCGCAGCAAGGGGCTGGACGATGGCCTGGTGCGCGCCGCCGCAGAACAATTGCGCGCCACCGAACTGCAGCGCGCCCATGCCGTATGGCGCCAGCGCTTCGGCTCACCGCCGGCCACCCCGCAGGAACGCCTCAAGCAGATGCGCTTTCTGGCCGCGCGCGGCTTTGGCGGAGAAATAGCGAGCAAGGTGCTGCGCGGGCGCAGCGAAGACTGGGATGACGGAGCTGCAGACGAAGGCAACTAATCCACGCGCCGGGTTGCGCCCCAGCACACCAGCGACCCCACGGTCACCAGCGCCACGCCCTGCCAGAAGCCCCAGCCCGGCTGCACCTGCAGCCAGGCACTGGCCAGCAAGGCAGAGAACACGGGCGTGAAGTACGAGGCCGCCGCCATCACGGCCAGATGCCCGTGCTGTATGCCGTGCTCCCAGCAGCTGTAGCCCATGGCCGTGAGCCCGCCCACGCCCAGCAGCTGCAGCACCACGGTGCCTGACCAGTGCATGCCGCCTTCGCCACCCAGCCACAGCCACTTGATCCACAGCGCCAGCGCAGTCCAGATCAGGAACAACCCCACGGCATTGTGCCCCCCACCCCAGCGCCGAGCAGCCAGCGAATAGCAGGGCCACAGCAGGGCCGCGCCAAAGGCGAGTCCATAGGCCAGCGGATTGGCCAGCATGTGGTCTGCCATGTCATGCATCTGCAGGGACTCGCCGCCCAGCACGCGCGTCAGACCCCACAGGCACAGCAGCACGCCGGGCCACAGCCACCAGCGCGCATGCTGCTGGCGCAGCAGCACCGCCAAGACGATGGTCAGGCTGGGCCACAGGTAATTGATCAGCCCCAGCTCCAGTGCCTGGGCGCGGTCCTGCGCCAGACCGATCGCCAGCGACAGACAGATTTCATAGACCGCAAACAGCAGGCCGCAGCCCCAGAAGTAGGCCGGATGCATGGCCCGCCACTGCGACGGCCTGGGCAGGCCGCGCACGGCGGCCACGCACAAGGCGCTGACCGTATAGAGCATGGCAGCACCGCCCACGGCGCCCAGCGGCTCGGCCACCGAGCGCATCAGGCCCACGGTGCAGCTCCAGCACACCACGGCCAGCAGGCCGATGGCGGTGGCCCGGCCTGCGGCTGCAGGGGAACTGCTGTGCGCTGAAGACATGGGAAAGGCTGCGCGCGGCAGGTCAGTGCGGCTGCAGCACCTGGCGCAGCGAGCGGTAAAGCGCGTCCGAGCCGTGCGCGCGGTTGTCCGCATCGAAGGAGAACTCGTTGCTGGACTGCGTGCCGGTCGCGTCCTCGGGACGCGCCTCCATGAAGAAGGACAGGAAGCGCGCGCCCTGGCGGCGGTGCATGGTCAGCACTTTCTCCAGCCGCTGCGGCGACAGTGCCACCAGCGGATGGAACTCCGTCACGCCATAGGCCGTGTGGCCATAGCGGCGCAGCATCTGGCCGACCAGCGGCCCATAGGTGTCTTCGCCATACAGGCTGACACCCAGGGACAGCCCCGGCATGCGTTGCAGGCTGCGCTCCACGGCGTAGCGGCTGGCGTCCCAGCTCGGATTCGCATGGGGGTTGAGCTGGTGGGCAAAGCGAGGCACCCGGCCCAGGCAGCCGTGCCCGATGTGCTCGGAAAAGCCCTGGATATAGTCGGCCACCTGCTGCTCGCGAAAATCGTTCCAGTCCGTCACCAGCGGGTTGTAGAACAGCGCCAGCCGGTCCTGCGGGCTGTCCACCCAGAACTCCACACCATCGGGCAGCTTGCCGAAGTCAGGCAAGGCCTCGGCGGCATGGGGCCTGGGCTCGCCCTGGTGGCGGTCCATCACGGCGATCTGGCGCGTGGCCAGCAGGCCCAGGCTGCGCCCGCCGGCCTGCAGCACCACGTCGATGCGGTGCAGGCCCTCGCCCAGCGCCGGATAGCGGATGTCGGCACGCCAGCCCACATCGGGCGTGAGGAAATCAGGCTTGGCCTGGGCCACATCCTGGCGGTGCATGTGCACGGGGGCGTGCGAGTAGGGGCGCCCGTCCACGAAGACGGCCACGGCCAGTTGCTTTTGCAGCTTCGCGTCGGGCGAGTGGACCCAGCCGGACACCGGGACCGTGCCAGCCGCATAGCTGTCGATGTGCTGGAAGAAGTTCTGCAGCGGCTCGCTGCGGATGTTGCGCGACGGAGGCTCCACCGCATCGAAGCTGGCGAACTCCGACTTCAGATGGGCATTGAGCCGCGCAATGTCGCCATAGCGCTGGCGCAGGAATGCATGGAAGCCCGCCACGGATGCAGGGCTGTAGTCGGTGACCGCATAGCCTTCGGCCGCGAACCCCATGCCGGCCTCGAAACCCGGGAACAGCTGGTGCGTCTCGCCCAGCACGGTGAGCGCACGCAGCGGATGCATGGCGGCATCGCCCGCAGCGCACATGCGCTCGGCCAGGGCATCAACCACCAGCTTGCGCACGCGCGTGATTTCATTGTCCTGCCGCGCAACCGACCACGGGAAGATGCGCGCGCCCAGATAGGTGTCCAGCGGCAGCGGTCCCTTGGGCGTCCAGGCCAGATTGGCGGGATCGGCGGCCAGGCGCTCCTCGGCCTGGGAGTGCACCTCGAAATGCGTGGCGAACAGGTAGAGCACCACGGGCCGCTGCGCCTGCGCCACCGTGCGCACCACGCGGTCCAGCGCCTCGCCCCGGACTTCCCAGGCCCGGCCGTTCCACTGCACATAGCGCAGCAGAGGCACGCTGAGCGTATAGCCCAGCTCCAGCCCCTCGCCCTGCGGCCGGCCCAAGCGCTGCAGCGTGGCTTTCACCATTTCCGCGGCCGAGCCCTGAGGGCCCAGGCAACTGGCAGGCACCTGCTGGAATTCCTTGGGAAAATCCTCGCGCAGCCCGTCCTGCACCAGGCAGGCTTCCATATTGCCCAGCAGCGGACTCAGCAGCAGGCGCGATGAGGAAGGCAATGCCGGCCGCAGCTTCCAGGCGAACACAACGATCAGCAGACACAGCACGGCCAGGGCCAGTACATGGCCCCAGACCGGACCGCGCCGGCCCGGCAAGGACGGGGGCGCGGGGGGCCTCACAGGCCCAGCATGATCTGCAGGTTCTGCACGGCGGCGCCGCTGGCGCCCTTGCCCAGGTTGTCCAGACGGGCGATCAGCACGGCCTGGCGGTACTGCTCATTGGCGAACACACGCAGCTCCAGCTTGTTCGTGTCGGTCAGCGTATCGGCAGCCAGCTTCATGTCTTCGGTGGGCGGCAGCACCGACACCCATTGCTCGGGCGTGTTGGTCGCCGCGTAGTGGGCGGCCAGCGCATCGTGCAGATCGGCGGCCTTGGGCGCGCCCGGCAGCAGGTCCAGATGCAGGGGCAGTTGCACCAGCATGCCCTGGCGGAAATTGCCCACGGCAGGAATGAAGACCGGGCGGCGCGTCATGCCCGTGTAGTGCAGGATTTCGGGAATGTGCTTGTGCGACAGGCCCAGCGCATAGGCCTCGTAAGGCGCGGCCGTGCCGGCCTCGTAGGCTTCGATCATGCTGCGGCCGCCGCCCGAGTAGCCGGACACCGAGGGCAGGCTCAGCGGGTAGTCGGCTGGAATGAGGCCTGCCGCCACCAGCGGGTGCAGCAGTGCGATGGCGCCCGTGGCATAGCAGCCGGGGTTGGCCACGCGCGTGGCAGCCTTGACGGCTTCCAGCTGGCCCTTGCGCAGCTCGGGAAAGCCGTAGACCCAGCCCGGCGCCACGCGGTGGGCGGTGGAGGCATCGATGATCTTGATGGCGCGGCCGGTCTCGGCCTCGATGGCGTCGACCATGGCCACGGTTTCGCGCGCAGCGTCGTCATGCAGGCACAGGATGACCAGGTCCACGCCGGCGATCAGCGCACGCTTGGCAGCAGGATCCTTTCGCAGCTCGGGCGCAATGCTGACCAGCTCCACGCCGGACAGATCGACCAGACGCTCACGGATCTGCAGCCCTGTCGTGCCTGCTTCGCCATCGATAAAGACTTTTGCCATCGCTGTATTTCTCCTGCTGCGCGGCCCTCCTGGAGCCGCTGCGGCACCATTGCCGCGTTCCAGCTGCGGATTCTCACCGAAACCGGGTCCCCCTGCGCCCGTTGTCGCAAAACGGTTGGCAGCGGCGATCCAGGGCCGCTGACATGCGCCTGTTACAAACGGCGGGCAGGGCCGCCTGCAGATCCTCTATAAGACAAAAGAGCTGTGGCGTCTGGAGGAAATGTCGGGAAACCGTCTTTTCCCTGACATATCAATGCATTGCACAGTTCCTGGCATGCTGCTTGGCCCGCAGGAAATTGTGGATTCTGCGCATGGGGGCGTGTCGGATGGCGCAGTGCAGCATGGTACATTCGGCGATTGCCAGGTCACTCCGCCTTGAGGCAGCACCCCAGGGCTACCGGGTCAATCCCCCCCTATTTGTTTGAGAGAGACATCATGAAGATTCATGAATACCAAGGCAAGGACATCTTGCGTCAGTTTGGTGTGCCTGTACCTCGCGGTATCCCTGCGTTCACAGTGCAAGAGGCCGTCGAGGCCGCCCAGAAGCTCGGCGGCCCCGTGTGGGTCGTGAAGGCCCAGATCCACGCTGGTGGTCGCGGCAAGGGCGGCGGCGTGAAGGTTGCCAAGAGCATCGACGACGTCAAGGCACTGGCTGGCCAGATCCTGGGCATGCAGCTGGTAACGCACCAGACCGGCCCCGAAGGCCAGAAGGTCCGCCGCCTGTACATCGAAGACGGCGCCGACATCCAGAAGGAATACTACCTGTCGTGCGTGACCGACCGCGCCACGCAGAAGGTGGCCTTCATCGCTTCGAGCGAAGGCGGCATGGACATCGAGGAAGTGGCCCACTCCACGCCCGAGAAGATCATCACCATCTTCGTCGATCCCCTGGTCGGTCTGACCCAGGCCCAGGGCGAAGAGCTGGCCAAGGGCATCGGCATGCCTGCCGACTCCACTGCCCAGTTCATCGACATCTGCCAGAAGCTCTACAAGTGCTACATGGACACGGATGCCTCGCTGGTCGAGATCAACCCCCTGAACCGTGACAGCAAGGGCAATGTCATTGCCCTGGACGCCAAGTTCAACTTCGACGCCAACGCCCTGTTCCGCCTGCCCGAAATCGTGGCACTGCGCGACCTGGACGAAGAAGATCCCGCCGAAGTCGAAGCCTCCAAGTTCGATCTGGCCTACATCTCGCTGGACGGCAACATCGGCTGCCTGGTCAACGGTGCCGGCCTGGCCATGGCCACCATGGACACCATCAAGCTGTTCGGCGGCGAGCCGGCCAACTTCCTGGACGTGGGCGGCGGCGCCACCCCCGAGAAGGTCACCGAAGCCTTCAAGATCATGCTGAAGAACCCCAAGGTCGAAGGCATTCTGGTCAACATCTTCGGCGGCATCATGAAGTGCGACACCATCGCCACCGGCGTGATCACTGCCTGCAAGGCCGTGAACCTGCAAGTGCCCCTGGTCGTGCGCATGAAGGGCACGAACGAAGAACTGGGCAAGAAGATGCTGGCCGAGTCCGGCCTGCCCATCATCAGCGCCGACACCATGGCCGAAGCGGCCACGAAGATCGTCGAAGCCGTCAAGTAAGCAGGCCCGGAGAACACACCATGTCTATCTACATCAATAAAGACACCAAGGTCATCACCCAAGGCATCACGGGCAAGACGGGCCAGTTCCACACGGAAAAATGCATCGAGTACGCGAACGGCAAGAACTGCTTCGTGGCCGGTGTGAACCCCAAGAAGGCCGGCGAAAAGATCTTCGACGTGCCAATCTACGCCTCCGTCAAGGAAGCCGCACAAGGCACGGGCGCCACGGTCTCCGTGATCTACGTTCCCCCCGCAGGCGCTGCCGCCGCGATCTGGGAAGCCGTGGAAGCCGACCTGGACCTGGCCATCTGCATCACCGAAGGCATCCCCGTCCGTGACATGCTGGAAGTGCGCAACAAGATGCGCGCCAAGGAAGCTGCAGGCGGCAAGCGCACCCTGCTGCTGGGCCCCAACTGCCCCGGCCTGATCACGCCCGACGAGATCAAGATCGGCATCATGCCCGGCCACATCCACAAGAAGGGCCGCGTCGGCGTGGTCAGCCGCTCCGGCACGCTGACCTACGAAGCCGTGGCTCAGCTGACCGAACTGGGCATTGGCCAGTCGTCGGCCGTGGGCATCGGCGGTGACCCGATCAACGGCCTCAAGCACATCGACGTGATGAAGGCCTTCAACGACGATCCCGACACCGACGCCGTCATCATGATCGGCGAAATCGGCGGTCCCGACGAAGCCGAAGCTGCCCGCTGGTGCAAGGACAACATGAAAAAGCCCATCGTCGGCTTCATCGCTGGTGTCACCGCCCCTCCCGGCAAGCGCATGGGCCACGCCGGCGCGCTGATCTCCGGCGGCGCCGACACGGCCGACGCCAAGCTGGCCATCATGGAAGAGTGCGGTTTCGTCATCACCCGCAATCCCTCCGAAATGGGCCGCCTGCTCAAGGGCCTGATCTAAGCGGCACCGGTTCTGCGTGACATCCAGGGTTCGCCCCAGGAAGAAATTACGCAGAATTACGAATCGGTAAGGCGGCAAGTCCGCCCTACACTGACGACTCCAAAAAAGAAAAAGCGCCAGAGGCTACTGCCCTGGCGCTTTTCAACTCATAACAGCGGAGAAACCATGGAATACCTGCAAAGCGCCGATTTCTGGATCGGCCTGTTGAAGATCGTCTGGATCAACATCATCCTGTCTGGCGACAACGCCGTCGTCATCGCCCTCGCAGCACGCTCGCTGCCTCCCGCACAGCAAAAGAAAGCCGTCATGTTCGGCTCCGGCGCCGCCGTGGTGCTGCGGATCATCCTGACCGTGGTCGCGGCAAAGCTGCTGGAGCTGTCGTTCCTGCAGATCGTGGGCGGCTGCCTGCTGCTGTGGATCGGCCTGCAGCTGCTGACCGGCGAAGAAGATGATGAAGGCGAATCCAAGGGCCATGGCAGCATGATGGTCGCCATCCGCACCATCCTGATCGCCGACCTGGTGATGAGCCTGGACAACGTGATCGCCGTGGCCGCCACTGCGCAGGGCAACATGGTCCTGCTGATCCTGGGCCTGGCCATCAGCATCCCGCTGGTGATCTTCGGCTCCACGCTGATGATCAAGCTCATGGAGCGCTTCCCCGTCATCATCACGCTGGGCGCCGCCCTGATCGGCTGGGTCGGCGGAGAAACCATCGTCAACGACCGCCTGCTGCACGGCTACGCCATCAGCCACCCCTGGCTGCACTATGTGGCGGCCGCAGCCGGCGCCGTGCTGGTCGTGGGCATTGGCAAGTTCCTGCAGGCTCGCTCCGGCGCAAAGCACGCAGCCCAGGCCTGACGCTGCCGCAGGCAGCACCGTCGCCGCATCACGAACGCACTGCCCCGGCAGTGCGTTTTTGCTTTGTGAGGACCCATCTTGATGTGGCGTCAAGCTGACGAGCCGTTGCGCCCGCGCATTCCGGGCACTTGCGCGCACTGTTTTCATTTACGCTGTGCACCGGTCTTCACCATTGCATCTGCACACCAGGGACTGATGGCACCACCGCCGAATCCGTCCTTTGCCACCATGCCCAGCGCCCCCAAAATCCCGGACCAACCCACCCGGCAGCAAGCTCCTGCCCAGTACTGCGCCATGGTTGCACGCACCGATGTGGGCCGGCGCCGTGACAACAACGAGGACGCCGTCACCATCCACCCCAGCGCCCAGCCCTGGCCCATTGCCGTGCTGGCCGATGGCATGGGCGGCTACAACGCCGGCGAAGTCGCCAGCGCCATGGCTATCAGCCTGGTATCCGTGGCGCTGCAAAGCACCACCACCGAGGCGCCCGTGGCCAACACGCCGCAGGCCCGCCAGGAATTGCAGCAGTCACTTGCCAATGCCCTGAACCTGGCCAACGCCGCCATCCTCACCGCCGCCCAGGAAACACCCGGCTGCCGCGGCATGGGCACCACCGTCATCGCAGCCGCTTTGCTGCCCGGCCTGCTGATGCTGGCCCACCTCGGCGACTCGCGGGCCTATGGATGGCGCGATGGCCAACTGCTGCGCCTGACCCGGGACCACACCTGGCTCCAGGAAGAAATCGATGCAGGCCGCATCCAGGACCACGAAGCCCGGCAGTCCGGCCTGGGCCACCTGCTCACCCAGGCCCTGGGCGTGACCCAGGACGTCACACCCGACTTCAATGAATGGCCGCTGCAGCCTGGCGACCGCATCCTGCTGTGCTCCGACGGCCTTACCGACATGCTCGATGACGACGCCATTGCCGCCCTGTTCAAGCAGTCCAGCCCGCTGCCCGTGCTGCTGACCTCGCTGCTCACGGCCGCCAATGAAGCAGGCGGAAACGACAACATCAGCGCAGCGCTCATCGAACTCCAGGCCAACCCGCCCTCTGCCGCCTGCGCTGCCATCGATTGAGCCCAGACAGAGCGCAGGGATCGACGGCAGAACCCATCCGATGGACGCGCTTGCGTACGCAGAAACCCCAGGTTCCAATTGTCAAAAATGATTGCACACCCAACAATCGGTCAAAGACAAGCCATAGCCTGTATCAAATACGATGACGGACTCCGGCGTGCCCGGGCCGCAGACATAATAGTTGGATAGACCCCAGCTCCGGATCACCCAGTGCAGTGCAAGCCGGGCATAACAAAGGAATTTTGAGCATGCCGACCCTGGTCATCTCCATCGACGGCGCCGTCATCAAGGAAGTGCAGCTGATCAAGGAGCGCACCACGCTGGGACGCCGCCCCTACAACGACATCGTCATCGACAACCTCGCGGTCAGCGGGGAGCATGCCGTGCTCAGCATCGTCGACGGTGCCGTCATCATCGAAGACCTGCGCAGCACCAATGGCACCTATGTCAACGGCCAGCCCATACTGCGCCAGACCCTGAACCACGGCGACCTGCTGGACATCGGCAAGTACAAGATCCGCTTCGTCCAGCAGCAGGCCAGCGCCTCCTCGCGCTCGGCCCTTGCCGCCATTGCCGCCGCCGTCGAGGCCACCCGCCCCGCCCCGCTGGCCGAAGCGGACCTGCCTTCGCAGTTCAGCTCGGAGACCCCTTCGGGCTTCGACCACACCCTGCCCCCCTCCATGGCCGGCCTGGCCACGCGCCAGGCCGCCATCCGCATGCTCAACGGCAACGCCGCCGGCCGCGAAGTCCCCCTGGTCAAGGTCGTCACCACCCTGGGCAAGCCCGGCGTGGCCGTGGCCTCCATCACCCAGAAGCACCACGGCTTCGTGCTGGCCCAGCTGGAAGGCGACGCCCCCAGCCTCAAGCTCAACGGCCAGGAAATCGGCCGCCGCGCTGCACCGCTGCAGCATGGCGACACGCTGGAACTCGCTGGCACCCAGATGCAGTTCCTGGTGGCCTGAAGGACCGGCTTGATCTACTGACAAGCTACGCCAATGCATTTTTAGCAAGCTCACCATCCTTGACAAAAATGTCACGCAACTTGGATCAATTTGTCAGAGAATGCGCATCAACCGTGTAAGTTGCAACCAAACCCTACATTGCAAGGACCTTCGGTCCCTCCAGCACAGCTGGCACGGCTCTTGCTCGACAGAGCATGCAATCAACCCCTATGAGGAGAAGTTCATGAAGCGTTCCATCCAGCAAGGTTTTACCTTGATCGAATTGATGATCGTCGTGGCGATCATCGGCATTTTGGCAGCCGTTGCGCTGCCGGCTTATCAGGATTACACGGTGCGCTCGCGTATCACTGAAGGCCTCGGCCTTGCACAGCCAGCCCGTTCTGGCTTGGCTACCGACGGAGTTGCCAGCCTGAATGACTATCAACGTTTTGTTGCTACATGGAACGCACAAGCAGGCGGCACGGGCGCAAATTCCAAGTTTGTAAACGCTGTGTTCTTCAGCGACAACGGCACTTCTGCTCTTGCTGGCTCGTCCGCCACTGGTGCTGCAGCTGAACATATCGCAATTCGCTACAATGCGGCCAATGTCGGCAGCCTGGGTAGCCGCGTTTTGCTGCAACTGTATCCTCGTATGCGCACAGGCACTGCAAGTGAAGCTGCCGTAACTCTGCCGACCGCATGGGCTGCGGGTAAATCTGGTGCTCTTGACTGGGCTTGTGTTGGCGAGACTGCGACGACTGCTTTGTCCACTGGTCGCCGTCTGGGCGGTGGTTTCACACCTCTCGACATCGGCGTTCTGGCAAAGTACTCCCCTGCTGAATGCCGCTGATATCGAAATATTTTTCGATAGATAAAAAGGAGCGCTTTGCGCTCCTTTTTTTATCAAAAACAGATATTTTTGCATTTTTTACAAATTACAAACCGCGAAGATGCAAGGAAATAGATTTCCTTGCCTCGCAATGCTGTGGCCCAGCATTCTACATATTTTAAATCACACACAATTGTGGACAGTAGAGTAAAAAGCGCTTTGCGTGCAGCAAGCTTGCATCTCCTTGCTAGTTCAGCTATTGCAACAGGTATTGCCTTTTTGGTATTTTGGCTGTGGTTTCCTTTCCCCTACCGCGAGCTGGTTGGCGGCAGGAGCCTTTTCTTGCTGATCATTGGTGTAGATGTCATATGCGGCCCAGCACTCACTGCCATTGTTTTCAATCCTCGCAAGCCTCGACGCGAACTTATTCAGGATCTGAGCCTGGTCATGATACTCCAGCTGGCAGCACTGATCTATGGCCTTTTCACCTTGAGCCAGGCCAGGCCGGTATATACAGTTTTTGAGACAGATCGTTTTCGAGTCATCACTGCAGCAGATATCTCACCAGAAAAACTACAACCCAGACAAGGTGGATTACAGGTTCTGCCATGGATGGGTCCCCGGATCATCGGCACAAGAACACCCCAAGGAGGACAGGAATTTCTGGAAAGCCTTGATTTATCTTTGGCCGGAATCGATCCATCCATGCGACCCGATTGGTGGCAGCCTTATGAAATGAGCAAGGCAGCGGTGCTGGAGAGGGCCAAGAATGTGGAATTACTGAGGAATAAGCATCCCACCCAACATCAATTGATTGATCAAGCGATCAGAGACAGCGGGCTTTCGGAACAATATCTGGCATGGCTGCCATTGACCAGTTTTCGAAGCCTGGAATGGGTTGCCTTCATTGATTCCCGAACAGCCGAAATAAAATCCTTTGCGCCTGTCGATGGATTCTAACCATCATGAGCCATGATTCTCCAAAACCTCAAGAATATCATTCAAACCATTGATGCACCGAAATGGCTACTCCTTGCAATATTTATTGCATTGAATGGATTGTTTCAATGGATATCCATACACTTTGGCTATAAGAGATATTTCATCAGCGCGGAGATATTTCTATCCTTCTTTCTCGTGGCGATTGGCTTCAAGTGGATCGGATCAGCCGCCTTCATATTTTCTATTTCTCAGGAAATATTCCTGGGAATGACAAAAGTATTTTACCTTTTCAACTATTCACAGATAAGCACGATTACAAGCTTTGCCTTTGAGGCCAAGCCTTCCTACTTGGCAGCATTGGCTGTCTGCTCCGGAATAATAGCACTACTATTCATCAAATCCATCAAGCTTCTGGAATCAATCAATTGGAAGCGTGTGTTCACCACAGGTATATTACTGGCCTTGCTCCAAGGGGCATTTTCATTTCGTGAAGGAAACTTCACCCATCCCTCATACCTTGATCGCAGTGACCTCATTTTTGGCAGTTCTTCCTATTTCATAGGAAATTTGCAGGCATTGAACGAGCAGGCGTTCTTCCTCACCAGCAATGACAATGTGGAGTATCACAAGATAACCCAGCCTTCCGCAGCGTCTCTCTCCCTTTCCGGGCCCCTGCCCGACAAAATACTTCTCATAATTGCTGAATCCTGGGGAAAACCAAAAGACAATTCCATATTGGAAAAACAGATTACAGCGATAACATCCAACCCTCACTCATCCCATATTCAAACTGGAAGTATACACGCCGTAGGCTCCACCATATTCGGCGAATTTCGCGAGCTGTGCGGAAAGATTCCCACAAAACTGAAATTCAAGAACATATCCAGCGACGAAAATTCAGTCGGAGAATGCCTTCCCGCATTGCTTCACTCCAAAGGCTACAAAACGGTATCGTTGCACGGCGCCCACAGCACCATGTATGGACGACTGGAATGGTATCCAGTAGTCGGATTTCACGAAATGATATTCAAGGAAATTCTTCCAATATCCCGAAAGACAGAATGCTATTCATTCCCTGGATATTGTGACAAGTACCTTTTCAGCATAGCAAAAGAGAAACTCTCATCAGCACCGAAGACATTTGTCTACTGGATGACACTTAATTCACACACCCCTTATGATGAGAGAGATGTAAGCAATTTCCGCGAGAGCATCTGCAAGCTGGCATTTGGAGAAATATACGAATCTCAACTGTGCACCTACCATCAATTGCACACTCAATTCTTTGAAGAATTATCAGAAATGATCAACGACAAGAAAATGCACGGGGTCAAGGTGGTCGTCGTGGGAGATCATGCCCCCATCTTCAATAGCGAATCAGCCCGCATGCAATTTGAAGCCGATCAGGTTCCCATGCTTCAGTTCACCGTCCAGTAGGTTTATATCGTTGACTTGATTACTGCATGAGCGGCATTCAAACTTCCTGACTTGCCCCCTCGCTTCTCCACGACCCTCACCCCCTCCATCACCATGCCCTTGTCCACCGCCTTGCACATGTCGTAGACCGTGAGCAGGGCGACCTGAACAGCGGTGAGCGCCTCCATCTCCACGCCCGTGGGCCCCACCGTTTCCACCGTGGCCATGCAGCGGACGGCAGATGCCTCGGCCAACAGCTCAAACTCCACAGCCACCCGCGTCAACGCCAGCGGATGGCACAGCGGAATCAGGTCACTGGTCTTCTTGGCGGCCATGATGCCGGCGATGCGCGCAATGCCCAGCACGTCGCCCTTCTTGGCGGTGCCGCTCTGGATGATGGCCAGGGTGGCGGGCTGCATGGTGATGCGGCCTTCGGCGACCGCGATGCGGTGGGTGGCAGGCTTGGCGCCGACATCGACCATGTGGGCCTGGCCCTGGGCGTCGAAATGGGTGAGGGAAGACATGGCACAACTCCAAAAAATGCACGGGCCGGTCTACGGCAGACCTGACACGCTGGTCAGTCCTGCCGTGAACGTTCGGCGAACCGAGGCATCATAGTGGGGTGTTCCACCGCCCGGCATCAAGGTGCAGGGCCCGGCCTTCTGGCCTCCTACCTGCCCATGCGCCCATCACGCCTGAAGACACGTTTCGCCGTTGGCCTGCAGTTGCTGGCCGCGTCCCTCACCATCGCAACGCATGCCCCCGCACAGGCCCAGTTGCGCCTGCCAACGCTGGGCGACGGCGCAGCCACGACTACCAGTGACGAGCGGCGCCTGGGTGACCGCATCATCCGCTCGCTGTACCGCGATCCGGACTACATTGACGATGCGGTACTGCAGGAGTATGTGGAAGGCATCTGGCAGCACCTGGTCGATGCGGCGCGCACGCGGGGCGAGCTGTCGGACGAGCTGGAAGAGCGCTTTGCCTGGGAGATCCTGCTGGGGCGGGACCGCTCGGTCAACGCCTTTGCGCTGCCCGGCGGCTATCTGGGAGTGCACCTGGGACTGATCGGCGTGGTCAGCACGCGCGACGAACTGGCTTCGGTGCTGGCGCATGAATTGAGCCACGTCACCCAGCGCCACATTGCGCGGCTCATTGCCCAGCAGGGCAAGCAGACGCCGCTGATGATCGGCTCGATGATCCTGGGCGCCCTGGCCGCCAGCCGCAGCCCGGATGCCGCCATGGCGATGATGATGGGCGGCCAGGCGCTGGCCGTGCAGAACCAGCTGAACTTCTCTCGCGACATGGAGCGCGAGGCCGACCGCATGGGTTATGGCTTGATGGCGCCTGCGGGCTTTGCGCCGCAGGGCTTTGTCACCATGTTCGACAAGCTGCAGCAGGCCAATAGGCTCAATGACAACGGCAGCTGGCCCTATCTGCGCAGCCATCCGCTGACCACGGAGCGCATGGCCGACATGCATTCACGCCTGCCGCGCGGCGTTGCGCCCGCGCCCGCCCCTTCCCTGGAACACGTGATGATGGCCGCACGGGCCCGCGTGCTGTCGCGCCCGGGCGTGGACGTGCTGCGCCAGTGGGCCGAGCTGCCGCGCTCCACCAGCTTTGGCAGCCAAACCCCGACCCAGCAGGTGGCACAGTTGTATGCCGCCACACTGAGCGCCGTGCAATTGCGCGATTGGGCCGAGGCGCGGGAAATGTCCGGGCGCCTTCAAGCGGCCACGGCCGCCGATCCCGGCGCCCTGCGGCAGGCCAAGCTGCTGCAGGCCGAACTGGAGCTGACAGCCGGCAAGCCCGGCGCCGCGTTGCAGGCGTTGCCACCGCTCTACCTGCCTGCAGCCGCACCTGCCCAGGCCAGTCCCACGGAATCCGTTCCCGCCAAGACAACGGAAAGCGGCCCCAGCCTGGCCACCGTCAATGTGATCGAAAACCGCGCCGTGCGCAGGCCGGAATTGCTGATGCGCACGCAGATCCTGCTGCGCGAGCAGGGCGCCGCCAGCATGGCAGGCCCGCTGCAGACCTGGGTGACGGACCACCCGCGCGATGCCAGCGCCTGGCAATTGCTGGCCCAGGTTCAGCGCTCTCAGGGCCAGGAGCTGCGCGCGCTGCGCGCCGAGGCCGAGGCCCAGGTCGCGCACTACGACTATGCGGCCGCGGTGGATCGCTTCAAGGCAGCGCAGGAACTGGCCCGCAAGGGCGGGCCCAAGGTGGATTTCATTGAAGCCTCCATCGTGGACACGCGGCTGCGTGCCGTGGAGGAGCTGCTAAGGGAACAGGCGCGCGAGAAGTGACTCGATGGCCAGGCCCAGCAGCGAGTAGATGAGCGCGCCCAGCATGGCCGCCCAAAAGCCCGCGACATGAAAGCCGCTGAGCAGGCCCGAGGCTGCCCAGAACATCAGTCCGTTGACCACGAAGAGAAACAGCCCGACCGTCACGATGGTCACGGGCAGCGTCAGCACCACGAGGATGGGCCGCAGCACCGCGTTGAGCAGGCCGATGACCAGCGCCGCGATCATGGCCGAACTGAAGCTGTTGACCTGCACGCCGCCATAGAGATAGGCCACGACCAGCAGGGCACCGGCGCTGAGCAGCCATTTGATCAGGATTTTCATGCGGGCAGCATAGCAGCAGCCGGCAGATCCGGGTTGAGGCGGCGCACTGGGAACCGTGGACCGGAGAACTCCATGAAAAACGGCATCCCGTTTTCTGGGATGCCGTCCTGACAGTGATCGCCTGACCAGAGCAGCCAGGCAGATGCCAGCCTTTAGACCATCGCTTCCTCGAACACCAGGCCCATCAGCGCGCCGATGGCCGCCAGCGTTCCCGGAAGATTCCAGCGCCGACCCAGCGGGGCTGCAGGCGCCACGGCTGGGGCCGTGGATTCCTGCTTGGGGCGGCGCGCATCGACGATCTGGGCCGCGCCATGCTCCTGCTGGAGCTGGGCCACCAGTTCGGCCAGCGGCCCCTTGGCCAGCACCGGCGTGATTCGGCCTGCACTGTCACCGAACACCGGCAGCAACTGGGCAAACAGCTTGTCGGCCCACTTGCCGCGCCAGCTTTCGCGTGCGCTGTGGCTCACCCATTTGCTGACACGGTGGGTTATGCGCGGTGCGCAGGCCACCAGCAACCAGTGCGAGGACTGGGCCTGCGGCGAGGCGGCCAGGGCCTGGACCAGAGGCAGGGCGTAGGAAGCGTCATCCACGTAGACGATGATGGGGTTCAAAGCAAGTCCTTGTCGAACTGGGTTTGCGGGGTGGGACAGGCGGGCGGTCAAAGCCGCCCTTGCACTGGATTGTCGCGAATCGGCGCGGGAGGCCAGACAGGCCAACCCGGCGCCAACCTCAACTTTTCAGGAAATCAAGCTCCGTGGGCATCCGCCTTGGGAGCAGGACGGCGCGAAGCGATGTACTTGCCCAGTGCCAGCACCAGCAGGGCTCCGAACACGCTGGCACCGTACTTGAGCATGTCGGTCTGGGGCAGCTTGACCATCCAGTCCCACTTCTCCGTATTGGCGAAGACGGGGTCGGTGACCAGCATGCCGCCGGCAATCCAGCCCAGCAGCATGCCGCCGGCCACGATGATGATGGGGAAGCGCTCCATCAGCTTGATCACGAGCTGCGAGCCCCAGACGATGATGGGGATGGAGATCAACAGACCCAGCACGACCAGCAGCAGCTGGTGTTCGCCCGAGCTCTGTGCGGCGCCGGCGATGGCGATCACGTTGTCCACGCTCATCACCAGGTCGGCGACGATGATGGTCTTGATGGCCGCCAGCAGCTTGTCGCTGCCCTGGATGTTGTCATGGCCATCTTCATCAGGCGCAATCAGCTTGATACCGATCCACACCAGCAGCAGTGCGCCGACAAACTTCAGGAAGGGCAGCGCCAGCAGCGTCATCGCGAAGGCGATCAGGATGACGCGCAGGATGATGGCGCCAGCCGTGCCCCAGATGATGCCCTTCTTGCGCTGCGCGGGCGGCAGCTTGCGGCAGGCCAGCGCGATCACGACCGCGTTGTCCCCGCCCAGCAGGATGTCGATGATGATGATTTGGCCCAGGGCCACCCAGAACGGGGCGTGAGTCAGAAAGTCCAAGTCCATAAGGTCCTCGCTGTTGAGTACGGCCGGCGGGAACTCCTCCCTCCTGGAGAAACACCCACCAGCACAGAAAGACCGATGCGACGACACAGCGCCTACCCGGGCAAGGACATGCCTGGCTCAGGGGAGAACACCTTGATCGACCGTCATCAGGTCCATCAAAGGTCTTGCTCGGCTGCGGTATGCACCGCAGCCCGGAAGGCCGGAAGCTTGCGCTTCGTATTGACGACCATTCCGATGCCGGCGCGGTGGCTTTGCAACCACCCCTGCCGGCAGAGAGCTACTCCCCTTCGAACCTGCGGATTGCAACACAAAGCCGCTGCGGCACGCAAGTGAAAAAACCCTTCAATTCCACGGAAAGCACAAGCAACACATCCCGCACTCCTTTTATACATCTGCCCCCAACGCTTCACTATTCATAGCAACCCTGAAGCTGATGGAGTGTTGCAGCAGTGCCCGGCCGAGGACTGGCATGCGCCTTATCATCGCTGTCCCTTCCCCTTGCCCGTCCATGACCGCACTGCACATCACCGATATCGAAGCCGCCATCAACTACTGGCGAGAGCGCCACCCGTCCCCGGACGGCGTGCTGCTGCAGCCCGAAGTACGGGCCCTGGCCGAGGTGTACGCGCTGATGATCTTCTGGCATGAGACCGAAGTGCAGGTTGAGGGCTTTCCCTCGCACGCCATGGCAGCCTGGCTGGCCTGGTACGACACGACCCCCGATACGCCCTGCATCGCCATCTGCTCCACCAGCCAGGGCGACGAGAAATGCAAGGGTTGTGGCCGCAGCTTCGACGAAGTGCAGATGTGGACCGCCATGGAGCCACCACAGAAGCGTGCCGTATGGCGCAGGATCACGACAGAAGGCGACTCCTGGCGCTTTACCCGTTATGCAGAGCGTGCGGCCGAGCGCGCGGACATATCGCGCAAACCCAGCTGATTGCCGTATATCGCACCGAACCAGTGCGATGTTGCAGGCGGCCTAACATCAGCCCCCATGCTGCAGACCGCCGCTTCCAGCCACCGCCGCGCCCGCCCCTGCATGCGCCTCACGGCAAGTGATGCGGGGAGCACGCGCGTGCCGGCCGGCAAGGCCTGGCCTGCCACGGCCGCTCGCCTGCGCGAGCGCGATGCAGCGCGGCTGAACATCGGCCCCAGACAGGCCGCACGGTCTTGATGCGCTGCCCTGCGCGGAACCGGGCAGCGTCGCTTCACTGAATCCGCTCTTCTTGCGCCGCCTTCACCTTGAAACTGAAGGCGGTTGGATTTTCACGCGTCTGCCGGGCCACAAGGCCTGCCGACAAAGCGAGCTTTGCCGTGACCTGTCTAGCCTTTGCCCCAGCCGGGCCCTCGTTTTCCACCCTCTGGCGCCATCTGCGTGATGCCGTGGCGCATCGCGCCTCGGCCCGCTTGCGGCCGCACCACGTCACCGAACTGCGCATCGACGTGATGCAGCCGCTGGTGGAGGGCGAGCTCGAAGCCATTCATGAGCGCCTGTACCAGCCCGGCAACAAGCTGCACGGCCTGGAGCGACGTCCGCTTCACGATCCGCAGTTCCAGCTGCACTGGCGGGAGGCCGACGGCGAATGGTTTGCCTACGTGGAGGATATGGAGCGGCGCTGCCTGGCCGGCTACACGGTGTTCAATCGCCTGGTCGAAGTGGACAAGCGCACCGACCGCCGCGTGCGCTCGCCCCATTCGCGCTTTGCGCCGGACTACCAGCGGCGCGGCATCGCCAGCGCCGTCTACCGCAGCGTGCTCGATACGGGCACCTGCCTCGTCAGCGGCGCACGCCAGTCGCCGGGTGCCCACGGCCTGTGGAACCATCTGGCGCGCAGCTATGACGGCCGCTATGTGGGCATCACGGAGAGCAAGTCGCTGATCCATCTGGGCTGCAATGTGCCCGACGATGTCATGGACCGGCTGTCCACTCGCCGCATGCTGCTGGGCGCGGGCTGGACGGTGGAGTCCTTCGCCCAGGCCGTCCGGATGCAGTTGCCTGACTGAGACAGTGGCTTGCTTGGGCCAGTGCCCGGCTACTTCCAGCGCAGCGGCTCGATGAAGACCGTGCCCAGATTGCTGCTGAGCGTCAATGCGCCTTCCTGGATGGTGGCCTGCAGTTGCATGCTGCGCTCGGCCAGCTCCGCCAGCGACTGGGAGGTTTCGGAGGGAATCCGCCAGACCTGCAGCTTGTTCAGTCGTGCCAGCTTGCCTTCCAGGCCTTTCCACCAGACTTCCGCCGCATGGTGGAAGGCGTAGAGCACTACGGCATCGGACTTGTTGCATGCCTTGGCGATGGGCTTTTCCTCGGGCTGGCCGACCTCGATCCACAGGCGCTTGGCTCCCGTGAAGTCGGTCAGCGAGACATCGGGATCCTCGGGATCGGACAGGCCCGCGCCAAAGGCCAGCGTGCCGTCGCCGTTGCACATGTCGCTGAGCTGGTGGGCATTGAGGGCCAGGGCCACAAGGCGCACCATCATGCGTTCGTCCGTTTCGCTGGGATGGCGAGCCAGGGTCAGCGCATGGTCGGCGTAGTAGCCGTGGTCAATGTCGGCGATGGACAGGTTCGCCTTGAAGATGGTGGATTTGAGGGCCATGAGACAGGTAGTTCGGCAGGTGAGGGTCAGCCCGTCACATGCGACGAAGGGATTTTGGGAGCACCCGAAGCGGGCCGGGCAGGCTTGAAGTTCAGTGCCTGCTTTTCTAGCAAATGCCAGGACAGCACGGCCAGCAGGCCCGTGCCGGCCACGGTGCAGGCCAGAGCTGCGCCATAGCCGAGCCGGTCCGCGAAATGCCAGACCACCAGCTGCTGCACGGGAAAGGCGTAAATGTACAGGCCGTAAGAGAAATCGCCGAAATGCCCTGCATGCTTGAGAAGGGGCGTGGATGCCGATCCTGCCACCACGGAAAAAACTGCAAGCGCCAGCAAGGGTGCCTGGCCCGCAATGATCGCCGGGCCTTTGAAGTAGAGGACGGCAAGCAGCAGCAGCATTGCAGTCATCGCCAACGGGCGGCGCTCTATCCACAGATGGCGCCAGCAGGCCAGCGTCGCGCCCAGCGCGAACACCATGCCGTATTGCAGTCCGAACGACCAGGCAGGCATGGCAGCACCCGGCGCTGGGCTGTAGTGCCACTGCATGCCCAAAAGCAGCGCAAGAAATGCCAGGGGAGCAACCCAGGGCCAGCGCATCACACCCAGGGCTCCGGCTGCAGCAAGGAAGGCATAGCAGCCCACTTCCAGCGGGATGGTCCACAAGGGACCATTGACCGATGAAGCCAGCACGTTGCCATCAAATACGCCCGGCAGCGCAAACTGTGTGTCCAGCCACAGGTTGCGCAGATAGTCCCACGTCAATGGATGCGCGAGATAGGCCTTCAAGGGCAAGGTAGTGACCAAGGGCCCGAGCACGAAAGCGCAGAGCAGGACGGCTGCGATGAGGCCGGGCCAGATACGCAGCGCCCGGCGCGCCGCAAAGCGCCCCAGATGCGGGTCAGCCAGCCAGGACAAGGTGACGAGATAGCCACTGATGGCAAAGAAGATGACCACGCCCAGCGCCCCGGGCTCGTTGTGCAGGAGCTGGGGAACCGGCAAGCCCATGACCGCGAACTGATGGCTCCAGATGACCAGCAGTGCGGCCAGCAGTCTCAGCGCGTCGAAATTGTTGGATCGCGCCGAAGTGCCGGCACCATGGGCCTGCATCAACTCAGACGCGGCGCGCCAGCTCGGCCGCCTTGCCCACATAGGAGGCAGGCGTCATGGCCAGCAGGCGGTCCTTGTCGGCCTGGGGGATTTCCAGGCCGTTGATCAGGCGGTGCAGGTCTTCGGCCTGCACGGTCTTGCCGCGCGTGACTTCCTTGAGCTTTTCGTAGGCGCCCTGCACGCCGTAGCGGCGCATGACGGTCTGGATGGGCTCGGCCAGGACTTCCCAGGCGTTGTCCAGGTCTTCCTGCAGGCGCTCTTCGTTGAGTTCGAGCTTGTTCAGGCCGGTCATCAGCGAGCTGTAGGCCAGCGTGGCATAGCCCATGGCCACGCCGATGTTGCGCAGCACGGTCGAATCGGTCAGGTCACGCTGCCAGCGCGAGATGGGCAGCTTTTCGGCCAGGTGCTTGAGCAGGGCGTTGGCCAGGCCCAGGTTGCCTTCGGCATTCTCGAAGTCGATGGGGTTGACCTTGTGCGGCATGGTCGAGGAGCCGATCTCGCCGGCCTTCAGGCGCTGCTTGAAGTAGCCCAGGGACACATAGCCCCAGACATCGCGCGAGAAGTCGATGAGGATGGTGTTGGCGCGCGCGATGGCGTCGAACAGCTCGGCCATGTAGTCATGCGGTTCGATCTGGATCGAGTAGGGCTGGAAGCTCAGGCCCAGCCCCTGGGGCTCGGGCGACTCGATCACGTTCTTGCTGAAGGCTTCCCAGTCGAACTCGGGCCAGGCGGAAAGGTGGGCGTTGTAGTTGCCGACGGCGCCGTTCATCTTGGCCAGGAGCTTGACCTCGGCAATGCGCGCTGCTGCCTTTTCCAGGCGCACCAGCACGTTGGCGATTTCCTTGCCCACGGTGGTGGGGCTGGCGGTCTGGCCGTGCGTGCGGCTGAGCATGGGCACGGCGGCATAGGCATGGGCCATCTCGCGCAGCTTGGCCGTGATGCCGGAGATTGCGGGCAGCAGCACGCTGTCGCGGCCGGCACGCAGTTGCAGCGCGTGGCTGGTGTTGTTGATGTCTTCGCTGGTGCATGCAAAGTGCACGAATTCGGCGGCCTTGAGCAGCTCGGGACGGCCGT
Source organism: Delftia sp. DT-2 (assembly GCF_028401915.1). Classification (NCBI taxonomy): domain Bacteria; kingdom Pseudomonadati; phylum Pseudomonadota; class Betaproteobacteria; order Burkholderiales; family Comamonadaceae; genus Delftia; species Delftia sp. DT-2. The sequence goes on from NZ_JAQOTI010000016.1 coordinate 76,769, forward strand.
CGAACTTGCCCTTGATCCAGTACTCCACGGCCTTGACGTCGTGGTTGGTGGTCTTTTCGATGTCCTTGATGGCCACGGCATCGGCCTCGGAGAAGTTCTTCACCAGGTCCTGCAGATAGACGCGCGCGCCTTCGGACAGGGGCTTGAACTCGGCAAAGCCGGCATCCGACAGGGCGATGAACCAGGTGACCTCCACCTGCACGCGGCGGTGCATGTATCCCATCTCACTCATAATCGGGCGCAGAGGAGACAGTTTGGCGGCGTAGCGGCCGTCGAGCGGGGACAGGGCGGAGATGTGCGGCAGATTCATGGGCCGTGATTGTAGGTGCGCGCGGCAAAAACGGGGGCCGAGGGGGAGATCGCCGGGCAGCGCATAGAATCTGCTGCCCGCCCATGGGCCGCCTCTTCGCCACGGAAAATTGCCATGAAACTGATAGGTTCCTCCACCAGCGCCTACGTACGCAAGGTACGCGTCGTACTGGCAGAGAAAAGGCTCGACTATCAGTTCGTCGAGGAAAACCCCTGGAGCCGCGAGCTGTCGCCCGGCACCGGCAACCCGCTGGGCAAGGTGCCGCGCCTGGTCATGGACGGCAGCGATGCCATGTTCGACTCGCGCGTGATCGTCGAATATCTGGACACACTTTCCCCGGTAGGCAAGCTGATCCCCGGCACGGGGCGCGAGCGCGCCGAGATCAAGACCTGGGAAGCACTGGCCGATGGCCTGCTGGATGCCGGGGCGCTGGCCCGCCTCGAAGCCACCTGGGATGGCCGCAGCGAAGAACAGCGCTGCCAGGCCTGGATAGACCGCCAGCTTGCCAAGGTGCGGGCTGCACTGAACGTGATGTCCCAGGGGCTGGGCGACAAGCCGTATTGCTGCGGCATCCACTTCACCCTGGCCGACGTGTGCGTGGGCTGCGCACTGGGCTGGCTGGACTTTCGCTTTCCCGAGCTGGACTGGCGCGCCGACCACCCCAATCTGGCCGCACTGCAGGCCAAGCTGGCCGAGCGTGCCAGTTTTGCAGCCACGCGCCCTCCCCAGCCTTGACGCCGCACCAGCCCGGGAATGCAAAAAGGCCACCCGATGGGTGGCCTTTTTGCTGGCATAAAAAAGTTGCGAAGCATCCCGAAACGAATAAAGAGAGGGAGGGAGGAGAAGCGCTTCGGGCGGAACAGTTCAGGACTGTGGCCCCAGAGGCTTCGCAACGTGAAATTCGGTCTGGGTACTCTCTCTCAACAAGCTGTTCAATAGATGAGCTACTTTTGCAGAAGTTCCAGGGGTCGTGGGCAGGAAAAATGTAACATTTTGAGGATGCCCGCGATCCTGCTGTAGGCCAATTTCCACGGATGCTGAAGTGAAGGCGTTCGCAGCCGCAAGCCGCCTTCTTTGCTTCACATCGTCAAGCCGCAACGGCGTTGGCGAAAACCGCATCCCACAAGGCCTTGACGGGCGCACTCAGCGGCTCGGCCTGCCCTGGCACCAGCTGTGCCGAGCGCTCATCCAGCCGTGCCACGTGCTGCAGGCGGCGCAGTTCGCGATAGGCCCGGGCCGCCTGCTGGCCTACGCCGGCCGGGATCAATCCTGCCTGTTCGGCGCGCTGCAGCAATGCGATATTGCCGAGGTTGGCCATCAGTTCCGGGTGCGAGGCTGATTGCGAGAGCACGAGGTACTGGACCGCGAATTCCACATCGACCATGCCGCCCGGGCTGTGCTTGACATCGAACAGGCCGCCGCGCACCGGATGGGCGCCGCGCACGCGTTCGCGCATGGCGACGATTTCGTCGCGCAGCGCCGAGGGGTCGCGAGGCGCGGTGATCACAGCCTCGCGCACGGCATCGAAGCGGGCCTGCAGATCGTCACTGCCCAGCACGAAGCGCGCCCGCGTCATGGCCTGGTGCTCCCAGGTCCACGCCGTGTTGCTGCCGCGCTGCTGCTGGTAGTTGGCATAGGAGGCGAAGCTGGTCACCAGCAGGCCCGAGTTGCCGTTGGGGCGCAGCGCGGTGTCGATCTCGAACAGGTCGCCCTCGCCCGTCTTGACGGCCAGCCAGTTGATGAGCTTGCGCACAAAGGCGGCATAGATCTCGGAGGCGTGCTCGTCTTCGTCATCGAAGACGAAGACGATGTCCAGGTCGCTGCCGTAGCCCAGCTCCTTTCCGCCCAGCTTGCCGTAGCCGATGATGGCGAACTGCGGCGACTCGCGGTGGCGGTTCTTGAGCCGGCTCCAGCACCAGCTGGCCGTCACCCGCAGCACGCAGTCGGCCAGTGCGCTGAGATCGTCCGCCACCTGCTCGACCGTGATGCGGCCTTCGATATCGCGCGCCAGCGTGCGAAAGACCTCGGCATGGTGGGCGCGGCGCAGCAGGTTCAGCAGGGTTTCGTCATCGTCCTCGCCCGTGGCCTGCAGCGCGGCCAGGCGCAGGGCCAGCTCATGCTCGAAGTCCATGGGCGAGAAACGCTCGCCCAGCATGGCTTCGTTGGCCAGCTCGTCGATCACGCCCGGGTGCTGCTGCAGGTAGCGCGCGGGCCAGCGTGCCGCGCCCAGCAGGTCCAGCAGCCGCTCGTGCACGGCGGGGCGCTCCAGCAGCAGGGCCAGATAGCTTTCACGGCGCAGCAGCGGCTCCAGCCAGTTCAGAAAGCGCAGCGCGGCGTCTTCGGGCACGCTGCGCTCGGCCACCCATTGCGCCGTGCGCTGCACGAGTCGAAACAGCCGGCCGCGCGCCTCGTCGCGCAGGTTGGCGATGCGGGCATTGCCGCGCCAGTCGGCCACATGGGCGGCCAGGGCTGGCGGCAACTGCTCCATGAGGCCGTCTATCTCGCGCGGCGTGCCCTGGGCGGGGCTGCGCGCGCCATTGCAACGGCCCGAGCCGCACTGGGGCTGGGCCGAGCCGCCCAGCAGGGTGTCGAATTCCTCGGCCACCTTTTCGCGATGGGCATCGAGCTGGTGCAAAAAGGCGCAGGCATCGGCAAAGCCCATGGTGCGCGCAATCCATTCCAGGTCATCGTCGCGGGAGGGCAGCACATGGGTCTGCTGGTCGTCCAGGTACTGGATACGGTGCTCGACACGGCGCAAAAAGGTGTAGGCCGAGCCCAGGGCGTCGGCCACTTCCTGGCTCATGAGGCCGGCGCGCGCCAGGCGGCCCAGCGCCTCCAGCGTGGGGCGGCAGCGCAGTTCGGGGAACTGACCGCCACGCACCACCTGCAGCAGCTGCACGGTGAATTCGATCTCGCGGATGCCGCCGCGCGAGAGCTTGACGTCATTGGAGCGGCCCGGATGGCCCGCGCTGCGCCGCGCCGCATGCTCGCGGATCTGGCGGTGCAGCGAGCGCAGCGCATCAAAGACCGCGTAGTCCAGGTAGCGGCGAAAGACAAAGGGCAGGACCACGGCACGCAGCGCCTGCACCTGCTGGGAGCGCACGCAGTCCATGGGCGCCACGACGCGGCTCTTGAGCCAGGCAAAGCGCTCCCACTCGCGTCCATGGGTCTGCAGATACTCCTCCAGCGAGGCCAGCGAGACGGCCGAAGGCCCCGAGTTCCCGTTGGGACGCAGCGCCAGGTCCACGCGGAAGACAAAGCCGTGCTCGGTGGTGTCGCCGATCAGGCCGTAGATGCCCTTGACCACGCGCGCGAAGTACTCGTGGTTGGAGATCACCCCGCGCCCATCGGGCAGGCCGGCGGTGTCGCCGTCCTGCTCGTAGACGTAGATCAGGTCGATGTCGCTGGAGACGTTGAGCTCGCGTGCGCCCAGCTTGCCCATGCCGATGATCCACAGCTGCACTGGCCGGCCGTCGGGGCCTTGAGGCGCGCCATGGCGCGCGTCGAGCTCGGCGCGCGCCTGGATGCAGGCGCGCTCCAGCGCCAGCTCGGCCAGTTCGGTCACGGCGCGCGTGACCACGGCCAGCGGCGCCTGCTGCTCGCAGTCGAGCACCATGGTGCGCTCCATGACCAGCTGGCGCAGCACACGCAGCGCAGCCGACAGATCCAGGCCACGCTCCAGCAGTGCCGCCAGGGCCTGCTCCATGGACGCGCGCTCGGGCGGACCCGGCGGCAAAAGGCTCAGCTCGTCGCCATAGCGACGGTGCAGCCGTTGGTGAAAACGGGAATAGGCGGCCTGTGCGGGGACATTCAAGGCCGTACCTGCCATTGCGTGAACTGAGGATTGCATACGGAACGCGAAAGAAGCGGCCACTCACGCGCAGAGGGATTGCAGCAACCCTTGGTTACCGCCCAGGCCCTGAGGGCGCCGGTCATAATTCCCGTCATAGCTGATGCCGCCGATGATCGAACCGAAACCGCACCCCACACGCCTGACCCGTTGGATGGCCGGCCTTGCGCGGTGGTCACTGGGGCTGGTCCTGGCCTTCTGGCTGGTCCTCGCCTCCGTGTGGGGGGTGCTCCATGGCTGGATTGTGCCGCGAATCGGCGAATGGCGTCCTCAGCTGGAATCCCTGGCCTCACGCACGCTGGGCCTACCGGTTCGCATAGGCAGCATCACGGCCCGCAGCGAGGGATTGGTCCCCCGCTTCGAGCTGGGCGACGTGGTGGTGCAAGACCCCGAACATTCGGCAGACGCCCTGCGCCTGCCCAGCGTGGTGGTCGCCGTTTCGGCACGCTCGCTGATGCGCCTGGGCGTGGAACAGATCTACATAGACCGTCCTGAACTCGTGGTGCGCCGCGCGGCCGATGGCCGAGTCTTCGTGGCCGGCATCGAGATCAGCCCTTCGGCCGGCGGGGACAATGCCGCCGCCGACTGGCTGTTTTCCCAGACCGAACTGGCCCTGCGCGGCGGCAGCCTGCTGTGGTTGGACGAACTGCGCCAGGCTCCGCCGCTGGCCTTGCGCGATGTGGACCTGGTGCTGCGCAACAAGGGCTGGGGCCACGGACTGCGCCTGGATGCCACGCCGCCCGAGGGCTGGGGCGAGCGCTTCATGCTGACCGGCCTGTTCCGCGAGCCGCTGCTGTCCACGCACGAGGGCAACTGGCGCCGCTGGAGCGGCCAGGCCCATGCGATGTTCACGCAGATCGACCTGTCCCAGCTTGGCCAGTACATAGACATCTCTGGCTTGCGCCTGCAGCAGGGCCGGGGCGCGCTGCGCGCCTGGATAGACCTGCGCCAGGGCCAGCCCGTGGGCGCCATGGCCGACGTGGCCGTGAACGCGCTGCAGCTGCAGTGGCGCGAAGACCTGCAGCCGCTGAAGCTGCAGGCCCTGACGGGCAGGCTGAGCGTGCAACACCAGGACGGCTGGCGCTTCGCTGCGCAGAACCTGGAATTTTCCACGGGCGACGGCCTGCACTGGCCGGCTGGCAATCTGCGCGCGCGCTACAACCCCGCCGGCGCCAGCACGCAGGGGGCGCTGGGTGAGCACGGCGAGTTCCAGGCCGATGGCATTGACTTGGCCATCCTCGCCCAGCTGGGCCAGCGCCTGCCGCTTCCAGAGCAGGTGCAGCAGCACCTGGCCGATCTGGCACCGGCCGGCCGTCTGCACCAGTTCCAGGGAAGCTGGCGCGGCCCGCTGGAGTCCTTGCAGCAGTACAAGGCCAGTGGCGAACTGCAGCAACTGTCGATCAACGGCGTGGCATCGTCCGAAGGCCCCGCGGCGCCGGGCATGCCCGGCCTCAAGGGCCTGAACGCGCGCTTCTCGCTGGACCAGGACGGCGGCCAGGCCCAGCTGGAGATGGAGGGCACAGAGCAGCGGCCGGCGTCGCTGTCGTTCCCCGGCGTGTTCGAGGAGCCCGAGATCCCGCTGCACCGCCTGCAGGCCAGCCTGCGCTGGCAACTGCGCGGCCAGGCCATCAGCGTGCAGGTGCCCAGCCTGCGCTTTGCCAATGACGACACCGAAGGCGAGGCCCGCGCGCAATGGCATACCGGCGACGGCAGCGACAGGCAGCCGCGCTTTCCCGGCGTGCTGGACCTGCAGGGCCAGCTGCGCAACGCCGACGGCACGCGCGTGCACCGCTACCTGCCGCTGGAGATTCCCGCCGACGCGCGCCACTATGTGCGCGAGGCCATACACGCCGGGCGCGCGAGCACGGTGAACTTCAAGGTGCGCGGCAACCTGGACCACGTACCGGCCGACAAGCCCAGCCAGGGCGAGTTCCACATCGCGGCCAAGCTGCATGACGTGCACTATGAATATGTGCCGCCCCATCTGCTCACGCATGGCGAGGCGCCCTGGCCGGCCCTGGTCGATCTGTCCGGCGAGCTGGTGTTTGACCGCTCCTCCATGGCCGTGCGCAATGCGCGCGGCCAGTTCGCCGGCTATCCGCAGCTGCAGATGCGCGACATCCAGGCCAGCATTCCCAACCTGGCCCACACCGAGGTGGCCGTGACCGCCAAGGGCCAGGGCCCGCTGGCCGACATGCTGGGCGTGGTCAAGACCTCGGCCCTGTCGGCGCTGACCGGGCACGTGCTGGACGGCAGCGAGGCCACGGGCGCCGCGCAACTGGCCCTGCAACTGCAATTGCCCATCGACCATCTGGACCGCAGCAAGGTGTCCGGGCAGGTCACGCTGGCGGGCAACTCCCTGCAGCTCGATGATCAGACGCCCCATCTGAGCCAGCTGCGCGGGGCCGTCAAGTTCTCAGAAACCGGCTTCTCGCTGGCCGGCCTGCAGGCGCGCGCGCTGGGCGGTGAGCTGCGCGCCGATGGCGGCATGCAGGCGCTGGCGCGCAATGCGCCGGCCACCGAATCGTCCGTCAAAGTGCGCGTGCAGGGCACGGCCACGGCACAGGGGCTGCGCGAAGCCAGGGAACTGGGCTGGGTGGCCGACCTGGCCCGCCATGCCGAAGGCCAGTCGCCCTATTCCCTGCTGCTGAAGGTGCGGCGCGGAACACCCGAAATCCAGGTCCAGTCCAGCCTGCAAGGCATGCGCATCAACCTGCCCGCCCCGCTGGGCAAGGCGGCGGAGTCCATCCAGCCATTGAACGTGAGCCACCAGCTCGCACCCGCCAGCTTCACCTCGCCCGATGCCCCGCTGCGCGACCAGATCAGCGTGCAACTAGGCGACACGGGCTCGGTCTTCTATGAGCGCGACATCAGTGGCAAGCACAGCCGCGTGCTGCACGGCAGCATCCTCATCGGCCAGGAAGCGGGCACCGCCCCCACTTCGGGCCAGGGCGTGCAGGCCCATGTGCAGTTGCCGCTCTTCAATATCGACGACTGGCTGGCGCTGGCGCCGCAGTCCAACGGCGCCATGCCAGAGCCAGCCGACGCCGCCACGGACCCTGCGCGCGAATACCTTCCCGATCGGCTGAGCCTGCGCGTCAAGCAACTGCAGGCCAAGGGGCGGCAGCTGCACGATGTGGTGGCGGGCATTTCGCGCGATGGTGGCTCGTGGCACAGCAACCTCACCTCCCAGGAGCTGGATGGCTATGTGGGCTTTCGCGAAGGCACGGACGCCCAGCCCGAAGGGCAACTGGTCGCCCGGCTGTCCCGCCTGACGGTGCCGGAGGCCAAGTCCGAACGCGTGGACGCCCTGTTCAACGAAGGGCCGCGCCAGCTGCCGGCGCTGCAGATCGTGGTGGACGACATGCACCTGTCGGGCCATGCGCTGGGCCGCCTGGAGGTCGAGGCCCGCAACCGCCCCGTGCCCGGCAACGCGGCGGCACGCGAATGGCAGCTGTCGCGCTTCAACATTTCCACGCCCGAGGCCACGCTGACGGCCAACGGCCAGTGGCGCCTGCCCCAGGGGCAGTCCGAGCATCCGGGGCGCAGCCAGCTGCAGTTCCAGCTGGACCTGCGCGACGTGGGCAAGCTGCTCACGCGCTTTGACATGCCCGGCGTGGTGGGCAATGGCAAGGGGAGCCTGCAGGGCTCGGCGGGATGGACGGGCTCGCCCATCACGCCCGATTTCCGCAGCCTCTCGGGCTCCATGCACCTGGATGTGCAGACCGGCCAGTTCCTCAAGGCCGAACCGGGCCTGGCCAAGCTGCTGAGCGTGCTCAGCCTGCAGGCGCTGCCACGCCGGCTGACGCTGGATTTCCGCGATGTCTTCAGCAACGGCTTTGCCTTCGACTTCATGCGCGGTGATGTGCAGATCACCGATGGCGTGGCGCGCACCAACAACATGCAGATGAAGGGCGTCAACGCCGCCGTGCTGATGGAAGGCACGGCAGACCTGGTCCAGGAGACGCAGAATCTGCACGTGGTGGTGGTGCCCGAGATCAACGCGATGACCGCCTCCCTGGTGGCCACGGCCATCAACCCCGTGATCGGCCTGGGCAGCTTTCTGGCGCAGGTGCTGCTGCGGGGCCCGCTGATTGCGGCAGCCACCAAGGAATTCCGCATCGACGGCAGCTGGGATGATCCCCAGGTCACTGCCTTGCCGCGCCGCCGGGCCGCAACGCCCTCTGACACACCGTCGCGCACGCCCTCCACCGCCACCGAGTCAGCCCCTTCAGGAGAGAACCCATGAAAATCGCAGCCCTGCAAATGGTGTCGGAACCCGATGTGCGCGCCAACCTCGACCAGGCCATGGCCCTGCTGCGTCAGGCGCGCGAGCAGGGCGCCGAACTCGCGGCCCTGCCCGAATACTTCTGTGCCATGGGCCTGCGCGATACCGACAAGCTGGCCTATCGCGAGAGCTTCGGCCAAGGCCCCATCCAGGACTTCCTGGGCCGCGCCGCGCGCGAGCTGCAGCTGTGGATCGTCGGCGGCACCCTGCCCCTGGTGGCCGATGACGATGCCCACGTGCTCAACAGCTCGCTGGTGTTCTCGCCCCAGGGCGAATGCGTGGCGCGCTACGACAAGATCCACCTGTTCCACTACGACAACGGCCGCGAGCGCTACACGGAGGCCGCCGTGGTCCAGGCCGGCCACACGCCCGTGACCTGCGACATCACCTCGCGCGAGGGCGAGTCCTGGCGCCTGGGCCTGAGCGTGTGCTACGACCTGCGCTTTCCCGAGCTGTACCGCCGACTGGCCGAGCAGGGTGCCGACCTGCTGCTGGTGCCCGCCGCCTTCACCCACATCACGGGCCTGGCCCACTGGGAGGTGCTGCTGCGCGCCCGCGCCATCGAAAACCAGGCCTACCTGCTGGCGCCCGCCCAGGGCGGCCACCATGAGAACGGCCGCCGCACCTGGGGCCACAGCCTGCTGGCCGACCCCTGGGGCATGGTGCTGGCGCAGCAGGCCGAGGGTGCCGGTGTGGTGCTGGGCGAGATCAAGCGCGAGCGCTTGGCGCATGTGCGCCGCCAGTTGCCGGCCCTGGAGCACCGCGTCCTGTGAATCCGCTGCACCTGTCCACGCCCGCCCCTGCCGAAGGCCGCTGGCCCTGGCGCCGCTGGCGCACTGCCTGGCGGCGCTGGTCGCTGTGGAGCCTGCTGGTCGCTTTGGTGGCCAGCATGCTCATCACCATGGTCTGGCTGGCCGGACGCTATGAGGCCTCCCAGGTCCAGGACAAGCTGGAGCGCGACACCGCCAATGCCGTGGCAGACATACGCGCCGCCCTCAACCGCAACCTGCAGGACCTGCAGGCGCTGAACGCGCCCGACAACGACCCTGCCGAGTGGAAGACCCGCGCCGCCGAGCTGCTGCAGGTGCGCCGCGAGCTGATGCGCATCGAATGGCGCGATGCGGGCCTGCAGATCCGCTCCCATGCCGAGACGCCCTACCGCAACGTGCAGTGGGAAGACCAGCTGCGCACGCAAAACACCCATCCGGAGGCCGTGCTGACCTGCACCCACGCGCGCCGCCTCAACGGCCCGGCCTACTCGCCCAGCTACTTCCAGCTGCTGGCCGAAGGCCTGGGCACGGAGATGATGGAGGTCTGCCTGCCATTGACGCAAAGCGGCCACATCATCGGCTTTGTCATCGGCACCTACAGCCTGCAAAGCCTGCTGATCACCCAGGTCAGCAAAAACCTGCCGCGCACCCAGGAAGTGTCCTTCACCGAGCCGGACGGCACGCGCCTGGCCCTGCTGGGCGCCTCCTGGCGCGGCACGCGCATGTTCACGGCGCAGCAGCTGCTGGACCTGCCGGGCAGCACCCTGGTGCTGCGCATGGACAGCTGGCACCGCGCGCCCAGCGTATTCCCCAACGTGCTCACGGCCCTGGTGACGCTGATGTCCATCGCCCTGGTGTCCGTGGTCGCCGTGCTGGTACGCGACAACCGCCGACGCCTGCGCGCCGAGCGCGATCTGGGCGATGCGCTGGCCTTTCGCAAGGCCATGGAGGACTCGCTGGTCACGGGCCTGCGCGCGCGCGATCTGCAGGGCCGCATCAGCTATGTGAACCCGGCCTTCTGCAGCATGGTGGGCTTCACGGCCGAGGAACTGCTGGGACTGAGCATTGCGCCCTACTGGCCGCCCGAGCGCGCCGAGATCTACGCACGCCGGCGCGACAGCCGCCTGTCCGGCAACGCCCCGCCGCCGCGCGAGGGCCATGAAAGCATCTTCATGCGCAAGGACGGAACGCGCTTTCCGGTGTTGATCTTCGAGGCGCCGCTGATCAATGCCCAGGGCCAGCACACCGGCTGGATGAGTGCCTTCATCGACATCAGCGAGCAAAAGCGCATGGAAGAGATCTCACGCGCCTCGCAGGAGCGCCTGCAGGCCACGGCCCGCCTGGCCACGGTGGGCGAGATGGCCTCGCTGCTGAGCCATGAACTCACCCAGCCGCTGGTGGCCATCTCCAGCTACGCCACGGGGTCGCTGAACATGCTGGGGAGCGACGATGGCACGGGCACGGGCACAGGTGCAGGTGCAGGTGCGGGCAGCGCCATCTCGGACCATGAAGCCCGGCTGCGCCAGCAACTGCAGGACCTGCGCATGGCCATGGAGCGCATCAGCTTCCAGGCCGACCGCGCAGGCCGCGTGATCAAGAGCGTGCGCGATTTCGTGCGGCGGCGCGACCAGTCCCGCGAAGTCATAGGCGCCGCCGAACTCATAGACGCCGTGCTGCCGCTGATCAGCCTGCAGGCACGCAACCTGGGCGTGCGCGTGACCACCGACATCGAGCCCGGCCTCCCGCCCGTGCTGTGCGATCCGACCATGATCGAGCAGGTGCTGCTCAACCTGGCGCGCAACGGCATGCAGGCCATGGACTCGCCCGAGACCATGGAGCGCGAGCTGCAGCTGCGCGTGCGCCGTGCGGCCGCCAGCACGCGCCGCAGCTGGGTGGAGTTCGCCGTCATCGACTGCGGCACCGGCATTCCCCAGCATGTGGCGGAGCAGCTGTTCACGCCCTTTTTCACCACGCGCAACGAGGGCATGGGCCTGGGCCTGAGCCTGTGCCGTACCGTGGTCGAGCAGCATGGCGGCCACCTGCAGCACAGCCCCCATAGCCCGCGCGGAACCGTCTTCGCCTTCACGCTGCCGGCGCACAGCCCTGCGCAGGTGCAGGCATAGATGGCACCAATGGAACAAATGGAACAAATGGAACAATAGGCCCATGGAACCTGTACCCGACGCCACCGTCTACATCGTCGACGACGACACCGATGTCCGCGAAGCGCTGGCCTGGCTGCTGCGCTCGCGCCGCCTGCTCAGCGAATGCTATGACAGCGCAGAGGCCTTCGACGCCATGCTGCAGTCGCGCCCACCGCCACGCAATCCCTGCTGCCTGCTGCTGGACATGCGCATGGGCGGCATGAGCGGGCTGGCGCTGTTCAACCTCATGCTGGAACGCAACCAGATCGCAGGCATGCCCGTGATCTTCCTGACCGGCCATGCCGACGTGCCCACGGCCGTGGACACCGTCAAGCGCGGCGCCTTCGACTTCTGCGAGAAGCCTTTCTCGGACAATGCCCTCGTGGACCGCATCGAACAGGCGCTGGAACTGTCGGCCCAGCACCAGGCTGAAACCCGTGCGCGCGAAGCCGTGCGTGCACGCTTCAACGAGCTGACGGAGCGCGAGCGCGACGTGATGCGCCTGGTGGTCGAGGGCATTCCCAACAAGCTCATCGCCGACCAGCTGGACATCAGCGTGCGCACCGTCGAGGTCCACCGCGCGCGCGTCTTCGACAAGATGCAGGTCAAGTCGGCCGTTGAACTGGCCAACCTGCTGCGCACACACGGCTGACCCCTTCAGAAATACGTGGCAATCACGTCCACCACGTCATAGCGGTCATTGACGACGGCCAACTGCCGCCATTTGTCAAAGGTCAGGCAGGGGTGGGAGATGTCGAAGGCCAGCATGTCGCCTATGCGCAGGCCATCGTCCTCGGCCACCTTCAGGAAAGCATGCTGGTCCATCATGGCCGTGACCTCCCAATGGGGCGGTGTGGCCACCGGCGCGGCATCACCGGGGCGGTAGCGCAGCGCGGGCCGGGGCGGCACGGCCTCGAAGGCGGTATCGCGCTTGCCCAGCGCCACGATGGCGCGGCCGGGCTCGGGCAGCGACTGCACATAGGCCCAGACCTGCAGCGCAGGCTGCAGGCTGGCACGCATCTGCTGCGCCACGGGATTGGTCTGGTCGATGCGCCGCTGCGCTGCCTGGTAGATGCCCGCGTCATGCGTGAGATAGCAGCCCGGGCGCAGCACCAGATCCAGCGGACCGCCAATGTCGGCCTTGCCGAACTCCTGGGCCACCACGTCATACCAGGCCGAGCCGGCGCCAGTGAGCACGGCCGGGCTGCGCTGCAGCCGGCCCTCACCCGCCAGCCGCTGGAGCCAGTCCACGGCCCGTCGCAGCAGGGTGCGGATGGGTTCTTCTTCCTTGAGCACGCCCTCGTAGACCTCGATCCCGGCCAGTCGCACGCCGGCACCGGCCCGGGCCAGCGCGTCCAGCAGCGGCTGCATCTGCGCATCGGAGCGAACGCCCGTGCGCCCGCCGGGGGGGCCCAGTTCGATCAGCACCTGCACGGACCGGCCCGCTGCGCCAAAAAAGGCGGCCAGCTGCTCGACCTGCTCGGCACAATCGACCAGGCAGAAGAACTCGAAGCCAGGATCGGCCAGCAGCTCGGCCACGGCCGCCATGTTGCGCCGGCCGATCAACTGGTTGGCCATGAGCACGCGGCGCACGCCATGGGCATGGGCCACGCACGTCTGCTGAGCGGTGGCCAGCGTGATGCCCCAGGCGCCCGCGTCGATCTGCTGGCGGAACAGGCGGGGCGCCATGGTCGTCTTTCCGTGGGGCGCGAGCTGGGCGCCGTAGGCATCCACAAAGCGCTGCATCCAGGCCAGGTTGTGCGACAGGCGCGACTGCGACAGCACGGCCACCGGCAAACTCAAGTCTTCCCGCAGCAGATTCCACCCCTGCGCGGCAGCGTCCTGCGGCGCGCAGGGGGCGGACAGCGCGCCCAGGCCCTTGTCGAGCGGGCTGACCACGTCGGCCGCGCCCGCTGTGCTTGCTTCACTCATACGACTCCCCATTGATGGATGGGAGCCAGCATAGGGCAATGCCGGTGCCCGCCCAAGCAAAAACGCCCCGCGTTGCGGGGCGTTGCATCTGGCACAGAGCCCGGGTCAGCGGGGCTGCTGGTACTGCGGCTGCTGTTGATACTGAGGCTGCTGGTGCTGCTGCGGGATCTCGCCCACGAAGATCTCCACGCGGCGGTTCATGGCACGGCCGCTGGCCGAGTCGTTGGAAGCCACGGGCTGGTGCGAGCCACGGCCTTCGGTGGCGATGCGGGCGCCCGAGACGCCGCGCATGGTCAGGTAGTTGCGCGTGCTGTTGGCGCGGTCCAGCGACAGCGGATTGTTGATGGCGTCAGAGCCGGTGCTGTCCGTGTGGCCGATGATGCGCACCTCGGCATTGGGGTTGTTGCGCAGGCCCTCGGCGAAGCGGTCCAGGATGGGAGCGAAGTTGCCCTTGATGTCGGAACGGTTGGTATCGAACGAGATGTCGCTGGGAATGTCGAGCTTGAGCTGGTTGTCAGCCGTCTGGCTCACGTTCACGCCCGTACCCTGGGTGGCCTGCTCCATCTCGCGCTTTTGCTTTTCCATGTTCTGCGACCAGATGTAGGTGCCCAGTGCACCCACGCCAGCGCCGATCACGGCACCCGTGCCGGCCCTGCCGCCGGTGACGGCGCCCAGCACGGCGCCGGCTGCAGCGCCCACGCCAGCGCCCGTGGCCGTGCGGCGCTGGGTGTCGCTCATGTTCGCGCAGCCGGAGATGAACAGTGCGGCCGCCGTTGCGGCGGCCAGAACGATGTGCTTGCGCATTGGAAACTCCTTTTGAATCTTGGGAACGCACCGTGCGGTAGCGCCAGGGTCCCCATTGTGGAAAGCAGGCTGCGCACAGCCTATCAGTGCGGGCAGGGCATACCCGTAGGACGGCGCCCGCTCCGCGAGGCTGCCTCCACGGCCGTCACGGGCCGCTGCGATCCTGCCCGGGAGAGGGTTTGTCTGGAGACGGATGCGAATCCCGTGGCGTGTCCACGGGCAACTCGCCCTTGCGGCGTCCGGAGAACATGGTCCACCACACAATAGCGACCAGAATCACCAAGGCCAGCAGTGCTTCGAGCAAAATCAACCCCATGAATTTCCACCTCCTGCGCCATGCCGCGATGGCGCTGATTGTAGGGACGCTGGTCGCCTGCACGACCACCACCAAGCCGGTCTACGACCCCTCGCCCGTACCCGATCTGCAGCCGGGCGGCTCTCCCGCCGTCACGCCCAGGCCCCCGCTGGTCACCAACACGCCCACCAAGAGCCGCTGGATCGCGGCCGACTGGAGCGAATTGCCCGGCCTGCAGGAGGACGCGCTGCACGAAGCCTGGAATGCGTGGCTCAAGAACTGCGAACGACCCAGTTCGGTCTTCGCAGGCCTGTGCCGCGATGTGCGCCAGCTGAGCATCGCCACGGGCGACGAGCAGCGCGCCTGGCTCATGGCCAATCTGCAACCCTACCGCATCGAGGCGCTGGGCGGCGGCCCGGACGGCATGCTGACCGCCTACTACGAGCCGCTGTTCGAGGCGCGGCGCCTGCCCGGCGACGGATTCAACGTGCCGCTGTACAAGACGCCGGCCGGCGCCGGCTTCGGCAGCCGCAAGCCCTGGTTCTCGCGCCAGCAGATCGAGACCCTGCCAGAGGCCCAGGCGGCCCTGGCAGGCCGCGCCATCGCCTGGCTGCGCGACCCCGTCGATGCGATGGTGCTGCACATCCAGGGATCGGGGCGCCTGAACATCACCGAGCCTACAGGCGCGCAACGCACGATCCGCGTCGCCTTTGCGGGCACCAATGACCAGCCCTACAAGAGCGTGGGCCGCTGGCTGCTGGACCAGGGACTGGTGCGCGACGCCACCTGGCCCGGCATCAGCGCCTGGGTGGCCGCCAACCCCGGCCGCGTCAATGAAATGCTGTGGAGCAACCCGCGCTACGTCTTCTTCCGTGAGGAGCCGCTGGAAGGCCTGGACCTGCAGTTCGGCCCCAAGGGCGCCCAGGGCGTGGCCCTGACGCCAGGCCGTTCCATCGCCGTGGACAAGCAGAGCATCCCCTACGGCACACCGGTCTGGCTGTCCACATCCGGGCCCACCGTGGCGCTGAACCGCCTGGTCTTCGCCCAGGACACGGGCAGCGCCATCGTCGGCGCCGTGCGCGCCGACTACTTCATGGGCTGGGGCCCCGAAGCCGGCGACCTGGCAGGCCGCATCAAGCAGAACCTGCGCCTGTGGGCCTTCTGGCCGCGCGCCCTGGCGAGCCAGGCACCGCACTTGAGGTGACCCCCTGAGCGGCTACGCCGCTTCCTCCCGCTTTGGGGTGCGCCGGTTTTATCCTTTGCGCCAAGGCTCGCCCCGCATGGCACAAGACCAGCGCAGACACACCTCTATCCACTGTCCCTCGCTCTGGCGCGGCCCAACGCCAGGGGCGCCGAGCAAGAGCCGCCTCGCTGCGAGGGCGCCGTCCCCCTCTGGGGGAAGGCGCGCAGCGCCTCAGGGGGTATCGAAGTACCTCGTGACGCGCGGCGGTTCCTTGCCCTTGTGATACGCCAGCTTGCGGTCGCGCAGCGCCACGTCGGCGGCGGTGACGCGGTCGAAGCGGCGAAGGTGCTCGGTCCATGACTCGTCGATGATCTGCTCCACGTAGCGCTCCGGGTGGCTCATGCTGTGCAGCAGGCTCCAGCCCAGCGCGCCCTGGCGCATGCGGCTGCGGCGGCTTTCCTGCATGAGGGCGCGGAAGGCCTCGGCCTGGGTGGGGTCGATCTGGTACTCGATGGTGACGACCACGCGGCCGGCTTCGGGGATGTTGACCTCGGGGCGCTGGAAGGCCTTGGAGGGGCTCAGGTCCTCCTCGATCTGGCGGTCGCGCACCAGGCGCTGCACCAGCAGCATGCAGGCCACGCCGCTGGCGGCGGCCACCATGAGGCTGCCGCGCACGCCCACCATGCTGGCCACCTGTCCCCAGAGCGCGGCGCCTGCCGCCGTGCCGCCCATGATGGACATCTGGTAGATGGACATGCCTCGCGCCCGCACCCAGTTGGGCAAGGCCATCTGGGCCGAGACGCCCAGCACGTTGGCCGTGGAGATCAGCGCCATGCCGGCCAGCATCATGGCCGGCACGGCCATGTAGACATTGGGCGACAGGGCCACGGCCAGCGTAGCCAGCGCATGCACGGCAGAGCCCGACCGGATCAGCCTTTCCTTGGACATGGCCTGGCGCAGGCGCGGCAGGAACATGGCGCCCACGATGGCGCCCGCCCCCATGGAGGCCAGCAGCAGCGTGAAGGTCTCGGCGCCGCCCCCGCCCTCGGTCGGGCCGTGCAGGCGCTGGGCCACCAGGGGCAGCAGGGCCATCACCGCCGTGCACTGCAGGAAGAAACACACCGTACGCGCCAGCACCGCATGCATGCGCGGCGACTCGCGCACGAACTGCAGGCCCACGCGCATGGCCGAGGGCAGGCGCTCGCGGCCCAGCGGGTTGGCCACGTGGCGGCGCTTCCAGCGGATCAGCACGATGCCCGAGATGACGGACAGCACGGCATTGAGCACGAACACCCAGGCACTGCCCAGGCTGGCGATGATGGCGCCCGCCACCAGGGGTCCGATGATGCGCGAGGCGTTCATGGCCACCGCGTTCAGCGCCATGGCCGAGGGCAGGTGGTGCTTGGGCACGAGTTCGGGAATCAATGCCGAGAACACGGGCCAGCGCATGGCCAGGCCGATGCCGTTGGCAAAGGTCAGCACCAGCAGCCAGTGCGCCGTCATCCGGCCCGAGAGCACGAACAGGCACAGCACCAGAGCCACGGCCGCCACCCAGAACTGGGTGACGATGAAGTAGCGGCGCCGGTCCAGGATGTCGGCCAGCGCACCGCTGGGCAGGCCCAGCAGGAAGACGGGC
This sequence comes from Delftia sp. DT-2, assembly GCF_028401915.1. Classification (NCBI taxonomy): domain Bacteria; kingdom Pseudomonadati; phylum Pseudomonadota; class Betaproteobacteria; order Burkholderiales; family Comamonadaceae; genus Delftia; species Delftia sp. DT-2. The sequence goes on from NZ_JAQOTI010000016.1 coordinate 93,981, forward strand.
AGCGTGGAGGCCGATTGCACCAGGGCCACGAGCACGGGCGAGGTGGTCAGCGAGGTCATGAGCCATGCCGCCGCCACATCGTTCATCCACATGCAGGTATTGGCCGCCATCCAGATCAGCCAGAGCATGCGGAAGGTGGGGCCGGACAGCGGCGCCCAGACGCCCTGCTGGGCCTGGGCCGTCTTCTGGCCTTCGGCCTCGGCGGCCGCCCTGTCGGCAGCGGCCATGCCGGACGGGTCCTCGAGCAGGGTGCCCGGCGCCCCCGCGCCCGAGGGCTCGGCCGGGGGCTGGGTGGAAGGCTCGGTTTCTGAGGCGGGTGGCTGGGCGGGGTCTGGTGTTGATTGTTCTGCGGCCATGTGTCCCGATTCTCGGGCCAAACGCAGGGTGGCGCCAGAAATGGTTGCCTTACTAATAACCACGACCACCGCCTTGTACGACAACCGTTTTTCGCTCCTGCTACAGGAGCACACTGTCGCTTCGGCGCGACCTTCATAGGCCAGTCCGCCGGCCTGCGGCTACTGGCCCGGCAGTCCCTGGCCCGCCATGGGTCCCAGCTGGGACAGCGGCAGCGCATGGCTGGACTTGATCTCGCCCAGCGAGAAACTGGTCTGCATGTCCTTCACGTTGGGCAGGTTCAGCAGCGTGTTGCGCGCGAACTGCGCAAAGCTGTCCAGGTCGCGCGCCACCACCTGCAGCTCGAAGGTGCCGGTGCCGCTGATGTAGTGGCAGGTGACCACCTCGGGCAGCTTGCGGATGGCGTCCTCCATCTCCAGCGTCAGCGTGCCGGCCGTGCGCACGGCGTCCAGCCGCACGAAGGCCAGCACGCCCAGGCCGATCTTGTGGCGGTCGATGTCGGCGTGGTAGCCGCGGATGAAGCCCGCTTCTTCCAGCGCCCGCACGCGGCGCCAGCACGGCGCGGCCGACAGGCCCACGCGCTGGGCCAGCTCGGCATTGGTCAGGCGCGCGTCGGCCTGCAGGTGGCCGAGGATGGCAATGTCGAATTTGTCCAAAGTTTGCACAAAACACCATTTTCAAGAAAGATCCTTGCTCAGGATACTTGAAACGGCGCAAAGAAAGCAAAGACCTATCAGACGAGCACGAATACACTGAAAAAAGGCGATTTGGTTCAGACAACGAGTGCCGTGCATGCCTCTTTCCCGTTCCGGGCAGGACATGACAGGGCGCCGACCATCGATGGAGACAAGCCATGAATGCCCCACTGCCCGAAGACGTGCGCCGCGCCCTGGAGACGGTCACCCTCGACGACAAATACGCTCTGCAGCACGGCCGTGCGTTCATGAGCGGAGTACAGGCCCTTGTGCGCCTGCCCATGCTGCAGCGCCAGCGCGACGCTGCAGCGGGCCTGAACACCGCAGGCTTCATCAGCGGCTACCGGGGCTCCCCGCTGGGCGGCTATGACCAGGCGCTATGGGCCGCGAAAAAGCACCTCGAATCCAACAACATCGTCTTCCAGCCCGGCGTCAATGAAGAGCTGGGCGCCACGGCCGTCTGGGGCACGCAGCAGCTGGATCTCTATCCCGAGACCAAGAAGTTCGACGGCGTCTTCGGCCTGTGGTACGGCAAGGGCCCGGGCGTGGACCGCTGCTCCGACGTGTTCAAGCACGCCAACATGGCGGGCACGGCCCGGCACGGCGGCGTGATCGCGCTGGCCGGCGACGACCACATCAGCAAGAGCAGCACGGCCGCCCACCAGAGCGACCACATCTTCAAGGCCTGCGGCACGCCGGTGTTCTTTCCCAGCAATGTGCAGGACATCCTGGACATGGGGCTGCATGCCTTTGCCATGAGCCGCTTCTCGGGCCTGTGGTCGGGCATGAAGACCATCCAGGAGGTGGTCGAGTCCTCGGCGAGCGTCTCGGTGGAGCCGGACCGCGTGAACATCATCCTGCCCGAGGACTTCCAGATGCCGCCCGGCGGCCTGCACATCCGCTGGCCCGATGCGCCGCTGGAGCAGGAGCAGCGGCTGATGAACTACAAGTGGTATGCGGCCCTGGCCTATGTGCGCGCCAACCGGCTCAACCACAACGTGATCGAGGGCCCCAACGACCGCTTCGGCCTGATCGCCAGCGGAAAGGCCTACAACGACATGCGCCAGGCCCTGGCCGACCTGGGCCTGGACGACGACACCTGCCGCCAGCTGGGCATACGCGTGCACAAGGTCAACGTGGTCTGGCCGCTGGAGGCCACCATCACGCGCGACTTCGCGCGCGGCCTGCAGGAAATCCTGGTGGTGGAGGAAAAGCGCCAGGTCATCGAATACCAGATCAAGGAAGAGCTGTACAACTGGCGCTCCGACGTGCGGCCCAACGTGGTCGGCAAGTTCAGCGACGAACACGGCGGCGAATGGTCGGTGCCCAATCCCAGCCAGGACTGGCTGCTGCGCCCCAATGCGGACTTGACGCCGGCCCTCATCGCGCGCGCCATCGTCCAGCGCCTGACCAAGATCGGCGTGCCCGAACACATCGCCCAGCGCATGCACGAGCGCATTGCCGTGCTGGACGCCCGCGAGGCCGCGCTCAAGGTGGCCCAGAGCCAGCCCACGGGCGACCGCGTGCCATGGTTTTGCAGCGGCTGCCCGCACAACACCAGCACCCGCGTGCCCGAGGGCAGCCGCGCCGTGGCCGGCATCGGCTGCCACTACATGACGGTGTGGATGGACCGCTCCACCAGCACCTTCACGCAGATGGGCGGCGAGGGCGTGACCTGGGTGGGCCAGGCGCCCTTCACCAAGGACGCCCATGTCTTCGCCAACCTGGGCGACGGCACCTACTTCCACAGCGGCCTGCTGGCGATACGCCAGAGCATCGCGGCCGGCGTGAACATCACCTACAAGCTGCTGTACAACGACGCCGTGGCCATGACGGGCGGCCAGCGCGTGGGCGAGCGGCCCGAGGGCCATTCGGTGCTGCAGATCATGAACAGCCTCAAGTCCGAGGGCGTGGCCAAACTGGTCATCGTCACCGACGAGCCCGCCAAGTACGACGGCGTGGCGCTGGCCGAGGGCGTGACCGTGCACCACCGCGACGAGCTGGACCGCATCCAGCGCGAGTTCCGCACCCTCAAGGGCTGCACGGCCATCATCTACGACCAGACCTGCGCCACCGAAAAGCGCCGCCGCCGCAAACGCGGCACGCTGGCCACTCCCGACAAGACCGTGGTCATCAACGAATTGGTCTGCGAGGGCTGCGGCGACTGCTCGGTGCAGTCCAACTGCCTGTCGGTCGAGCCGGTGGAGACCGAGTTCGGCCGCAAGCGCCGCATCAACCAGAACACCTGCAACAAGGACTACTCCTGCGTGAAGGGCTTTTGCCCCAGCTTCGTCACCATCGAAGGCGGCCAGCTCAAGAAGCCCAAGAAGGAGAAGAAGGGCGACCTGTCCATGCTGCCCGCCATCCCGGAGCCCGTGCTGCCGGTGGCCGAGCAGGCCTGGGGCATTGTGGTGGCCGGTGTCGGCGGCACGGGGGTGATCACCATCGGCTCGCTGCTGGGCATGGCGGCCCACCTGGAGGGCAAGGGCGTGATCACCCAGGATGCGGCCGGCCTGGCGCAAAAGGGCGGCTCCACCTGGAGCCACATCCAGATCGCCAATCGTCCCGAGGCCATCTACACCACCAAGGTGGACATGGCCAAGGCCGACCTGGTGATCGGCTGCGACCCCATCGTCACGGCCACGCCGACCACCATGTCCGTGATGCAGCCGGGCCGCACCTTCGTGGCGCTCAACAGCCATGGCTCGCCCACGGCAGCCTTCGTCACCAACCCTGACTGGCAGGCACCGGACGACCGCTGCGCCAGCGCACTGGCCCAGGCTGTGGGCCCCGAGCTGCTGGGCAGCTTCGACGCCGAGCAGGTGGCCGTGCAGCTGCTGGGCGACAGCATCTACACCAACCCGCTGATCCTGGGCTACGCCTGGCAAAAGGGCCGCGTGCCGCTGTCGCATGCGGCGCTGATGCGTGCCATCGAACTCAACGGCGTGCAGGCCGACAACAACAAGGCCGCCTTCGAGTGGGGCCGCCGCTGCGCCCATGACCTGGCTGCCGTGCGCGCCCTGTTCCAGACGGCCCAGGTGATCCAGTTCGTCAAGAAGCCTTCGCTGACCGAGATGGTGGCCAAGCGCGTGGACTTCCTCACGGCCTACCAGAACGCCGCCTATGCGGCCGAGTACCAGGCCTTCGTGGACAAGGTCCATGCCGCCGAGCGCGCCGTGGCGGGCTCGGGTACGCGCCTGTCGCAAGCCGTGGCCCGCTATCTGTTCAAACTCATGGCCTACAAGGATGAGTACGAGGTCGCGCGCCTGCACACCGATGCGGCCTTCAGCCAGCGCATCGCCAGCATGTTCGAGGGCGACTACCGCGTGGTCCACCACCTGGCGCCGCCGTCGTCGGCCGCCAAGGACGAGCAGGGCCATCTGGTCAAGAAGTCCTACGGTCCCTGGATGCGCAAGGCCATGCAGGTGCTGGCGAAGATGAAGGGCCTGCGCGGCACGGCGCTGGACCCCTTCGGCCGCACGCAGGAGCGCCGCACCGAGCGCGCACTGATCCAGGAATACCGCCAGTGCATCGAAGGACTGCTGTCCGAGCTCACGCCCGAGCGCCTGGCGCTGGCCGTGGAGATCGCCAGCATTCCCGAGGACATCCGCGGCTACGGCCACGTCAAGGAGCGCAACCTGGCTGCGGCCCGCACCAAGTGGAAGGCGCTGATGGCACGCTGGAACGCCCCGTCACGGGGTGCGGGCAGCACGGGACAGCCCGCAGTCGGCGTGGCCTGAAACCACACGGACAGCCCCGCCACAAGGGCGTCCTGTAAGATCGCGGCCGCCGCCCGTACCGTGAGGTGCGGGCGGCGCGGTTGCCTCCGGGGCCGCTTCAAGTGCCGTCACGCCGGGCGCAAAAACCACGAAAAACCGCGCTCCGCCCCTTTAAAAACGGCAGATGGCCGCCAGTTGCAGCCATCGTCGCCGAAAAACCCGCAGCAGCCAGATCCTGGCAGCCCATGTGGGTCAGGGCTGACGCATACAATGCTCCGTTCTCCTGCGCGGGCCCGTGCATATCGGCGTGCGCAGCGACCCTTTTTCGACCTTCCAATCCTGGAGTCTTGCCCGTGTTTATTTCTTCCGCTTTTGCCCAGACCGCACCCGCAGCAGCAGCCTCCGGTGGCGACTTCATGTCGCAGTTGATGGGCATGGCGCCTCTGGCGCTGATGTTCGTGGTGCTGTACTTCGTGATGATCCGTCCGCAGATGAAGCGCCAGAAGGAGCATCGCTCCATGATCGAGGCACTGGCCAAGGGTGACGAAGTGGCAACGGCCGGCGGCATCATCGGCCGCGTGACGCGCATGTCCGAGCAATTCCTGCACATCGAGATCGCCTCGGGTGTGGAAGTCCAGATCCAGCGCAGCGCCGTCGTCCAGGTGCTGCCCAAGGACACGCTGAAGTAAGCGCTGTCCCTGTCTTGCGGGTGTGCGGACCGCGCAGGCGGCAGCACACCCTTTTGTGCGTTGCTGTCTACAAAGAGCGAAGAGCGCGATCATGAACCGATATCCGGTCTGGAAGTACGCGATCATCGTGATCGCGCTGCTGGTAGGGGTGCTCTACACCCTGCCCAATTTTTTCGGTGAGGCGCCTGCGGTGCAGGTCTCCTCGGCCAAGGCCACCATCAAGGTGGACAACGCCGTGCTGCAGAAAGTCGAAGAGGCCTTGAAGGCTGCCGATGTCAAGCCCGACGTCCTGTCCATCGAAGGCACCTCGGTGCGCGCGCGCTTCAACACGCCCGACGAGCAGCTCAAGGCCAAGGACGTGATCCAGAAGGCCCTGATCCCCGATGCCAACGACCCGGCCTACATCGTGGCCCTGAACCTGGTGTCGCGCTCGCCGCAATGGCTCACGGCCGTCGGCGCCAAGCCCATGTACCTGGGGCTGGATCTGCGCGGTGGCGTGCACTTCATGCTGCAGGTGGACATGGCCGCCGCCCTGACCAAGAAGGCCGACTCCTTTGCCGGCGACCTGCGCAGCTCGCTGCGCGACAAGAACATCCGCCACGGCGGCGTCTCGCGCAACGGCAACACCGTCGAGATCCGCGTGCGCGACGAAGCCATGCTCACGGCCGCGCGCAACCTGGTCTCCGACCAGTTCCCCGATCTGGCGGCCACCTCCGAGCCGGATGGCGCAGGCTTCAAGCTGCTGGCCTCCATCAAGCCCGAAGCCCTGCGCAAGGTGCAGGAGCAGGCGCTCAAGCAGAACATCGTCACCCTGCACAACCGTATCAACGAGCTGGGCGTGGCCGAGCCCGTGATCCAGCAGCAGGGCCTGGACCGCATCATCGTGCAACTGCCCGGCGTGCAGGACACGGCCAAGGCCAAGGACATCCTGGGCCGCACGGCCACGCTGGAAGTGCGCCTGGTCGACGAATCCTCCGAGGCGCGCGGCGCTGAACTGGGTTCGGGCCCCGTGCCCTTCGGCTCCGAGCGCTACCTGGACCGCAACGCCCAGGCCGTGATCGTGCAAAAGCAGGTCGTGCTGACCGGCGAGAACCTCACCGACGCACAGCCCGGCTTCGACAGCCAGACCCAGGAGCCCACGGTCAACCTGGTGCTGGATGCCAAGGGCGCACGCATCTTCAAGGACATCACGCGCGAGAACGTGGGCAAGCGCATGGCCATCATCCTGTTCGAAAAGGGCAAGGGCGAGGTCGTGACAGCTCCCGTGATCCGCACCGAGATCGGCGGCGGACGCGTGCAGATCTCGGGCCGCATGACCACGGCGGAAGCCAACGACACGGCCCTGCTGCTGCGCGCCGGCTCGCTGGCCGCGCCCATGGAGATCATCGAGGAATACACCATCGGCCCCAGCCTGGGCGCCGACAACATCAACCGCGGCATCCACTCCGTGGTCTGGGGCCTGGTGGCCATCGCGGCCTTCATGTGCGTGTACTACCTGCTGTTCGGCGTGATCTCCACGGTGGCCCTGTCGGTCAACGTGCTGCTGCTGCTGGCCATCCTGTCCATGCTGCAGGCCACGCTGACCCTGCCCGGCATCGCCGCCATGGCGCTGGCGCTGGGCGTGGCCATCGACTCCAACGTGCTGATCAACGAGCGCATCCGCGAGGAACTGCGCGGCGGCGCGTCGCCGCAGGCGGCCATCCATGCGGGCTACGAGAACGCATGGCACACCATCCTGGACTCGAACGTGACCACGCTGATCGCGGGCCTGGCGCTGCTGGCCTTCGGCTCCGGCCCGGTGCGCGGCTTCGCCGTGGTGCACTGCATCGGCATCCTGACCAGCATGTTCTCGGCCGTGTTCTTCTCGCGCGGCCTGGTCAACCTCTGGTACGGCCGCCGCAAGAAGCTCAAGAGCATTTCCATCGGCCAGGTCTGGAAGCCTGAAGACACCAGCCAGCTGCGCTCGGTGACGGCCAAGGGATCCAGCGTCGCCGATTCCGGCGCCAACAACTGAAAGGGGGAAGACCATGGAGTTCTTCCGCATCCGCAAAGACATCCCCTTCATGAAGTACGCGTTGATCCTCAACGCGGTGTCCTTCATCACCTTCGCGCTGGCCGTGTTCTTCCTGCTCACCCGCGGCCTGCACCTGTCCGTGGAATTCACGGGCGGCACCGTGATGGAGGTGGCCTATACCCAGCCCGCCAACATCGCCAAGGTGCGCGACACGGTCGCCGGCCTCGGCTACGCCGATGTCACGGTGCAGAACTTCGGCACATCGCGCGACGTGATGATCCGCCTGCCCGTGCAAAAGGACGTGACCTCGGCCCAGCAAAGCGAGCAAGTACTCACGGCACTCAAGAAGGAAGACGCCGAAGTCACGCTGCGCCGCACCGAGTTCGTGGGCCCGCAGGTGGGTGACGAGCTCATGCACAACGGCCTGATGGCCCTGGGCTTCGTGGTGCTGGGCATCGTGATCTACCTGGCCATGCGCTTCGAGTGGAAGTTCGGCGTGGCCGCCGTGATCGCCAACCTGCACGACGTGATCATCATCCTGGGCTTCTTCGCGTTCTTCCAATGGGAGTTCTCGCTGTCGGTGCTGGCCGGCGTGCTGGCCGTGCTGGGCTACTCGGTCAACGAGTCGGTCGTGATCTTCGACCGTATCCGCGAAGCCTTCCGCAAGTTCCGCAAGCTCAGCACCACCGAGGTGATCGACCACGCCATCACCAGCACCATGAGCCGCACCATCATCACCCACGCCTCCACCGAGGCCATGGTGCTGTCCATGTTCTTCTTCGGCGGTCCCAGCCTGCACTACTTCGCGCTGGCGCTGACCATCGGCATCCTGTTCGGCATCTATTCCTCGGTCTTCGTGGCCGCCGCCATCGCCATGTGGCTGGGCGTCAAGCGCGAGGATCTGATCAAGGCGCCCAAGGCTTCCACGGACCCCAACGACCCCAACGCCGGCGCCACCGTGTAAGCGGATGTTTTAGCCCTGGACCGGCTTACACTCCCGGGCATGCCCTCCCTGCCCCACCCTTCCAACGCGCCTGCTGGCCCCCAGTCCTCCCTGGGCCAGCAGGCGCGTTTGCATTGGGTGCGAGGACTGTGCAAGGGCCTGCCCGGCGTGGCCCAGCAGCTGCTGGCGCAGATGGAGCAACAGGCCCATGCCGTGGGCACGCAGCGCGAAATGCAGGAGCGGCGTGAAGCCTGGGGCAACTACCGCCAGCACCAGAACGCCTGGCTGAACGCCAGCATGCAGGCCCTGCAAGGCGCGCTGCAGCCGGCCAAAGCCGCGCCTGCCGCCGTGCCGCAGCGCGGCGCGCTGCAGTTCGAGTTGCTCAGCGACGATGTGGTGGAGAACAAGATCCTGGCCTCCCGCATGGCCCTGGCCATGGGAGAGACCGCAGCGCCGGCCTTCGACACGCTGCGTCTGCGCATGCAGTTCATCGAGGGCCGCGAGCTGCCCTCGGACGATATCCTGCGCACCGAAACCGTGTGCCGGCACCTGGTCGAGCAATGGCTGGCCACGGGCCTGCAGCGCGGTGATCTGCAGCGCGTGCTGGACCTGCTGCAGACGGCCCTGGCGCCCGTGCTGGTGACCGAGTACCAGGCCGCCCATGTGCTGCTGGACGGCCAGGGCGTCACCCGCTCACAGGACGTGGCCATGCGCGTGCGGCGCACCGAGGCAGGCAACTCCACGCGCGCCATGGGCCTGGGCCAGACCGCCGCGCCACCTGCTGCGGCATCGCAGCATGCCACTGCATCACAGCATTCCTCGGCCTATGCGCCCACGCAGATGGGCGGCGTGCCCGGCGCTGCCGCCTACCCGCCCGACACTGCGGCGCCCCCCCATGGCCAGATGCCGGCGATGCCCGCCATGCCCGTAGGCCTGACAACCCTTTCGCGCGCACGCCACCGCGCCCAGGAAGTCGTGGGCCAGTTGCGCCGCCTGCTCATGCAGCCGGGCGTGGGCGTGCAGGGCCTGGTGCCCGGTGTGGGCGCAGGCATGCCCCAGGCGCCCGCATCGGCCGCGCTGACCCAGGCCTTGCTGGAGCAGCGCGTGGTGGCCCAGACGCAGTACCAGCAGATGCTGGCCCAGGGCCTGACCACGCTGCACATCGATGTCAGCCCGGCTGCCATCGGCCAGTTGGTCGGGCAGGTGCGCGAACGTTCGGCCGACCTCAAGCGCAAGGCCACCACCTCGGGCGAAAAGGCCACCATCGAGATCGTGGCCCTGATGTTCCAGGCCATCCTGACCGAGGACCGCATCCCGCCCTCGGTGCGCGTCTGGTTTGCCCGGCTGCAGGTGCCCGTGCTGCGCGTGGCACTGGCCGAGCCGGAATTCTTCAGCAACCTGCGCCATCCGGCCCGGCTGCTGATCGACCGCCTGGGCTCCTGCGTGATGGGATTCGACGCCTCCAGCATCAGCGGCAGCGCGCTGGAGTCCGAGATCCGGCGCATCGTCCAGGTCATCGAGCAATACCCCGAAACGGGCCAGAAAGTGTTCGTGCTGGTGCTGCGCGAGTTCGAGGATTTCCTGGCGCGCTACCTGACCCAGTCGCAGGACAAGGCCAAGATCGTCACCGTGGCCCAGCAGGTGGAGCAAAAGGAAACCCTGGCCATCCAATACACGATCGAGCTGCGCCACCTGCTCACCGACATGCCGGTGCGCAAGGAGATCCGCGAGTTCCTGTTCAAGACCTGGACCGAGGTGCTGGCCCTGGCCGCCGTGCGCCACGGCGCCAAGGACGCGCGCACCATGCGCTTCAAGCAGGCCGCCAGCGAACTGGTCTGGGCCGCCAGCGCCAAGCCCACGCGCCAGGAACGCTCGCGCGTGATCCAGACGCTGCCGACGCTTTTGCAGACCCTGCGCGAAGGACTGGCCCTGATCGGTGTCACGGGCGACGCCCAGTCCACGCGCATCAAGCTGGTCACCGACACGCTGGCCGAGGCCTTTGTCTCCAAGACCGCGACCATCGCCCCGGCCCGCATCGAGGCCATGGCGCAGCGGCTGGCCCATCTGGAGCAGTACATCAATGAAGACGGCATGCTCGACGAGGACATGCCGCTGTCGCCCGAGAACATCGAGATGATCCTGGGCGTGGACACGGCCGGCCTCAACGTCATCCCGAGCACGAACACGGCCGTGGAGCCGGTGATGCTGGAATGGGCGGCCTCTCTGGAGACGGGCCGCTGGTTCACCCTGGACCACAACGGCGCGCGCATCCAGGTGCAATACACCTGGCGCAGCCGCCGCAAGCAACTGCACCTGTTCGCCGCGCTCGATGGCACCTGCCACCTGCTGCAGCTGCGGCGCATGGCCTCCTACCTGCAGTCCGGCCTGCTGGCCGTGCATGACGAGGAGGCGCTCACCGTGCGCGCGACGCGGGATGCGCTGCAGAAGATTCAGGCGAACCCTGAAAGGCTAAGCTCCCCCTGAGGCACGGCGCCTCTCTACCCGCTTCGCGGGGGAGGGGGACGATGCCCTCGGCTAGGCGCCCCCACCGCGAGGCGGCTCTTGCTCGGCATCTCCCGCTTGGGGATGCGCCAGTTTTTGAGATCAGGCCTGGGCCAGGCGCTGGAACAGGCCGCCGGGCAGGCGTTCCACGCGGCCGTCCAGTTCCAGCTCCAGCAGGCGGGCCTGCAGGGCTGAGGCGTCCATGCCTGTGCGGTCCATGAGCTCGTCCAGCGACAGCGGGTCGTGGGCCAGGGCGCGCAGGGTGGCGTCGCTCTCAGGGTCCTGGGCGGACTGGAAAGCTGCCGCTGCCGATACAGGCTTGGGAAGCGGCAGGGGCGTGGTCGTGCCCTGCAGCTCATCGAGCACGTCCTGCGCCGTTTCCACGAGCTTGGCGCCCTGGCGCAACAGCGCATGGCAGCCGCGCGACTGGGGCGCGTGGATGGAGCCAGGAATGGCAAAGACTTCGCGGCCCTGTTCGCTGGCCAGCCTGGCCGTGATCAGCGAGCCCGACTGCAGGGCCGCCTCAACCACCAGCGTGCCCTGGGACAGGCCCGCAATGATGCGATTGCGCTGTGGAAAGTGCGCGGCCATGGGGCCGGTGCCCAGCGGATATTCGCTGACGATCAGCCCGTGGCTGGCCACTTCGCGGGCCAGGGCGGCATGGCGCCGCGGGTAGACCTGGTCCAGGCCCGTGCCGACGACGGCAATGGTGATGGGAGCACCCAGCCCGCCCAGGCGTGGCGCCGCGCGCAGCGCGCCTTCATGGGCCGCGCCATCCACGCCCTGCGCCAGTCCGGAGACGATGCACAGGCCGGCCTCGGCCAGCGCCTGCGCCATGGCACGCGCGTTGGCCGCGCCCTGGACCGTCGGCCCGCGGCTGCCCACCATGGCCAGGGATTGGGGATAGGGGAACCAGGGCGCCGGCCCTGCCATGCAGCGCTCGCTGCCCTGCACATGCAGCAGCAGTGGCGGATCTTCGGTCTGCAGCAGCGCCTGCGGATACTGGGGATGGCCCAGCACGAGCACGGCATGCAACTGCCCGGAAGCGGGCTGGTCCAGCCATTGCGCCGTGGCCGCCACAAGCTGCTCCAGGCGCTGGGGCACCGTCTGCAGGGCATGGGCCTGAGCGGCGGTCACCAGTCCGTGCCAGGCGGACGGCGGGCCGCTCCAGATGTCCTGCGCACCACCGCAGGCCGCCAACAGACGCCGGGCCGTGGTGCGGCCCACGCCGGGCGTCAGCAGCAGCCGGAGCCAGGCAGAGAGTTCGTCAGGAGCCAACCGGTCCGTGGACTGCAGGGCGGCCGCCATGGCGCTGCCGGCAGGCCGTGGTGGCTCAAGGAGCCGGCGAGGTCAGGCTGTCGCCGACCTCGACACCGCGCCGCGCCTCCATGATCAGCGCGTAGGAGACGCGATCGAAGGTCCGGAACACCATGGCATGGCCGTTGTGTTCGTCGGGCAGTTGCACCTCTTCCTTTTTCTCGCCCGTCTTGTCCACGATGCGTGCGCCGCGGCGTATCAGCTCCAGCACCGTGCCCACGTCCATGCCGTCCTGCGTGCCCTTGTTGATGGCAATGACCTGGTTGTTGGCCGCCCAGCGCACGGCCTGATCACCGTACAGGGAAACCACATGGGCCTTCACTGCCTGTTGCGGCGCGTGGGGCGCGTAGTTCATGTAGGTGCGCTCGGGCGCGGGCAGCAGGCGGTCGCCGGCGCGCATTTCGGTCTTGGAACGCGACAGGTCCACCGTGGCGGGAGAGTTCTGCTGGTGCTTTTCGCCCTTGCTGTCGACGATCTCCAGCGTGGTCTCGCCCTCGATGAGATCGGCCAGGCCCAGGTACTTGGCCTCATAGCCCAGCACCTCGCCGGAGATGGGATCCTTGAGCGCCACGGCATCGCGGAAGACGCGGTACTGGCGCGGCAGGCCGTCGCCCTTGCGCAGCGGCGCCTCGGCGGTGCCGCGTGCATAGGCGCGGTCGCCGCTGGCCATGAGCACGCGCTCGTCCGTGGTGGCGATCAGGCGTGGCGCGCGCAGCAGCGTTTCCGCATCGACGACCAGGGGCTCGGCCAGGAAGGGCTCGATCAGATGGGGCTGCAGCGTGGGCAGGGCCGCCTGGGCCAGGGATTCGCTGCGCGTGCTCGGAGTGATGCGGACCACGCCGGGCTCGCCGCCATCGCCCATGGGGCGGGCCGTGCTCAGGCGGGCGTAGCCGTCACGCTTGTCCAGGTACAGCACCTGGCCCGGATAGATGAGATGGGGGTTGGCGATGGCCTGCATGTTCATGCCCCACAGCTCGGGCCAGCGCCAGGGACGGCGCAGGAACATGCCGGAGATGCCCCACAGCGTGTCGCCGCGCTTGACGGTGTAGCTGTCGGGCGCATCGGGCGCCAGCTCACCCACGGGAACGCCCTGCTGCGCCACCTGCTGGGCTGCCGAGCGCTGCGATGGCGTCACCGGATACTGCTGCGCGTGGGCCGCCGCACACGCGGCGATCAGGGCCGAGGCAACAGTCCAGGTACGAGCTGTGGCGAATGCAGTCATGGAATTCCTCTTCTTGTGTCTGACACAGCGTCCCTCCTAGGCACTGCGGCACGGCCGATCTTGTCATGAACGGCCATACAGGTCTTACAAATCAGCAAAGATTCTGCGTGCAAGGCCATGAGAGGGCAACGCTTATTGCGTCGTCCCGCTGCGCCCAGGCAGAAAAGTGGCGAAAATAACGACATTCACCGACCACGCCATGTCCATTCTGCCCATTCTTTGCTATCCCGACCCCCGCCTGCACACCGTCGCCAAGCCGGTCGCCAAGGTCGATGACCGCATTCGCCAACTGGTGCAGGACATGTACGCCACCATGTATGACGCCCAGGGCGTGGGACTGGCCGCCACCCAGGTGAATGTGCATGAACGCGTGGTCGTGGTCGATGTCTCCGAAGGCCGCGACGAGCCCTTTGCGCTGATCAACCCCGAGCTGCTCTGGGCCAGCGACGAGAAGCAATTGGGCGAGGAAGGCTGTCTGTCCGTGCCCGGCATCTACGACGGTGTCGAACGCTCCACGGCCATCAAGGTCAAGGCGCTGGACGAGAACGGCAACGAACGCATCATCGAGGCCGAAGGCTTCAAGGCCATCTGCATCCAGCACGAGATGGACCACCTGATGGGCAAGGTCTTCGTCGAATACCTGTCGCCGCTCAAGCGCAACCGCATCAAGACCAAGCTGCTCAAGCAGCAGAAACAGGCAGAACGCGCATGACCCGCCTGCCAGCGCCTCGCTTCATGCCGCGCTGGAAGATGGACGGCGCGGGCCTCGTTGCCTGGGCGCTGCTGGCCCTGTCCCTGCTGCTGGTCGGCTGCACCGTACCCGAGTGGCAAAAGCCCGGCACGCCACGGGCCGACATCGAGCGCTCCATGGGCCGCCCGACCCTGAGCCTGCCGCTGGACGGCGGCGGCACGCGCCTGGTCTACAGCTGGCAGCCTGCAGGCCAGCAGGTCTATCACATGGATTTCGACGCCAGCCAGCGCCTGGTGCGCGTGGAGCAGGCGCTCACCATCGAACGCTTCCACGCCCTGCGCAATGGCGAGGACACCCGGGAAAGCGTACGCCAGCTCTTCGGCCCGCCTGCGCTGATCGAGAGGGTCTACAGTTTCAACGGCGACATCTGGACCTACCGTATCCTGGAAAATGGCATTCGCCGCCAGGCCCATGTGCATATCGACCCCGCCGGCGTGGTGCGCCGCGTGATGTTCACCGACGAAGTGTTCAATGACGACGATCGGCGTTGAGCCTGCACACCGTCCCCACCGTCCCTACTGGATTGCATGAGAGTCATTTTTGCCGGCACGCCCGAGTTCGCGCGCGTTGCCCTTGAACGCCTGCTCGCCGCGGGCTTCACCGTTCCCCTGGTGCTGACCCAGCCCGACCGTCCTGCCGGGCGCGGCATGAAGCTGCAGGCCTCGCCCGTCAAGCAGTGCGCGCTGGAGCATGGCATTGCCGTGGCCCAGCCGCGCAGCCTGCGCCTGGACGGCAAATACCCCGAAGAGGCCGCCGCCGCCCGCGCCGCCATCGAAGCGGCCCAGGCCGATGTCATGGTCGTGGCCGCCTACGGGCTGATCCTGCCGCAGTGGGTGCTCGATACGCCCCCGCGCGGCTGCCTGAACATCCACGCCAGCCTGCTGCCGCGCTGGCGCGGCGCCGCGCCCATCCACCGCGCCATCGAGGCCGGCGATGCCGAGACCGGCGTCACCATCATGCAGATGGATGCGGGCCTGGACACGGGCGACATGTGCCTGATCGAGCGCCTGCCCATCACCGCCGACGACACCACGGCCAGCCTGCACGACAAGCTGGCCGACCTGGGCGGGCGCCTTATCGTCGAGGCGCTGGAGATGAGCGCCTGCGGCGGCCTGCCGCGCACGCCCCAGCCTGCCGAGGGCGTGAACTACGCGCACAAGATCGAAAAGGCCGAAAGCCAGATCGACTGGCATCAGGATGCCGAGGCCATTGCCCGGCGCCTGCGCGCCTTCAATCCCTTCCCGGGCGGCGCCACGCAGTACGGCGATGAATCCATCAAGGTCTGGGAGGCTCACGCCGACCCCGCCGCCGTGGCGGCGGCAGTGCCCGGCACCGTGCTGTCCGCAGGCGCCGACGGCGTGCGCGTGGCCTGCGGCCAGGGCGTGCTGTGCATGACGCTGCTGCAGCGCGCGGGCGGCAAGCGGCTGGCGGCAGGCGATTTCCTGCGCGGCTTCGATCTGCCTGAAGGAGCCATCCTGGACGGTGCTGCCAGCGGCGGCACGCCATGAACCTGCAGCCCCTGGTGGAACGCGCACGCGGCATTGCGCGCGATCCCGCCTTCATGACCGGCGTGCGCGACATGTCGGGCACGGCGCTGGGCATAGGCGCCTGGGGCCTGGTCACGGGCGTGGCCATGATCAAGAGCGGCATGTCCCTGCCCCTGGCGCTGTTCATGGGCCTGCTGGTCTATGCCGGCAGTGCCCAGCTGGCGGTGCTTCCGCTGATGGCCGTGGGCGCGCCCATGTGGGTGGTCTGGTTCACGGCCATCTGCGTGAACCTGCGCTTCGTCATCCTCAGCAGCATGTGGCGCAGCTACTTTGCCCACCTGCGCCTGCGCCACCGCCTGGCCATCGCCTATTTCAGCGGCGACGTGATCTTCGTGGGCTTCATGAAGCGCTACCCCGATGCCCGGCCCCAGCCCGAGCAGCTGCCCTATTTCTGGGGCGCCGCATCGACCAACTGGCTGGCCTGGCAGATCCCGTCCACGCTGGGCATCCTGCTGGCCGACCAGGTGCCCCTGTCCTGGGGCCTGGGCTTTGCGGGCGTGCTGGCCCTGATGGGCGTGCTGCTGTCCATGCTCAACGACCGTGCCACCTGGGTGGCAGGCGTGGTTGCGGCCAGCGCGGCCGTGGCGGCCTTTGCGCTGCCGCTCAAGCTCAATATCCTCGTGGCCATCGCTGCAGCCGTGGCCGCAGGCCTGCTGGCGGAATCGCTGCAGCAGCGCCTGCGCGCACTGCAGGCGCCTGAAAAAGAGGAGCCAGGCCCGGTGATTCTCCCGCCCGATACAGCCCATGGCGAGCGCCATGCCCGGCTGCCGCTGGACGAAGACGTCCGACCCGTGGAAACAACCAAGGAAAAGGAAACGCTCTGATGGATCTGTCCTGGCTGTGGCCCTGGCTGGCCTGCGTGGGCCTGGCGGCCATCACGCTGTTCACACGCGCCTTCTTCCTGATTCCCGAGCGCGAGGTGCCCTTGCCGCAATGGCTCAAGCGCGGCCTCAAGTACGCGCCGCTGGCGGCCCTGGCGGCCGTGATTGCGCCCGAGATCGTGATGACCAACGGCCGGCTGATCTCCACCGTGGTCGATGCGCGCCTGCCGGCCCTGGCTTGCGCGGTCATGTATTTTTTTTACAAGCGCAGCATCATGGGAACGATCGCGCTTGGCATGGCGGTCTATCTGCCACTGCATATCGGCCTGGGCTGGTAGGCGCAGCGCGGCCCAGAGCGACCGAGAGCGCCCGGCTGCCCGGCTGAAACCGGATTACAGGCGCTCCCGATGCCCCGGATCGCCGGTGCGCCCGCCCGCTGCCGGGGCGGGCACGCCGCCTACAATGGCCGCGCTTTACCTCTTTTTCGTTTCAATTCCATGGCGATCGCCACCGATCGCAACGCCGCCGTCATGAACATTCTCCGTTTCTCCGATCTGTGCGCCCAGGGCAAGGCCCAGGGCCAGCGCGTCTTCATCCGCGCCGACCTCAACGTGCCCCTGAACGATGCTGGCGAGATCACCGAGGACACGCGCGTGCGCGCCTCCGTGCCCGCCATCGAGATGGCACTGAAGGCCGGCGCCGCCGTAATGGTGACCAGCCACCTGGGCCGCCCCACCGAAGGCGAGTTCAAGCCCGCCGATTCGCTGGCGCCCGTGGCCCGCCGCCTGGGCGAGCTGCTGGGCCGCGAAGTGCCCCTGGTCGCCGACTGGGTGGACGGCGTGCAGGTGGCGCCCGGCCAGGTCGTGCTGCTGGAGAACTGCCGCGTGAACGTGGGCGAGAAGAAGAACAAGGAAGAACTGGCCCGCAAGCTGGCCGCGCTGTGCGACATCTTCGTGCACGACGCCTTCGGCACTGCCCACCGTGCCGAGGGAACCACCTACGGCATCGCCCAGTTCGCGCCCATTGCCTGCGCGGGACCGCTGCTGTCGGCCGAGATCGACGCCATCACCAAGGCCCTGGCCAATCCGCGCCGCCCGCTGGCCGCCATCGTGGCCGGCTCCAAGGTGTCGACCAAGCTGACCATCCTGCAGTCGCTGGCCAAGAACGTGGACCAGCTCATCGTGGGCGGCGGCATTGCCAACACCTTCATGCTGGCGGCGGGCCTGAAGATCGGCAAGAGCCTGGCCGAGGCCGACCTGGTCGGCGAGGCCCGCGCCGTGATCGACGCCATGGCCGCACGCGGCGCCGAGGTGCCGATTCCCACCGACGTGGTGGTCTCCAAGACCTTCGCGGCCGACGCGCCCGCCACCGTCAAGAAGGCCACCGAAGTGGCTGACGACGACATGATCCTGGACATCGGCCCCGAGACCGCCGCCCGCCTGGCCGAGCAACTGCGCAAGGCCGGCACCATCGTCTGGAACGGCCCCATGGGCGTGTTCGAGTTCGACCAGTTCGCCAACGGCACCAAGGTCGTGGCCCAGGCGATTGCCGAGTCCGACGCCTTCAGCATCGCCGGTGGCGGCGACACCCTGGCCGCCATCGCCAAGTACGGCATCGAGGACAAGGTCGGCTACATCTCCACGGGCGGCGGCGCCTTCCTGGAAGTGCTGGAAGGCAAGACCCTGCCTGCCTTCGAGATCCTGCAAAAGCGCGCCAACGGCTGAGCACGGCAACATCCGGATACGGGGCACTTTCTTGTCAGTGCCTCGCGGCGAAGCCACAATCGACACTTTGCGCAGCTGCAGCAATCCGCCGCAGCGCGCCCCCGCACCGAGGAGAAATCCATGCGATCGTTCAAATCCGCCGGCGGCCTGGCCCTGGCGGGCCTCTGCCTGGCCCTGGCGGGCTGCGTCAATGCACCGATGACCAGCTACTTCGAAGCCACGGCCCAGCCCAAGATCGGCGCTGCCGGCCACTGGGACTCCGTGGCCAACGATGTCGTCGCCAAGACGCTGGAGACACTGCAAAAGACCGGCATCGAGCGCACCACGCCGGTCCACGTGGCCCTGCCGGCCGAGCCCAGCCCGTTCGACAAGGGTTTTCGTGAGCTGATCATCACCAAGCTCGTGCAAAGCGGCGTGACCGTCATGCTGCAGCCGGCCCAGGCCCAGCTGCAGGTGAGCTACGGCGCCCAGGTCGTGCGCCACGGCAAGCGCCTGCCCAACCCCGAACTCGTGCTGACGACGACGGTGGTGCGCAACAACCAGTACCTGGCGCGCAAGACCGACGTCTACTACCTCGAAAAGAGCGACGCCGTGCTGTTCACGGCCGAGGACGAGCGCCCCGAATTCCCCACCAAGAACCTGAAGGTGGTGGGCCAATGACGCTGCGCACGCCCCTCCTGCCGGCCGCGCTGGCTGCGGCGGCCCTGCTGTCCGCCTGCGCCGTGCCCGCCCCCGCGCCTTCGCCCGAGTTCTCGGCCGCACGCCGTGGCGAGCCCACCTACCAGTCGGCCGCAGCCAACCCCTTCATCGCCAGCAGCCGCGCTGCCGTGGACGAGCTGGTCAAGGGCCTGAACACCGAGGAACTGGGCGAGGCGCCCGTGCTCGTGGCCACCGTGGTCAACGTCAACGACCTGACGCGCTCGGCCCCGCTGGGCCGCACGCTCAGCGAGCTGTACGCCTCCCAGCTGTCCGCCAAGGGCTACAACGTCAAGGAGCTGAAGCTGCGCGGCGATGTGTACGTCAAGGAAGGCACGGGCGAGCTGCTGCTGTCGCGCGAGATCAAGGACATCGCCCGCAACCACAATGCAGCCCTGGTCCTGGTGGGCACGTACTCGGCGGCTGCCAAGTACACCTATGTGAGCCTCAAGCTGGTTCGCACCGACGACAGCCGCATCGTGCGCAGCCACGACTACGCGCTGCCCAACAACATCGACATCCAGCGCCTGCTGGGCGCCCCGGCCACGGCGCAACGCTGAGGCCCTGCAGCCTGAATGCGCCCGCGTGCGCAGTCAGGCTGCGTCTTCTTCTCCCGACCTTCCCCTGCTTGCCCTCAGCGGCCGCGCGCCGGCCACAGCACCGAGGCGATGGCCACCACCATCAGCGCCACGGCCGTCCAGTCCTGCCAGTGCAGCACCTCGCCCAGCCACCAGGCGCCGCTGAACACACCCAGCACGGGGATCATCATCACGCTCAGCGTGGACGCCACGGGCGGCAGGCTGCGCGCCAGGAAGAACCAGACCGTCTGGCCAAAGCCCAGCACCAGCACGCCGTTGAAGACGATGGCGCCCGTGGCCTGGGCATCGGGCCAGTGCCACAGGTGGCGCTCGAAGACGAAGGCCAGCACCGTGAGCGTCAGCGCGGTCAGCGCCACCATCCACAGCGTCATCGTCAGCAGGGGCACGGGCACCTCGGCGCGGCGCAGCTTCTGCGTGCCGAAGGCCCAGCTCAGCGCGGCGGCCAGCATCAGGCCCACGCCGATGGGGCGGCTGCCCAGGGCGCCGACCTCGTGCCACAGCAGCAGGAGCACGCCCGCCAAGGCCGCCGCCACACCCGCCCAGGCACGCGGCGCCAGCCGGTCATGGAAGAACAGGCTGCCCACCACGGCCGAGAAGATGGGCATGGTGTAGCCCAGGATGGCCGCCCGCCCGCTGGACAGCATGGGGATGGCAATGATGATCAGGCTGTTCCACAGCACCATGTTGAACAGCGTCAGCTGCGCCAGCCGGGGCCAACAGGCGCGCGGCACGGCCAGCGGCAGGCGGCGCCAGACCACGAAGGCCGCCAGGATGGGCAGCCCCACCCACATCGAGGCCATGCGGAAACTCAGCGGCGGGAAATGCTGCACGCCCAGCTTCATCACCGGCCAATTGATGCCCCAGATCAGGGTCAGCGCGATCAGCAAAAGGATTTGTCGGGCGGTGAAGGCAGGCATAGGCCGCCGATTGTGCCCATGGGCCGCCAAACCCGCTGGATGCCCGGCGACAGGCCCCGGGAAGGGCCGATCGCTAAAATCGCGCCCCATGACCTTTCTCGACATGCTGCGCAATGCCACCGCCCAGAACCAATCCATGCTGTGCGTGGGCCTGGACCCCGAACCCAGCCGCTTTCCTGCGGCCATGCGCGGCGATGCAAGCAAAATCTACGAATTCTGCGCCGCCATCGTCGAGGCCACGGCCGACCTGGTGAACTCCTTCAAGCCCCAGATCGCCTACTTCGCGGCCCACCGCGCCGAAGACCAGCTGGAAAAGCTCATGGCCCACATGCGCGCCGTCGCGCCCCATGTGCCCATCATCCTGGACGCCAAGCGCGGCGACATCGGCTCCACCGCCGAGCAGTACGCCAAGGAAGCCTTCGAGCGCTATGGCGCCGACGCCGTGACCCTGTCGCCCTTCATGGGCTTCGACTCCATCACGCCCTACCTGCAGTACGAGGGCAAGGGCGCCTTCCTGCTGTGCCGCACCTCCAACCCCGGCGGCGACGACCTGCAGGCGCAGCGCCTGGCCGACCTGCCGGGCCAGCCCCACCTGTTCGAGCATGTGGCGCGCCTGGCGCAAGGCCCCTGGAACACCAACGGCCAGCTCGGCCTGGTGGTGGGCGCCACGCGCCCGCAGGAGATCGAGCGCGTGCGTGAATTCGCGCCCTCGCTGCCGCTGCTGATTCCCGGCGTGGGTGCCCAGGGGGGCGATGCCGTGGCCACGGTCAAGGCGGCGCGCATCGGCGGCGGCCCCATCATCATCAATTCCTCGCGTGCGGTGCTCTATGCATCGCAGGGCGACGACTTCGCTGCCGCCGCGCGCACCGCCGCCCAGGCCACGCGCCAGACGCTGCAAGACGCAGCCGCTGCCTGAGACGGCAGGGAAGCCCGGCCATGCAAGGCAAATGGCTGGAAGACTTCCTGCTGCTGGCCCAGGAGCGCAGCTTCACGCGCGCGGCCGAGCTGCGCCATGTCACCCATCCGGCCTTCGGGCGTCGCATCCGCGCGCTGGAGGCCTGGGCCGGCACGCCCCTGGTCGAGCCCGGCGGCGGCCCCGTGCGGCTGACGCCGGCCGGCGAAGCCTTCCGCGATACGGCCGAGCAACTGGTGCGCACGCTGGCCCAGTCGCACGATGAACTGCAGGCCGTGGCCGGGCGCCAGGCCCGCGTGATCACCCTGGCCACGGGGCGCACGCTGGCGCGCACCATCGTGGCCGACTGGCTGACGCGCCACGGCAGCGTGCTGCAGACGGCCGAGCTGCGCGTGGTCACGCGCACGCTGGACGAGACCGTGGCCATGCTGCAGCGCGGCGAAGTCAGCTTCACGCTGGTCTACCACCACGCCGCCATTGGCGTGCGCCTGGACGGCCGCCAGTTCAGCTACCTGACGGTGATGCAGGACAGGCTGGTGCCCGTGGCCCGCGCCGATGCCCGGGGCCGCCCGCTGTACGAGCTGTCGGCCAGCCACCAGTCCGTCGCTCCCGTGCCCTACCTCGCCTTCTCCCACAGCATGGCCCTGGGCCGCCTTGTGGAAGACCACCTGGCCCGGCATCCGCTGGCGCCGCGCCTGCGCCGCTGCGTGGACTGCGACTCGGCCGACGCCCACTACGAATACGTGCTGCGCGGCCTGGGCCTGGCCTGGATGCCGTGGTCCATGGTGCGCGGCGACTGCCAGGCCGGCCGCCTGGCCGTGGCCGGCGACCCGGGCCTGGAAGTGCACTTCGACGTGCGCCTGTACCGTCCCAAGCGCCACCTGGGTCCTGCAGCCGAGCAGTTCTGGAGCGACATCACGGGCGCCTGACGGGTGCATGCATGCGCCCTCCTGGTGCAAACCCGCACCGGGCTGTGGAACAAGCGGGTTTTGGTGCTGCAATGGCTCCACCTCGTGCCGAATCAGCACCAAATGCCTGGGTAGTCCTTCGCACAATCAATCTCATACATTTCAGGAATAACCCCATGCCCAGCAACTCCCTCCTGCGCCGCACCGCCCTGGCCTGCGGCCTGCTGATCGCCGCCACCGGCAGCGCCTTCGCCGACGACGCCGCCAGCTACCCCAACCGTGCCATCACCATGATCGTGGGCTACCCCGCCGGCGGCAGCACCGACCTGGTGGGCCGCTTCGTGGCCGATGGCCTGGCCTCGCGCCTGGGCCAGCCCGTGGTGGTGGAGAACCTGGGAGGAGCCGGCGGCGCCATCGGCGCGCAAAAGGCCGTCAAGGCCACGCCCGACGGCTACACGCTGTTCGTGGGTGCCAACAACGAGCTGGCCATCGCCCGGCTGATCAACAAGAGCATCAAGTACTCCATCGGCGACTTCACGCCCATCGGCATGATCGGCTCCCAGCCCATGGTGCTGGTGGCCTCGCAGAAGGCCGGCGTGAAGACCGCCGCCGAGTTCAGCGCCCTGGTGGCCAAGAACCCGGGCAAGTTCAGCTACGGCAGCTCGGGCGTGGGCACGGCACTGCACCTGGCCGGCGAGATGGTCAAGGAGCAGGGCAAGCTGCACATGACCCACATCCCCTACCGTGGCGTGGCGCCCCTGACCACGGACCTGGTGGGCAACAACATCGAGTTCGGCATGTTCGTGCTGTCCTCGGGCCTGCCCCAGATCCGCGCGGGCAAGGTCATCGCCCTGGGCACGACGGAGGCCAAGCGCTCGGCCATCACGCCCGACATCCCGGCCCTGTCCGAGCTGCCCCAGTACAAGAACGTGGACATCAACGTCTGGTTCGCGCTGATGGCGCCCAAGGGCCTGCCCGCACCCGTGGCCGCCAAGGTCAAGAAGGCGCTGGACGAGACCATGGCCTCGCCCGAGTTCCGCAAGAAGATGGAAGAGTCGGGCTCGGTCGTGGCCGATCCCAAGACCGATGCCGGCAAGTACATCAACGCCGAGATCGCCAAGTACACCAAGATCGTCCAATTCGCCCACATCGAGAACTGAGCCAGCCATGGACGCTTTGCGATTTGACCTTCCCCTGCCCGACCTGAGCGCCTGGCGCGCAGGCAATACCGGTACCGAGGGCGTGTGGCAATTCGACTCGGGACGCCCGGGCCGCCACGTGATGATTTCCGCGCTGGTGCACGGCAACGAGATCTGCGGCGCCTGGGCCGTGTCCGGGCTGCTTCAGGCCCTGCACAACGGCCTGGCGCTGGACAACGGCCGCCTGACCCTGGTGCTGGCCAACCTCGATGCCTTCGACCGCTTCGACGCGGCCAGCCACGATGCCTCGCGCTTCGTGGACGAGGACATGAACCGCCAGTGGATAGACGCACGCATCGACGAGGGCAGCACCCGCGAACGCCGCCGCGCCGCCGCGCTGCGCCCCTTCGTGCAGCAGGCCGACTGGCTGCTGGACCTGCATTCCATGCACGAGCCCTCGGCCCCGCTGCTGCTGACCGGCATGCAGCCGCGCAACCGCGATCTGGCACGCCAGATGGGCGCGCCGGCGAACATCGTCGTGGATGCCGGCCACAAGGACGGCACGCGGCTGCGCGACTACGGGCGCTTCGGCCTGCCCGACGCCGAGGCCGGCGACTCGCGCTCGCTCCTGATCGAATGCGGCTTCCACGGCGATCTGGCCAGCCGCGACGTGGCGCACGACCAATGCCTGCGCTTCCTCGAAGTGGCCGCCATCTTCGACAACGGCGCGCTGCACGCCGCCCTGCCCGGCTGGAAGCAGGCCGACGCACCGGCCCAGTGGGCGCTGGAAGTCACGGCGCCCGTGGTGGCCAAGAGCAGCGGCTTTCGCTTCACGGCGCCGTTCACGGGGCTGGAGCGTTTCGAGAAGGCCGGCACGGTGATCGGCGACAACGATGGCGAGCCGGTGATCACGCCCTATGGCGACTGCGTGCTGGTCATGCCCTCGGTGCGCCAGGCGCGTGCGGGCGTGACCGTGGTGCGCTTTGCGCGGCGCTCGCCGCTCTGAGCGGCACGCTTCAACCGAACCTCAGCCGCGCTGGCAGCGCGCAGGCGACAGCCGTTCAGGCTGCACGCCCTGCGCGGCCAGGCGTGCATCCAGCGGCTCGCCACGCAGCAGGTTGCGCGCCAGCAGGCTGTAGCCGAAGGCGCTCTGTATGCCGTAGCCGCCCTGGGCGGCCACCCAGAAAAAGCCCGGCAGCGGCACGGGGGAGGCATCCCAGCCAATGGCCATCTCGCCGTCGGCCACGAAGCTGCGCAGCCCGGCCCAGGTGTGGGAGGGGCGGCGAATCTGCAGCGTGGTCACTTCCTCGATGCGCCAGATGCCCGTGGCCACGTCCAGTTCCTCGGGCGCCACGTCCTGCGGCGCCACGGGGTCGGCGTTGGCGGGCGAGCCCAGCAGCTGGCCTGCATCGGGCTTGAAGTAAAAGCCCTCGTCGGCGCTGATCACGGCGGGCCAGTGCGCGGCGTCCATGCCTTCGGGCACGGCAAAGGTGAAGGCACTGCGCCGCTTGGGCACCAGGCCGATGGGCGCTGCGCCCGCCAGTGCGCCCAGCGCATCGGACCAGGCGCCGGCCGCGTTGACCACGCAGCGCGCGCGCACCTGGCTGCCGTCGGCCAGGTCCACGGTCCAGACACCGCCGTCCTGCGCCAGCGCGCGGACCTCGGCGCTGCAGCGCAGCTCGCCGCCGCACTGGCGCAGGCCGCGCAGGAATCCCTGGTACAGGCCATGCACGTCGATGTCGCGCGCGCCGTCGTCCGCAAAGCCATCGACCAGCAGCGCGGTATTCAGGCAGGGCACCAGGGCCTTGAGTTCATCGGGGCCCAGGCGCCGCGCCTGGGGCGAGTGCAGGAGCGCCTCGGCATGGGCGGCATCGAGCAGGTCCTTCTGCGCGGCCGTGCCCACATAGAGCACGCCGCGCGGCGCCAGGATGGGCGCCTGCACAAAGCCCTGCGGCGGCTGCTCGTAGAAGGCGCGGCTGGCGCGCGTCAGCGCCTGGACCTGCAGCGGGCCATAGTGCTCCTCATACAGCGCGGCCGAGCGGCCCGTGCTGTGGTAGCCGGGCTGGGATTCGCGCTCCAGCACCAGCACCGAGGCGCCGCCATCGCGCGCCAGCTGCCAGGCCACCGAGGCACCGGCCATGCCCGCGCCCACCACCACGAAATCAAGGATGCTGCTGTCCATGGCCGGCCTCACTGTGCTTTCCGGCGACCAGCCTTGGCCGCTGCAGGAGCCGACACCGACGCTGCCTCCAGATAGGGCCGCAGATAGCGCCCCGTATGGCTGGCCGGGTTGGCCGCCACGTCCTCGGGCGTGCCCGTGGCCACCACCTGGCCTCCGCCCGAGCCGCCTTCGGGGCCCATGTCGATGATCCAGTCGGCCGTCTTGATCACGTCCAGGTTGTGTTCGATGACCACGATGGTGTTGCCCGCATCGCGCAGCTGCTGCAGCACCTTGAGCAGCAGGGCGATGTCGGCGAAGTGCAGGCCCGTCGTGGGCTCGTCCAGGATGTAGAGCGTGCGCCCCGTGTCGCGCTTGGACAGTTCCTGGGCCAGCTTGACGCGCTGCGCCTCGCCGCCCGACAGCGTGGTCGCGCTCTGGCCCAGCCGGATATAGGACAGGCCCACGTCCAGCAGGGTCTGCAGCTTGCGGGCGATGGTGGGCACGTCCTTGAAGAAGGCATGGGCGTCCTCCACCGTCATCTCCAGGATCTGGGAGATGTTGCGGCCCTTCCACTGCACCTCCAGCGTCTCGCGGTTGTAGCGCTGGCCGTTGCAGATGTCGCAGGGCACATAGACATCGGGCAGGAAGTGCATCTCCACCTTGACCACGCCGTCGCCCTGGCAGGCCTCGCAGCGGCCACCGGCCACGTTGAAGGAGAAGCGCCCGGGGCCGTAGCCGCGCTCCTTGGCGGTGTTGGTCTCGGCCATCAGGTCGCGGATGGGCGTGAACAGGCCCGTGTAGGTGGCCGGGTTGCTGCGCGGCGTGCGGCCTATGGGCGACTGGTCCACATTGATGACCTTGTCGAAATAGCCCATGCCGATGATGTCGTCGTGCGGCGCGGCCTCGCCGCCGGCACGGTGGATCTGGCGCGCGGCCTCGGTATAGAGCGTGTCGTTGACCAGGGTGCTCTTGCCCGAGCCCGAGACGCCGGTCACGCAGGTCAGCAGGCCCACGGGAAAGTCCGCCGTCACGCCCTTGAGGTTGTGGCCGCGTGCGCCCACCACGCGCAGGGCCTGCAGTTGCGGCGCGCCGGGCGCGGTTGCGTTGTCGGGATTGGCGGGGGGCTGCTGGGTGCGGGCCGGGAAGCCCTTGGCCGCTGGCCGGGCCTCGCCCTCGGCCGTTGCCTCCAGCACGGGTTGCCAGGGCGTGCGCCGCGCAGGCACTTCGATGCGCTGGGTGCCCGCCAGGTAGCGGCCCGTAGGTGAATCGGGGTTGGCGCGCACCTCTTCGTAGCTGCCCTGGGCCATGACGCGGCCGCCATGCACGCCCGCGCCGGGCCCCAGGTCGATGATCTGGTCGGCCGCGCGCATCATGTCCTCGTCGTGCTCGACCACGATGACGCTGTTGCCGATGTCGCGCAGGTGCTGCAGCGTGCCGATGAGCTTGTCGTTGTCGCGCTGGTGCAATCCGATGCTGGGCTCGTCCAGCACATACATCACGCCCGTCAGGCCGCTGCCGATCTGGCTGGCCAGGCGGATGCGCTGGGCCTCGCCGCCCGACAGCGTGTCGGCCCCGCGCTCCAGGCTCAGGTAGCTCAGGCCCACGTCGTTGAGGAACAGCAGGCGCGAGGCGATCTCGCGCACCACCTTGCCCGCGATCTCGGCCTTGGCGCCCGACAGCTGCAGGGACGCGCACCAGGCATGGGCCTCGGCCAGCGTGGCGTGGCCCACCTCGTAGATGGCGCGGGCCTGCTCGCCCTCGCCGATGCGCACGAAGCGCGCCTCGCGGCGCAGCCGCGTGCCGCCGCAGTCGGGGCAGACGGCGACGCTGCGCAGCCGCGCCAGGTCGTCGCGCACCACGCTGGACTCGGTCTCGCGCCAGCGCCGCGTGATGTTGGGGATGATGCCCTCGAAGGGATGGCTCTTGACCAGGGTCTCGCCCTTGCGCGCGCCGCTGTCGAAGACATAGGTGAAGGGCATTTCCTCCTCGCCCGAGCCCCACAGCATCACGTTGCGCACCTTCTCGGGCAGCTCCTCGAAGGGCAGCTCCACATCGGTGCCGTAGTGGCGCGCCACGCTCTCCAGCATGGAGAAGTAGTAGCCGTTGCGCCGGTCCCAGCCCTTGACGGCGCCGCTGGCCAGGCTCAGCGTGGGAAAGGCCACCACGCGCTCGGGATCGAAGGACTCCGTGCAGCCCAGGCCGTCGCAGCCCGGGCAGGCGCCCATGGGCGAGTTGAACGAGAACAGGCGCGGCTCCAGCTCGGGCAGCGAATAGCTGCACAGCGGGCAGGCGAACTTGGCGCTGAAGAGGTGTTCCTTGCCGCTGTCCATCTCCAGGGCGATCACGCGGCCGCCGGCGTCGGCGCCACCCGCGCGCAGGGCGGCCTCGAAGCTCTCGGCCAGGCGCTGCTGGGCGTCGGCGCGCACCTTGAGGCGGTCGATCACCACGTCGATGTCGTGGCGCTCGTTCTTCTCCAGCGCGGGCAGGGAATGGGACTCGTGGATCTTGCCGTCGATGCGAAAGCGCACATAGCCCTGGGCCTGCATCTGCGCGAACAGCTCGGCGAACTCGCCCTTCTTGTTGCGCGCCAGCGGCCCCAGCACCATGAGGCGCGTGTCCTCGGGCAGGGCCAGGGCCGCATCCACCATCTGGCTGATGGTCTGGGACTGCAGCGGCAGGTTGTGGTCGGGGCAGTAGGGCGTGCCGGCGCGTGCGAACAGCAGGCGCAGGTAGTCGTTGATCTCGGTCACCGTGCCCACGGTGGAGCGCGGGTTGTGGCTGGTGGCCTTCTGCTCGATGCTGATGGCGGGCGACAGGCCCTCGATCAGGTCCACATCGGGCTTGTCCAGCCGCCCCAGGAACTGGCGCGCATAGGCCGACAGGCTCTCCACATAGCGGCGCTGGCCCTCGGCGTACAGGGTGTCGAAGGCCAGGCTGGACTTGCCCGAGCCCGACAGCCCGGTGATCACCACCAGCCGGTTGCGCGGAATGTCCAGGTCGATGTTCTTGAGGTTGTGCGTGCGCGCACCGCGGATGGCGATGCGTGACTGCGCCAGCGCCTGGCCGAGGTAGCGGCCGTCGGGCTGGGAGCGGGAGTCGGCGGCCCGGTCCAGGCCGCCGTCTTCGGAAATCGTGTGGGAACCAGGCATCGGGAAAACCCCTGCGAAGGCGAACCCGCCATGATAGGTCAGAACCCGTGCCACCGCATGGCGGCTCGGTCTGCGGGGCGGCAGGGCCTTCTGCGGCGCCCCTTCACAAAACTGTCTTGCACTGCCTTGCATAACCCAGCCACCCCGCAGCGCCGGCCTATGGGCGAGAATGGCGGATTGCTTGCCCCCACAACAGTGCACCCCGTGCTCGATTCCCCCACACCCGTCCACGGCGCCCAGGCGCCAGCCCCCTCCTCGGCCGCATCGGGCCGCATGACCTCGCAGGAACGCCGATCCAGCGCCAGCCTGGCGCTGATCTTTGCGCTGCGCATGCTGGGCCTGTTTCTGGTGCTGCCGGTGTTTGCGCTGGAGGCGCGCAAATACCCGGGCGGGGATGATCCGGCCATGATCGGCCTGGCCATGGGCCTGTACGGGCTCACCCAGGCCGTGTTCCAGCTGCCCCTGGGCCTGGCTTCGGACCGCTTCGGGCGCAAGCGCGTCATCGTCGCCGGGCTGCTGGTCTTTGCCGCGGGCAGCCTGCTGGCGGCCACGGCCGACTCACTGCTGGGCCTGATGTGGGGCCGGGGCCTGCAGGGCGCGGGCGCCGTCTCGGCCGCCGTGACCGCGCTGCTGGCCGACCTCACGCGCGACAGCGTGCGCACCAAGGCCATGGCCATGGTGGGCGGCAGCATCGGCCTCATGTTCGCGCTGGCCCTGGTGCTCAGCCCCCTGCTGGCGGCCTGGGGCGGGCTGCCCGGCATCTTCGGCCTGACCTGCGCCCTGGCGCTGGCGGGCATTGCCGTCGTGCTCTGGGTCGTCCCGCCCGAGCCAGCGCGCCACGCCGACCAGCCGCGCGGCCGCATGGCCGAGCTGTGGCGCCACAGCGACCTGGTGCGCCTGAACCTGGGCGTGTTCGTGCTGCACACCGTGCAGATGTCCATGTGGGTGGCCGTGCCCGCCATGCTGGTGCAGGCAGGCCTGGACAAGCAGGCGCACTGGCATGTCTACCTGCCGGCCGTGGTGCTGTCCTTCGCCGCCATGGGCGGCCTGTTCGCCATGGAGCGGCGCGGGCGCCTGCGCGCGGCCCTGCTGGGCGCCATCGCCCTGATCACCCTCGTGCAGATCGGCCTGGGCCTGCTGGCGGCCGGCGGCACGCAGCCGCCGCTGTGGGCCATGGCCGTGCTGATGTTCGTGTTCTTCTGCGGCTTCAACGCGCTGGAGGCCACCCAGCCCAGCCTGGTCTCGCGCATGGCGCCGGCTCCGCTGCGCGGCGCGGCGCTGGGCGCCTACAACACGCTGCAATCGCTGGGCCTGTTCGCAGGCGGCGCGCTGGGCGGCGCCGTCGCCAAATGGGCCGGCATGCCGGGCCTGTTCACCCTGACGAGCGTCCTGGCCGTGCTGTGGCTGGTCGTCACCTGGCCGCTGCGCCCCGTGGGCCGCCACGGCTGAACGGCAGTTTTCCGACGGTTACAAACTGCTGCAGCCAGCCGCTGCACCGGCATATCCGCCCCCTGCCAACGGCGGACGGCTTGCGGCACAATGGCGCGTCTGGCCCGGGATCCATCCTTCTATGCCCGGGCCACTTCTCTCTGTAAAGGTATTTCACTCATGGCATCCGTCAACAAGGTCATCATCGTCGGCAACCTCGGGCGCGACCCCGAAATGCGCACCTTCCCGAGTGGCGACCAGGTGGCCAACGTGACCATCGCCACCACCGACCGCTGGCGCGACAAGAACACGGGCGAGAACAAGGAAGCCACCGAGTGGCACCGCGTGGTCTTCAACGGCCGCCTGGCCGAAATCGTGGGCCAGTACCTGCGCAAGGGCAGCCAGGTCTATGTCGAAGGCAGCCTGCGCACGCGCAAGTGGACCGACCAGGCCTCCGGCCAGGAACGCTACGCCACCGAAATCCGCGCCGACACCATGCAGATGCTGGGCAGCCGCCAAGGCGGCGGCGGTGGCCAGCAAGGCGGCGGCTATGGCGATGAAGGCTATGGCGACAGCGGCTACGACGCCCCTCCCCAGCAGCAACAGCGCCGCCCGGCCCCTGCCCCCATGGCAGCGCCCGCCCCGCGCCAGGCCCCTGCCCAGCGCCCCGCCCCCGCACCCATGGCACCCCCGCCGCAGCGCGCAGCCTCGGGCTTTGACGACATGGATGACGACATTCCGTTTTGATTCGGACCATCAAGGTTCTTGAGCATCCAGACCCGCTTTCCCCGGAAAGCGGGTTTTGTTTTTCCAGGCGCCCGACGACAAATCCCATGCTCCTGCCGCGTGCCAGAACCCTGTTGTGGAGTCTTGTCCTGTGCCTGCCGCTGGCCGTGTTCGGCTGGCTGGCTGCAGCCCTGTGCCTGATCTCGCAGGAGGACTACACGCCCGAGCCCGGCAGCTTCACCTACTACATCGGCATCTCGTCCCTGGTGCGCCATGCGCCGCTGGTGGGCGCGCTGGGCAAGGCGGAGTACTTCGGCACCGTGGGCGACGGCAACAAGCCGCCACACGGCCTGGTGTCCTATGACGTGGAGTTCGCAAGCATTGGCCCCGCCACGCACGCCTTCGATGCCTACCTGATCGGCAAAGGCTATTCCCGGAGTGCGGACGACGAAACGCCCGGCCCCTCCTACGGCATGGGGCGGCGCGTTCGCCATGCCAGGTACACGGCGGCTTCGGGCCAAGTCGTCTACGTGGAAGTGGTGCAGGCCTCGTCGGCCGAGCAAGGCCCTGTGCGCTACCGCGCCACCATGGCGCACTACGACTGATTGCGGCCAGGGGTCCATCCCGCGGCAGGCAGCACCCCCTCGTACAATCGCGCCCGTGATTTCAGTCCACCGGCACCGTCAACCCGGGGCTCGCCAAGCGCGCAGCCGCGATGCCGCGCGCCTTCACAGCTTCACGCTGGCCCGCATCGCGCGCGGCTCGCAGAGCCGGCGCTCGGGCTGCACCCGCCTGGCGCCGCCGTAGCACGGTCGAACCGTACAAGCCGCCAGGTTGTTTCGGGCATCGCCCGACGCCCGGCATGTTCATTCCCGTCTACAAAATCCTGCCCCGCCCTGCCACACCCAGCGCGGCGGGGCTGGCCATTTCCATGTCGAAACACCCGCATCCCTTTCGCGCCGAGTGGGCGCCCAGCATTCCGCGCGAGCTCATGGCCGGCGCCGTGGCCACCTTTGCGCTGATCCCCGAGGTCATCGCCTTTTCCTTCGTGGCTGGCGTCGATCCTGCCGTCGGGCTGTTCGCGTCTTTCATCATCAGCATCGTCATCGCCTTCACGGGCGCGCGCCCGGCCATGGTGTCGGCGGCTGCGGGCTCGGTCGCCCTGGTGGCCGCTCCGCTGGTGCATGCCCATGGCGTGCAGTATCTTTTTGCGGCCGGCATTCTTGCGGGGGCCGTGCAGATCCTGTTCGGCCTGCTGCGCCTGGGCGTGCTGATGCGCTATGTGTCGGGCTCGGTGCGCACGGGCTTCGTCAATGCGCTGGCCATCCTGATCTTCTCGGCCCAGATGCCGCACCTGATCGGCGCCAATGCCGCCACCTGGGCTATGGTGGGCGCCGGCCTGCTGATCATCTACGGCCTGCCCCGGCTGACCACGGCCGTGCCCTCGCCCCTGGTCTGCATCGTGGTGCTGACGGTGGCGGCGAATTGGCTGGACCTGCCCCTGAAGACGGTCGCCGACCTGGGCCTGCTGCCGGACGGCCTGCCCAGCTTCGGGCTGCCGCAGGTGCCGTGGTCGCTGGAGACGCTGCGCCTGATCGCCCTGCCCGCGCTGGCGATCGCCATGGTGGGATTGCTGGAGTCCATGATGACGGCCAGCGTGGTCGACGAACTCACGGACACGCCCAGCTCCAAGAACCGCGAGTGCAGCGGCATCGGCGTGGCCAACATCGCGGCCAGCCTGTTCGGCGGCATTGCCGGCTGCGCCATGATCGGCCAGACCGTGGGCAATGTGCGCTACGGCGGCCGCGGCCGGCTGTCCACGCTGTTCGCGGGCGCCTTCCTGCTCATCCTGATGGTGCTGCTCAAGCCCTGGGTGTCGCAGGTGCCGGTGGCGGCGCTGGTGGCCATCATGGTGATGGTGTCGGCCTCCACGCTGGACTGGGGATCGGCCCGCGCCCTGCTCAGGCACCCCAAGCTGTCCAGCGCCGTGATGCTGGCCACCGTGGTGGTCACCGTGGCCACGGACAACCTGGCCGCCGGCGTGGGCGTCGGCGTGCTGCTCAGCGGTGTGTTCTTCACCTTCAAGGTCTCAAGGCTGCTGTCCGTCGAGAAGACGCAGGACGGCGCAGGCCTGACCTACCGTGTCTCGGGCCAGGTCTTCTTTGCCTCGGCCGACCTGCTGGTCGATGCCTTCGACGTGCGGGACATCGAAGGCCGGCCCGTGCGCATCGAACTGACCAACGCCCATTTCTGGGACATCACGGCCGTCAATGCGCTGGACAAGGTTTGCCAGCGCCTGCGCAAGCACGGCAGCACGGTCGAGGTGACGGGCCTGAACGAACACGGCCGGGCACTGGTGTCGCGGCTGGATATCGGCATCGAGTAGGCCCGCGGCCGTCCCTGGGCGGGACGGCCCTCACCGCTCATCGAACGACAGCACCACCCGCTCGGTCAGCGGATGCGCCTGGCAGGTCAGGACAAAGCCGCAGGCGACTTCGTTCTTGTCGAGGGCGAAGTTGCGCTCCATGCGCACCTCGCCCTCGACCACCTTGGCGCGGCAGGTGCCGCAGACGCCCGAGGTGCAGGAATAGGGCACTTCCAGCCCGGCCGAGGAGGCCGCGTCCAGGATGCTGGCCTGGCCGCGCGTGAAGGGGATCTCGCGCGAGAGGCCGTCGCGCACCAGGGTGATGCGTGCGGTGGCGGCGTCGCCGGGCTGGGCCTCGTGCACCACGGCGCCCACTGTGCCCTGGCCTGCGGCCGGCAGGGCCACGCCGAAGCGCTCGATGTGGATGCGCTCCTCGGGCACGCCGGCGGCCAGCAGGGCGGCCTCGGCCTCGTCGTTCATCTGGAAGGGTCCGCAGATGTAGACATGGTCGATGTGCGCGGCCGGCACCACGCCCTGCAGGAATTCGGCGATCTTGCCGCGGTCCATCACGCCCATGTTCAGCGGCAGGTCGGTGTGCTCGTCCGAGAACACATGCTGCAGCGACAGCCGCGACATGTAGCGGTTCTTGAGGTCCTCGATCTCCTCCTTGAACATGGTGGACTGCAGCTGGCGGTTGCCGTAGATCAGCGTGAAGCGGCTGGCGGGCTCGCGCGCCAGCACGGTCTTCATGATGGACAGGATGGGCGTGATGCCGCTGCCGCCGGCGATGCCCACATGGTGGCGCGCGGCCCCGGGCTCGATGGGCACGAAGAAGCGGCCCTGGGGCGCCATGACCTGCAGCGTGTCGCCGGGGCGCAGATGCTCGTTGATCCAGTTGGAGAACTGGCCGCCGCGCACCTTGCGCACGCCCACGCGCAGCTCGCCGTCATCCACGCCTGCGCAGATGGAGTAGCTGCGGCGCAGGTCCTGCCCGTCGATCTGGTGGCGCAGCGTCAGGTACTGGCCCTGGGTGAAGCCGAAGACCTCGCGCAGCGCGGGCGGCACGTCGAAGGAGACGACCACGGCCTCGGCCGTGTCGGGCGCAATGCTGCGCACGCGCAGCGGGTGGAACATCGTGGTCGTGGTCATATCGGCTTGAAGTGTTCGAAGGGTTCGCGGCAGTCCAGGCAGCGGTGCAGGGCCTTGCAGGCCGTGGCGCCAAAGGCCGAAAGCCGCTCGGTGTGCACGCTGCCGCAGTGCGGGCAGGCAACGGGCTCGGGCACGGCAATGCCCTGGCGGCGGCGCACCAGGCGGATGGGCGAAGTGCCCTCCGGCAGGCCGGAGTCGCCACAGCGCCCGGGGGGCGCGATGCCGTACTCGCGCAGCTTGCGCCGGCCGTCGTCGCTGATCCAGTCCGTGGTCCAGGCCGGGGCGCGGCGCAGCACGGCGCGCGCGGGGCCCAGGCCGGCGGCCTCGATGGCCTCGAGCACGCTGCGCTCGATGACCTCCGTGGCGGGGCAGCCCGAGTAGGTGGGCGTGAGCACGATCTCCATGCCCTGGCCTTCGGGCAGGGCATGGACCTCGCGCACGATGCCCAGCTCGCAGACCGAGATCACGGGCACCTCGGGATCGGGCACGTCCTGCAGCGCGGCCCAGGCCAGGCGCTCGCGCTCGGCCGAGGCGGATGTGACGGCCACCAGCCGTGCGGCAGCCATCACCACACCCCGCCCGGATAGGCGCGCTGCAGGTGCTGCATCTCGGCCAGGATGAAGCCCATGTGCTCGCTGTGCACGCCGTTGCGGCCCGTGCTGCGGAAGGCGGATTCGGCCGGCATGTCCAGCGTGGCCTCATGCAGCAGGGCGGCCATTTCGGCCTGCCAGGGCTCGCGCAGCTCGGACCAGGCCGGGCCCAGGCCGCTGGCGCGTGCGGCAGCGTCCGTGGCGTCGTCGGTGAACAGCTCGGCCGCATAGCGCCACAGCTGGGCCAGCGCCGCCTCCATGCGCTGGCGCGATTCCTCGGTGCCGTCGCCCAGGCGCACCACCCAGTCGCCCGCGTGCTGCTCGTGGTAGCGCGCTTCTTTGAGCGCCTTGGCGGCGATGGCGGCCAGCTCGGCGTCGCTGGAGTGCACCAGGCGCTCCCACATCAGGCGCAGCCAGGTGGCAGCCATGGCGTTGCGCAGCACGGTGAAGGCGAAGTCGCCGCGCGGCAGCTCGGCCAGCGTGGCGTTGAAGTAGTCGCGCTCGTCGCGCAGAAAGGCGAGCTGGTCCTCATCGTGCGCGCGGCCTTCGAGCTGGCCGGCGCGCGTGAGCAGCGCGCGCGCCTGGCCGACCAGGTCCAGCGCCATGTTGGTCATGGCGATGTCCTCTTCGAGGATGGGCGCGTGGCCGCACCACTGGCCCAGGCGCTGGGCCAGGATCAGGCAGGTATCGCCCAGGCGCAGCAGGTACTGCACCTCGGGGCGGGCGTCGATGGCGATGGAGGAGGCCGAGGCGGAGGCGTTCATGGCTGCACCCCGCTCACATGTGGTCCACCGAGGGCGGCAGCTGGTAGAAGGTCGGATGGCGGTAGACCTTGTCCTGGGCCGGGTCGAAGAACATGTCCTTGTCGCCGGGGTCGCTGGCCACGATCTGGTCCGAGCGCACCACCCAGACGCTCACGCCCTCCTGGCGCCGCGTGTAGACATCGCGCGCCATCTGCAGCGCCATCTGCGGGTCGGCCGCATGCAGGCTGCCGCAGTGCTTGTGGTCCAGGCCGGCCTTGCTGCGGACGAAGACTTCCCACAGCGGCCATTCGTTGGTGATGTTCTGTTCGACGGCGGTCATGCGGCCTCCTTGCGGGTCTGGTTTCTCTGTGTCTGCTTGCGGGCATGGGCCAGGGCGGCCTCGCGCACCCAGGCGCCTTCGTCCCAGGCCTTGACGCGTGCGCCCAGGCGCTCGCGGTTGCAGGGGCCGTCTCCGGCGATCACGCGCCAGAACTCGTCCCAGTCGATGGGGCCATGGTCATGGGCCTGGCGGGCCTCGTTCCATTTCAGGTCGGGGTCGGGCAGGGTCACGCCCAGCACCTTGGCCTGGTCCACCGTGGCGTCGATGAACTTCTGGCGCAGCGCGTCGTTGGAGATGCGCTTGATGCCCCAGCGCATGGACTGCGCGCTGTTGGGCGACTGGTCGTCGGGCGGGCCGAACATCATGATGGACGGCCACCACCAGCGGTTGACGGCGTCCTGCACCATGGCCTTCTGCGCCTCGGTGCCCTGCTGCATCATGGTCAGCAGCGCCTCGTAGCCCTGGCGCTGGTGAAAGCTCTCCTCGCGGCAGATACGCACCATGGCACGCGCATAGGGCGCATAGGAGCAGCGGCAGATGGGCACCTGGTTCATGATGGCCGCGCCGTCCACCAGCCAGCCGATGGTGCCCATGTCGGCCCAGGTCAGCGTGGGGTAGTTGAAGATGGAGCTGTACTTGGCCTTGCCCGTGTGCAGCGCGTGCAGCATCTGGTCGCGGCTGCTGCCCAGCGTCTCGGCGGCCGCGTAGAGGTACAGGCCATGGCCGCCCTCGTCCTGCACCTTGGCCAGCAGGATGGCCTTGCGCTTGAGGGTGGGCGCGCGGCTGATCCAGTTGCCCTCGGGCAGCATGCCGACGATCTCGCTGTGCGCGTGCTGGCTGATCTGGCGCAGCAGCGTCTTGCGGTAGTTGTCGGGCATCCAGTCCTTGGCCTCGATGAATTCGCCGGCATCGATGCGCTCGTCGAAGCGCTGCTGCAGGCGCATTTCGTCGGCCGAGCGCACGGCCTTGCCGCCATCGCCCGCTTCCTTGCCCATGGTGTCCATGGCCTGGGTATACATGTGCGATCTCCTTGAATGAAATGGTTGACGACGGCCGGCGGTGCCTCAACGCGGCCGCTTGTCGTACACGCGCCGGGCCTTGCCGGTCTGCGTGCGCTCGATGGTGTCGGGATCGAAGACGCGCACCGCCGTGGAAATGCCCACCAGGGTCTTGATGCGCTGCTGCACCCACTGCGCGATCTCGCCGCGCTCGGCATCGCCCAGGCCGCGCCGCTGCGGCTGCAGCTCGCAGTGCACCTCGACGGTGTCCAGCAGGCCTTCACGGCTGATGTGCATCTGGTACAGGCCCGTGAGGCTGGCATTGGCCAGCACGATTTCCTCGATCTGGGTCGGAAAGACGTTGACGCCGCGGATGATCATCATGTCGTCGCTGCGCCCCACGATCTTGCCCAT
>NZ_JAQOTI010000017.1:0-118428 GCF_028401915.1 Delftia sp. DT-2
TTCAAGCGCTCATCGTGCTTCGCCATGAAAAACACCCCATAGGTTGGACTGGTGTCCAACTTTTGGGGTGCAGTTCATTGCGGGCCTTGCTTTTTCAGGTCAGGCCTGCATCAGCGCTGGCGGCGCATGCGGCGCAGGCCGAATATTGCCAGCAGGGCAGACATCAGGATGGCGCCCCATTCGCTGAGCGTGGGAACGGCTGCTGCGCCGCCTGCTGGGGCTGCTGCCAGCACAGGCACGAGCGGATCGGCGATCACGCCCACGGCAGGGTTGGTGTCACCAGGGCCGTTGTCCGTGATGGTGTAGGTCACCGTGGTGCGCGCGCTGTCCACGATCACGTTCAGCGCGGTCGCAGGGTCAAACCAGCCGCCGACACCATCGGGCTTGCGGAACTGCACGCCTTCGGGGAGAGCGCTGGGATAGGTGAGAGTCATCGTCACAGATCCGGTGCAGTTTTCGGCGCTGAAAGCGAATTGTCCGCTGGGCGCTTGCAGGTTCGGTGGGGTGGAGGTCACAGGTCCGAAGCCGCCGCCAGGTTGCAGCGTGCAAGTGGTGCCGCCGCCAGACATCGTGGCAGACGGTATGCCGGTCATGCCAGGCACGCTGCCGGGCGCGCTCACCAGTTGCAGTTTGCGTGGCGTGGCTTGTGTGCTTGCAGAGGCTGGACCGGTTGTCCCGTTGGAGGCTGCGACCGTGAAGTTATAGGTGAAGCCATTGCTCAGGCCAGCCACGACGATGGGGGATGTCGTTCCTTGCTGAGTGATCACGCCAGGCGCACCGGGCACGGCCACGGGGGTCGCGATCACGGTATAGCCTGTGATGGGCGCGCCGCCATTGGAAGCAGGTGCAGTGAAGGTTACCGTAGCCTGCCCGTCGTCTGCAGCGATGTTGCCGATGGTGGGGGCTCCGGGTGCCGCTGCATTCACCATGAAGGTTTGAGACACCTGTGATGCAGGCAGGTAGCTTGCGTTACCACTTTGGTTCGCATCAACGGTGCAAGAGCCTGTGTTCACAAAAGTCAGCGTGCCGCCCGTGGTGACCGTGCACACCGCAGTTGTGTTTGCGCTGAAGGCCACCGGCAGGCTGGAGCTGGCCGTCGCGGTCAGTGTTGGCGTTGTGCCGAAAGTTTGGTCGCCGGGGTTTGGGAACGTGATGTTCTGGTTTTGCTGTCCATTCACCAGTACGCCGGTCGTGGCGCCTACGTTCGCCAAATTCAGCACAACGTTGGCGCCACCGCTCGTCATCGTGCTCCCGTTGAGATCGATAGCGGTTCCTAACGACACTCCATTTGCGTCAACATCACCTGGCTGCACGGTATATATGAAGGTCAGGGCGGAGCTGTTGCTGCCACCGACGAAGTTCGCTTGCCGCAGAGTTGAACCAATCGTCAAAGGAATTGAGGGCGTGCCGCCAGCTGTTACGGTCACGGGAGCGCTGTAGGTCACAGTGAACTGCAGGTTCTGTCCA
Organism: Delftia sp. DT-2; assembly: GCF_028401915.1. Classification (NCBI taxonomy): domain Bacteria; kingdom Pseudomonadati; phylum Pseudomonadota; class Betaproteobacteria; order Burkholderiales; family Comamonadaceae; genus Delftia; species Delftia sp. DT-2. Next base: position 1,468 of record NZ_JAQOTI010000017.1, read on the forward strand.
GCACTATAGGTTCCGTCGGGGGGGGGACGCTTACTGATTGCACTGAGGCGGCAGGAGCTACAAGCGTGTAGCTCAGCGTGGTTTGGCACGCTTTGGAGTCTGTGATGGTCACCGAATATTGACCGGGAGCCAGTCCTGTCGCGGTTGCCGCTGCGCCACCGGAGGGGGTCCATGAGTAAGCGTAGCCAGGAGTCCCCCCTGTCGCGACAACTGTTGCGCTACCGTTGTTGCCTCCAACGGGATTGATCTGCGACTGCGTGCCTGACAATGTTTCAGGCTGTCCAACGGTCGTAGAAGCTGTTTGATTTGGGCAGTGGCCGTGCCGTTGTTTGCCCCGTTACAAGAGGCATCGGTGTGGGACGCGGACAAGGTCAGCTGTGCGCTTGCAGAGCCGGTGTAGGTGACAAGAGCAAAGATGCCGCCTAGCACCCATGTGCGGAAAACCCCAGAAGACATGTTGTTCCCTTACTTTGGAGATCGGCGCAATCTCTCTAGCTCTGTTTGCTGAACTTTTGTTTGATGACCAAACGCGCTGCAAATTGTATGAATTTGTGTATATTGTGTCTATCACTGAAACTTGGTAGTTACTCCGGCTAGGCGGCCTGGTCCTGGGGCGGTCGTCCCAAGCCTGCCAGCTTCGGGGGATGAGCAAGGAATACAAGCAGTTTCCGCAGTGGGAACGCATCGAGCTGGACTACAGGGCCGGCATCCAGGGCCTGAGGCAAATCGCAGCAGAGCAGGACATCAGCCAGGGGGGCGATCCGCAAGGCGCTGAGAGTGATGACTGGAGCTGGGTGCTGTCGGAGCGCATCCAGGACAAGGCCGAGCAGTCGGTACGCAAGGAGGCGGTACGCAGCGAGGTCTGCGCGGAACGCAGGGCGTCCGAGCGGCCCACGGCCCTTGTGCGCTCACTGCGACTGCCAAGAAATACGGCAGGACTGAGAGCCATTATTCGAACTCCTCGGCGCCCGAGGAATGATCGTTTCTGAATGGCTGGCTTAGCTTGAGAATAGATCCGCAGGTGGTGATGACTGGACAAAGCGTCAACTTCCGGAGGGTGCTCTGAGGCTATATTCCGTCTGCGGGAAGCTGCGTTCGTAACTTGAACGCATGCGCCTGGGAGGGGGTTTCATGCGTGCGCCTGAAGCTGTGTCAAGGCTTGCGATAAATATTCAGAGGAAATTGGCAATGGGTATCGTTTTTCGTCAGACTGAAATCAACATCAAGATTGCCAAGAAGCAAGGCAAGGAGATTTCCAAGCTTCTGCAGGACAAGGGATGGATTGCCGAGGATATGCCGTTGGATGCCGCAATGGCAGCTATTGGCTGGCATGGGAAATATCAAAAAACTCTGCTGATAATTGATGAGATTGATGTTGATAAAATAACCAAACAGGTATCCGAACAGTTCGAGGCTCTGGCTTCTTTTGTGCGAGATGGAAGCTTCGTCCGCTTTGAGTCAGAGGAGAGCAGTAAAGACTACGCTCTATGTGTTTTCGAAGGGGGCAAGGCTCATGGCTATGGATGGTTGGGAACCCATGAAAAGACCGCAGTGGTTGCCGCCATCGGAACTGTGCCCAGCGGCCCATGGAATGAGTATATTCATGACGAATCGCCTTCCCGAGAGAAGCTGACAGATCACCGCTATTGGGCAGTGGTGGCTTGGGAAATGGCGGAAAATATTCAGTTCATTGCCCGGAGTTCCACGAGCTTCAGTGCCAAAGACAAGGATCAATCTTACTGGATCATCCGGGCTTGTGAGGAGGCAAAAACCTCCCTGATCGGGAAACGTCCTCTCCTTGTTCAGGATATCCAGATGTATGAGAAGGGTGTGAGCCAGGTTCCGCAGCGCATTACGAGCGATGTACATGAAATGAAACTGCGCTGGCTAAAAGTGCCGCGCAAGAAGTTGGCAGCGCTGGATTTTGACATCAATGCTGATGAGCTACAGGAGCTTCTCCGCTATCGTGATACTTTTGCGCCAGGGAAAGAGTTCTTGGTTGATGGGCAGGAGGGTGTATATCAACCTGAAGTACTTGAATTCCTAGAATACCTGCGTGGAGCATCTTGGTTTCAGCAGCTTTGCAAGCTGGCGAAGGATGGCGAGAAACGTATGGAGATCATTACGGAATTTCACGGGCTGATGTCTGATGTAATGGAGTCTGCCGATATGAAGGAGCTTTTGTTTAATCTGCATTGGAGCGCTTCCGCTGAGAAGGGAAGCGCTGCCCTCGTTCCTGGCGTGAGCAGTGAAGAGATTTCTTCGTATATGGCTGGCGAAATCTACAACGCAATGCAGAGAATCAGCCAACTGGCCGCGACAAAGTAAGGTTGCTGAGAGGCTTCTCTTGTAGGCGAAAGCACTCTGCTATCAACCGACCATGTGAAGCCTCAGTTAGCGGGCATCAGCACGTCGTGCCGAGCCCGACAGCCTCGGCGTCGGGGGCACTTTTCTTGACACGCTGCATGCGTTCAAAAGAAAGAGGACCCTGGTTCCCCGGGGCCAAACCATGGCTGCTGGCGGCAGGAGTCCTGCGTGATTTACCCGCCCACGCCCTTGCCCAGCGACAGTATTTCGCTCGCATGGACGATGGCCTGGGCAATGTCCTCCACCGAGCTTCGCCGGCTCATGGCCTGGGCGCGGATCATGTCGTAGGCCTGGTCTTCGTTGATGTGGTGGGTTTGCATGAGGATGGCCTTGGCTTCGGCCACGCGGCGCTGGCCCAGCAGCTTGGCCTGGAGCTTGGCGATGCGCTGCTGCTGCTGGCGTGATTCCTTGTGGTTTCTGCGCGCCAGCACCAGGGTGGACAGCAGGCCGAAGGAGCGGATGGGCGAGGGCAGGATGGCTTGCACCTGCAGCTCCAGCACGGCGGAGACGATGGTGGGGTTCTCGTAGTTGACCACGGCGATGGCGGTGGGCGGGCTCTCTCCCTCGCCCTGGGTCCAGGCGTAGTTCAACTGCAGGTGATCGGGGCGCACGGCCAGGAAGACCACGTCCGTGCCCTCGGGCAGGCTGGGCTGGGGCGGCCAGATGGCCTGGACCTGGCAGCCTATGCGCTGCAGCTGCTGGGCCAGCAGTCGGCCGTCCGCGTCGTCGGGGTGGACGATGGCAATGCGCAGCTGGCGCAGTTCCTTGAGCTGGGGCGAGGTGGCGCGCAGCAGCGGCTTTCTTTCCAGCAGCGGCCGGCCTGTGGCAGCGCTGCCGGTTTCCTTGTTCGGTTCGGCATCCACGCTCAGTTCTCCAGGGCACCGAGGCTGGCGGTCCAGTCGCCCAGTGAATGGGTGACCAGATAGGGGTCGGGCGAGACGGCCCGGGTGGCCTGGCGCACGATGGTGAAGCCGCCTTGGGCAGTGGCGCGGCCCACGCGCGGGTACAGCCAGGTGTGGTGGTTGCCGGGATCGAGCCGGATGCGGCCCTGGGGCGCGTCGAACTCGCTGCCCAGCAGATGGGGCAGCAGATCGCCGATGCGGTCGCTGCCGGCCTGGCGGAAGGCGTTGGCGAACAGGTGCATCTGAAAGTAGGCGGCTTCCCAGCACAGGTTGGGCCGGCAGTCGTCGCCCAGGCGCTGGCGCAGCCGGGCCAGGCAGCGCGCATTGGCCGGTGAATCGATGGACTGGAAGTAGGGCGCGGCTGTGAAGTGGCCGGCCGCCACGTCGGCACCCATCTGGGCGATCTCGGCCTCGGAGGTGGTGAGGCTGGCAATCGGCATGGTCTGCGGGTTGAAGCCCGCCTCTGCATAGGCGCGGTAGAGGCTGGCCGTGGAGTCGCCGACCACGGTGGAGAAGATGAAGTCCGGCTGCCTTGCGCGGATGTCCTGCATGATGGCCGCGTAGTCGCGCTCGGTGGCGTCCAGCGGCAGGTAGTGTTCACCGAGCTTGTCGCTGCCGGGGTGCTGCATGACCAGCTCGCCCATGATGCGGTTGGACTCGTAGGGGTAGATGTAGTCCGAGCCGATGAGGTAGACCCGCGCGCCGAAGCTGCTGGTCATGTAGTCGGCCAGCTGCACGCTGTTCTGGTTGGGCGCGGCGCCCGTGTAGATGACATTGCCCGAGAACTCGAAGCCTTCGTAGAGCGTCGGATAGAACAGCAGCCGGTTCCACTTCTCGACGATGGGGATGACGGCCTTGCGGCTGCTGGACATGTAGCAGCCGAAGATGACGTTGATGCCGTCGCGCACGATGAGCTGCTCGGCCAGCGCCGCATAGCGGGCCGGCGTGGAGGCCGGGTCGTAGCGCACGGCGACCAGTTCACGCCCCAGCAGGCCGCCCGACTCGTTGATTTCGTCGATGGCCAGCTGCGCGCCCTGCAGCTGGGACTGGCCTATGGTCGATGTGGTGCCGGTGGCCGAGTAAAGAATGCCGACTCTGACGGGGTCGTTCATGGGTTCCTTGTATGCCAGGTGCTGGCGTGCGTTCTTTGCATGCTTCAGGTTAATCGAGATTGGCGTGGCCGGTGGCCGTGGTCAGCGGCCTGCTGCGAGCCTTGCGCCCATCTGGGACAGCCGCCTTGGCAGATGCCGCGCGTCGTCGGCAATGCCGTAGTTGCGCCCGCCAAAGATATGGCGCACATAGCCGTCGGCCTGGCTGTCCACGGCCAGGCAACTGATGCGTATGCCTGCGGCGCGGGCCTGCTGCACGGCATGGCGCGCGTCTTCGATCAGGTAGCGGTCGTCATGCACGTCGATGTCGGCGGGTGCTCCATCGGTGATCACCAGCAGATGGCGCTGGCCAGCAGGCTCGGCAGCCAGCAGGCTGCTGGCGTGGCGCAGGGCGGCGCCCAGGCGGGTGGAATGGCGCCCCTGCAGTGCCTGCAACCGGGCGGCCGCTGCTGCGGCAAAGGGTTGGCCGAAGTCCAGCAGGCGCAGGTAGCGGACTTCGGCGCGCGTGTTGGACGAGAAGGCGTGGATGGCCAGGCGGTCCACGCCGGTCCTGTGGCCTGCGCGCGATTCGGCCAGCATGAGCGCCGCCTGTTTCTCCAGCTCCAGCAATCTGGCGCCGTGGGGGCCGGGCGTGTTGACCGATTCGGAAGCGTCCATCAGCACCAGCAGGCTGGTGGGGCGCGGGCCTTTGCCGGCACGCATGAAAAGGCGAGGTTCCGGTCGCAGGTTCAGGCGGCGGTCCACCTGGACCTCGATGGCGGCATTGAAGTCCAGGTCATCGCCCTCCCACTGGCGGCGCAGGCGCTGGCGCCGGTCCAGCTGGCGTGCGGGCGGCAGCGGCAGGGGCGGCAGTGTCTGTCTGCCGGCCTGGGAGCCTTTCCCGGCCAAAGCCTCGGCCTGCCATGCGGGCAGGGTGTCGATGACGGTGCACCAGTCCGTCTTCAGGCGCTCCAGCCTGCGATCCCATTCGGGATAGCTGTGGCGGGACAGTTCCAGGCCTGGGTCCAGGTCCAGCGACTGGCCTTCCTGTGCATCGGACTGCTGTCCTGCGCCGGCCGATGGAGGAGGGGCCGCACGCGCAGCGGACTGCTGCAGCGCGAGTGTGTCTTCCTCGCCCTGGGGCGACTCCGGATGCTGCCAGAGATAGCTGTTGTCATCACGGTAGGTGCTGGGCACGGCATGGTGCTGCGGGTCCATGCGCACGCGCATCTGTCCCAGGTCGTTGGCCAGGATGGAGGCAATGGCCCGGAATGCGGCGTAGTCCTCCAGGCCATGGCGCGTGGCGGTGTTCTCGAATAGGTCACGGGCCTTGTGGATCCAGTGGTTGCCGTCCATGCGCTCTGGCCACAGCAGCATGCGGTCCAGCCGGGCCATGAAGGCGGCAAAGCCCAGGTCGGATGGGTCGGGCTCGGGGGCGATGCAGGCCTCAAACCAACGGCGCACGCCGGGGTGCTGCAGGCACAGCAGCCGCTCCACGCGCGCATCTTCCAGTGCGCCCACCACGGCCTGGCCCATGGGCTTGAGGGCGCTGCTGTACTGGCGGGCGGGCGAAAAGCGCAGGTGGGCTGCGGCATGGGCCATCGTCGCTGCGTGCAGGTGTGCCTGAATGGGCAAGTTGGCGGGAATCAGCAGCCGGGCAGGCTGGCTGATCAGCACGGCGCGCGGCGGCAGGGCGTGGGCCTGGCCCGGCGCCGGGGCACTGGCCGGCGCCCTGGCCAGCGCCTGCACGGCGACAGGCTGGCGCGCGAGGCCGCTGGCCAGCAGGCCCAGCGTGTGCAGCAGGCGGGCCTCTTCGGGTAAGGCAGCGGAGACGATGGCCATGGCGCGCGGCCCTCAGGCGCCGAACTCGGCTTCGACCAACTGGCGCAGCGCGGCGGCGGTGTCGGGGTCGTCGGTCAGGGCGCTGGTGATGGTCATGTCGCAGCTGTCATGCACCGAGACGCCGTCGCGCATCAGCAGGCCCGCGTAGATCAGCATGCGGGTGGAGGCGCCTTCGTCCAGGCCCCGGTGGCGCAGTTCGCGCGTGCTGCGCGCCAGGCTGACCAGGCTGCGAGCGGTGGCCGGGGCAATGCCGGTCTCGTGGGCCACGATGTCCGCCTCGATCTCGGGCGCCGGGTAGTCGAAGTCCAGGGCCGCGAAGCGCTGGCGGGTCGATGGCTTCATGTCCTTGGCGCTGCTCTGGTAGCCGGGGTTGTAGGAGACCACCAGCTGGAAGTCGGGATGGGCATGCACCACCTCGCCCTTCTTGTCCAGCGGCAGGGCACGGCGCGCATCGGTCAGCGGGTGAATGACGACCGTGGTGTCCTGGCGGGCCTCCACCACCTCGTCCAGATAGCAGATGCCGCCGTGGCGCACGGCAAGGGTCAGCGGGCCGTCGTGCCAGGCCGTGCCGTCGGCATCCAGCAGGTAGCGGCCCACCAGGTCGGAGGCCGTCATGTCCTCGTTGCAGGCCAGCGTGACCAGGGGGCGCTTGAGCGCCCAGGCCATGTACTCCACAAAGCGCGTCTTGCCGCAGCCCGTGGGGCCCTTGAGGATGAGCGGCATGCGGTGCTGGTAGGCCTGGCGGTAGAGCTGGACCTCGCGGCCCGAGGGGCGGTAGAAGGGCTCTTCCTCGATGCGGTAGGCCGCCAGCGGGTCGGTGGCCTGGCTGGCAGGAGCGTGCAGCGGGCCTGTGGTTGTTGTCGTGCTCATCTTCACTCTTCACCTTTCCGTGTTCATGGGCGGGCCTGCCCCCGGGCCTGCAGGCTGCGGAGGCAGGACGCTGTCAGCGGTGCCTGGGCGCTTCGTGCGGAATGCCTTCGATGGGGCATTCGGGCGTGCCCACGGTGGTGCGCGTGAAGGACTCCACCATCTCGCGCGTGCCCTCGGGATCGTTGACCCACTGGCTGTAAAAGTTGTAGGGGCAGGCGGCCACGCCCTTGTCCCCGTCGCCGGAGTTGATGGTGCCGGTGTAGCCGCGGTGCACGAGCTTGAACAGGTGGTTCTGCGACTGGCCGTTCTTGCGCGCATCGCGGATCAGGTGCTTGGACAGTTCGGCGTACTGGATGCCCATCTCCTCCTCGCCGGTCTCGCCCAGGGTGCGGCCATCGAAGCCGATGATGGCCGAGTGCCCGAAGTACGAGTACACGCCGTCGAAGCCCGCCGCATTGGCCACGGCCACGTAGCAGTTGTTCATGAAGGCCATGGCCTTGGAGACCATGATCTGCTGCTCCTTGGCCGGGTACATGTAGCCCTGGCAGCGCACGACGAGCTCGGCGCCGCGCATGGCGCAGTCGCGCCAGATCTCGGGGTAGTTGCCGTCGTCGCAGATGATGAGGCTGATCTTCAGGCCCTTGGGGCCCTCGCTCACATAGGTGCAGTCGCCCGGGTACCAGCCCTCGATGGGCACCCAGGGCATGATCTTGCGGTACTTCTGCACGATCTCGCCCTGGTTGTTCATGAGGATCAGGGTGTTGTACGGCGCCTTGTTGGGGTGCTCCTCATGGCGCTCGCCCGTCAGCGAGAACACGCCCCAGACGTTGGCCCTGCGGCAGGCGTCGGCGAAGATTTCGGTCTCTTCGCCCGGGATGGCGCTGGCCGTGTCGTACATCTCCTTGGCGTCGTACATGATGCCGTGCGTGGAGTACTCGGGAAAGATCACCAGGTCCATGCCCGGCAGGCCGCGCTTCATGCCTACCAGCATGTCCGCGATCTTGCGGCAGTTGTCCAGCACCTCGGCCTTGGTGTGCAGGCGCGGCATCTTGTAGTTGACCACCGCCACGCCGACGCAATCGTTGCTGCTGGAAATATCTCCGTGTCTCATGCTGCTGCTCCTGAAGGGGTTGAGGGGGCGGCGCGCGGCATCGCAGCCCCCTCGATTCCCGGCCCACAAAAAAAGGCCCGAACCGCTCCGGGTCAGGGAGCGGTTCGGGCCTTGTTGCCCGACATCGGCGCTGGCAGCTTTGGCAGCGGATGTCGTCTTGTAGGTAATGCGGGAATGAACCGGGGCGATGCCTTATCGCCGTGCATGCATTGTTGCCTTGCACCCGCCCCGCGCATATACGTCATATGCCGGTTGTGGCGGGCGCGAGGCCGTGGTATTTCCCGCGCGCGCTCTGCGCCCTGGTCCCTCAGAAGGACCCGAACATGGTGCCGAGCGTGATCACCAGCACCAGGGCCAGCAGGGGCGCGCCAATGGTCATGATGGCGATGTTGCCGTACGACTGGCGGTGCGTGAGGCCGCAGATGGACAGCAGCGTGATGATGGCGCCGCTGTGCGGCAGGGTGTCGAAGCAGCCGGCCGCCATCACGGCCACGCGATGCAGCAGCTCGGGGCTGATGCCCAGCTGGGCGGCCATGGCCAGGTAGTCCTTGCCCAGCGTGGACAGCGCAATCGACAGGCCGCCCGACGACGACCCCGTGATGCCGGCCAGCACGTTCATGGCCACGGCCTCGGAGATCAGCGGGTTGTGGGGTGCCACGTTGAGCACGGCCTCGCGGATGATGGCAAAGCCCGCCAGCCCCGCGATGACCGCGCCGTAGCCCACTTCCGAGGCCGTGTTGAAGATGGGCAGCATGGAGCCCAGCACGCCCTTGTTCACCGACTCCTTGAGATTGCGCCAGCGGCCCAGGCCCAGCAGCACCAGTGCGGCGCAGGCCACGGCCAGGGCCAGGATCAGCGCCCACAGGCCCGTCTGCTTGGCAGGATCCACCGCAGGAAAACGGTCCTTCAGAAAGCCGAAATCCATCTGCGGGAACACGCCGTAGGTGAGCAGCGCATTGACCGCGATCACCAGCACCAGCGGCAGCAGGGCCAGCAGCAGCGGCAGGTCCCGGCGGCTGTGCAGGGCGGGGTCGCTTTCGTCATGCAGGCCCTGCTCGACAGCGTCGTCATGGTCGCCGTAGCCTTCGCCCGCCACGCGTGCCTTGGCCGCGCGCGACTGCAGCCACCACAGGCCCAGGGCCAGCATGGTCATGCCGCCGATGATGCCCAGGCCCGGCGCCGCGAACACATTGGTGCCGTAGTAGGGAATGGGAATGGCGTTCTGGATGGACGGCGTGCCCGGCAGCGCCGTCATGGTGAAGGTGAACGAGCCCAGCGCGATGGTGGGCGGTATCAGCCGCTTGGGCACATGGGCCGCGCGGAACAGCGACTTGGCAATCGGATAGATGGCAAAGGCCACCACGAACAGCGACACGCCGCCATAGGTGAGCACGGCGCAGGCCAGAACCACCGTGAGGATGGCGTGCTTCTCGCCCAGCACGCGCATGATCCAGTGCGATATCGCGGTGGCTGCGCCCGAGTCCGCCATCAACTGGCCGAACAGCGCGCCCAGCAGGAACACCGGGAAGAACTGCAGCATGTAGTTGCCCAGGGCGCCCATGAAGGTGCTGGTGTACAGCGGCAGCATGTGGCCCAGGTCGCCGGACAGCAGCACGGCCACGGCGGCCATCAGGGGGGCCAGCAGCAGCACGGAGATGCCTCGGTAGGCCAGGAACATCAGTCCCGCCAATGAAATCACGATTGCCAGGGTACTCAAATCGTCTCCAGTCCAGTGGTTCTAGTCAAAAAGACAGAATAAATGCAGATGGGTGACAATTTGGCGTAATTGGCGTGCTTTGTGGATGATTTGGCGCAATATATCGCCACGTTTACCCGGGCTGAGCGCCGCTGCGCGACTGCAGCCGCAGTCTCAAGGGCATGGATGGCCGCAGCGTGACCTGCAGCACGGGGCGGGGCGCGCTGGCACCTTCGGGCACGCTCAGCCGCAGACGCTGCAGCACCATGGCCGCCACCACCGTCATCTCCGCGCTGGCCAGGTGCTGGCCCAGGCACACGCGCGCGCCGGTGCCAAAGGGCATCCAACTGCCGCGCGGCACGGCGGGAGAGCCGTCCTTGTCGGTGTCGTCGAAACGCTGCGGCCTGAACGCATCGGGCTCGGGAAACCAGCGCGCATCGCGCTGAATGAGGCCGGGCGCAATCATGAACATGGTGCGTGCAGGCAGGCACCACGGCCCCAGTTGCACAGGCCGCGTGCAACGCCGGCTGATGAGCACCGGCGCGGCCGGGTACAGGCGCATGGCTTCCTGAAGGCTCCAGCCCAACTGGCGCAGCGCCGGCAGGTCCTGCGCCGTGGGCGTGCGGCCCTGCAGCTGTAGATGGATCTCGTCAGCCACCTGCTGCTGCGCCTCGGGATGGGTGGCCATGCACCAGGACCACCAGGTCAGGCTGCTGGCCACGGTTTCGTGACCTGCCAGAAAGGCCGTCATGCATTCATCGCGCACGGCCTGCAGTGTCCAGGCCTGGGCGTCGCCCCGGTGCAGGCGCAGCAGGCGGCTGAGCAGATCCTCGGGCCAGTCTGCATCGGCCTGCGCCAGCCGGAGCCGGACCTGCCGGTCGATGAAGCTGCGCAGCCAGGCAAGCGCCCGGCGCTTGCGGCGCTTCCAGGGCATGGCATCGGGCCAGCGCAGGGGCCAGTAGAACTCGCTGTTTGCGGCATGGCTGACTTCGCGGATGGCGTGCTCCGCGGAGCGCGCATCCTCGCCGATGGCGCCGGAGAACATCAGCCGCATGATCACATCCATGGCCAGGGCGGTCAGCGCCTGTTCCATGGGAAAGTCCTCGGACTGCTGCGGCCAGGCCTGCAGCGCGGCCTGCGCGGCTGCGGCCAGGGCCGGTATCTGGGCCTGCACGGCCTTGGGGGAGAAGGCCGGCAACAGGGCCTGCCGCTTGCTGCGCCAGGGCTGGCCTTCGCTGACCAGCACGCTGTGGCCGTGCAGCTGGGCAAAGACCGAGATGCCGTGCTCCCAGCGCACCAGCGCGTCGTGCTGGCCGACCAGCAGCTCGCGCACCAGTTCGGGATCCGTGATGACGACCTGGTGCTCTGGCCAGATGCGCAGATGGATGGCATCGCCGTGCTCGCTGCGCCATTGCTCCAGCGTACCCAGCAGGTCGCGCGACATGCGGCGCAGCAGGCCCCAGCCTGTGAGGCCTGAAGCCGGGCCGGGCGGCCAGGCGCTGGCGGCCGTCTGTGCCTGCCCCGGCGCAGCTTGGGCAACGGGGCATTGGCCGGCATTCGGCTGCGACTGCGTGGATGGATCTTGCGGAAAGTTGGAGCGGTTCATGCCCGCATGCTCGGGCAGTGCATGGACTCGGGTCTTGAACGAAAGCGTCATCCGGGCGGCGCCTGGCAAGACCTACACTGCCCTCCCATGGATGCTTGCGCCACGTCTTCTGAGGTTCATGAATGTCCGGAGCGACAGGCCCGGGCCGCATGCTGGGCGGGCTCCGGGCGGGCACCGCATGCGCGTCTGCATGCGGTGCCTGCCTCGCTGCAGGGCGCCCTGGTGGTCGTCGCCTGCCGCGATACGCGCGGCGTGGCGCTGGACGCTGCGCAGCGCCTGTCTCACTTTCCTGCCACGCCGTTGTTCTGCCTGTCTTGGTACCGGGACATGGAGGCAGGACTGCTGGCCCGCGCGGCGGATGGCCGCAGCCGCTGGCAGCCCTTTGGCGCACAGGTGGTGCTTTCTGGCAGCCAGCGCGCCCCCGTGACCAGCTGGAGCCCGACGACAGGGCGCGGCGGCATGGCCTGCTTCACGCTGGATGCGGCGCAGGCCTTGTTCGGTATCGACTGCGTTGCCCTGCAGGACCGGTTTGTGGACGCGCCTGCGTGCCTGGGCCCCGCCTGGCAGCCCCTGTGCGAGGACCTGGTGGCTGCGCTGGACGACGCGCAGGCCCTGGCTGCGCTGGAGCGCCACATGGCCCCGCGCTGGCGCGAACTGCAGGGACGCGCCGGCGATGCCCCGCCTTCGCTGAGCGAGTTCGGCCGGCACTGGGTGGCGCGGCTGGGGCTGCAGGCCCGCCAATGGCAGGGTTCGCTGGGCCTGCGCCAGGTGGAGCGGCGCATCAAGCTGGCCAGCGGCCGCTCCATCCGGCAGTGGCAGGGCATGGTGCGCACGGAAGGCCTGTTCCATGCGGCGCGGCGCCACCACGAACAGGGGCAGGCCCTGGACTGGGCCGCGCTGGCGCTGGATGAGGGCTTTTCCGACCAGGCCCATATGTGCCGGGCCGTGCGCCAGATCACGGGGTTTTCGCCGGGGGAGTTTGCGAGGCGCTTCGAGCACGATGAATCGTTCTGGATGTATCGGCTCTGGGTTTGACCCGGTGGTCGGCTCCGCCTCCGTGTCTGTCACGCCACAGCATTTTTTGCATGGCAGAAAACGCGGGGGGCACAAGCCGTTTCCCTGTGAAAACAGGGCCTGAATGCCGCTGTAAAACCCTAAGTCTTCTACAAGACTTAAAAAATCCGGCAGGTTCCGCTTAGAATTTTGTATTGTGGGATCGCATTGCAGAAAACGCCGGGGCAGCATGCTGGCGCGACGGGGCATTGCGTGACGGTCCTACAGCGTCAGGCTGCACCGGCCCGTTTCCCCTAGCGGATGCCCGGTTCGACGGCCTGCGGCGCGACCCCTACCTTTTTCACTACCTGAGACAAGAGATGAGCACGCAGCAACCCACCATCATCTACACCCTGACCGATGAGGCCCCGCGCCTGGCCACCAGTGCCTTCCTGCCTGTGGTGCGCGCCTTTGCCGCACCCGCCGGCGTGAATGTCGAGACCGCCGACATCTCCGTGGCCCACCGCATCCTGGGTGAGTTCTCGGACCTGCTGGCCGAAGGCCAGCGCGTGCCCAACACCTTGTCCGAACTGGGCAAGAAGACGCTGGAGCCCGATGTCAACATCATCAAGCTGCCCAACATCAGCGCCTCGGTGGCCCAGCTGACCGCTGCCATCAAGGAACTGCAGGCCAAGGGCTATGCACTGCCCGACTACCCCGAGAACCCGTCCAACGACCAGGAAAAGGACATCAAGGCGCGCTACGGCAAGTGCCTGGGCTCGGCCGTGAACCCCGTGCTGCGCGAGGGCAACTCCGACCGCCGCGCTCCCGCCGCCGTCAAGAACTACGCCAAGAAGCACCCGCACTCCATGGGCGAGTGGAAGCAGTGGTCGCAAACCCATGTCTCGCACATGGAGCACGGCGACTTCTACCACGGCGAAAAGTCCATGACCCTGGACAAGGCCCGCGACGTCAAGATGGAGCTGACCACCAAGAGCGGCAAGACCGTGGTGCTCAAGCCCAAGGTCGCGCTGCAGGCCGGCGAGATCATCGACTCCATGTTCATGAGCAAGAAGGCGCTGTGCGACTTCTACGAAAAGGAACTGGACGACTGCCGCGACGCCGGCATCCTGTTCTCGCTGCACGTCAAGGCCACGATGATGAAGGTCTCGCACCCCATCGTGTTCGGCCACTGCGTGAGGATCTACTACAAGGAAGCCTTCGAGAAGCACGGCAAGCTGTTCGACGAGCTGGGCGTCAACGTCAACAACGGCATGTCCACGCTGTACGAGAAGATCGAGACGCTGCCCGCCTCGCTGCGCGAAGAGATCATCCGTGACCTGCACGCCTGCCAGGAACACCGTCCCGCGCTGGCGATGGTGGACTCGGCCAAGGGCATCACCAACTTCCACTCGCCCAACGACGTGATCGTTGACGCGTCCATGCCCGCCATGATCCGCCAGGGCGGCAAGATGTGGGGCGCCGACGGCAAGCCCTACGACTGCAAGGCCGTGATGCCTGAGTCCACCTTTGCCCGCATCTATCAGGAGATGATCAACTTCTGCAAGTGGCACGGCAACTTCGACCCCAAGACCATGGGCACCGTGCCCAACGTGGGCCTGATGGCGCAAAAGGCCGAAGAGTACGGCTCGCACGACAAGACCTTCGAGATCGAGGAAGACGGCGTTGCCAACATCGTCGATCTGGCCACCGGCGAAGTGCTGATGAGCCAGAACGTGGAGCAGGGCGACATCTGGCGCATGTGCCAGGTCAAGGATGCGCCCATCCGCGACTGGGTCAAGCTGGCCGTCACGCGTGCCCGCAACTCCGGCATGCCTGCCGTGTTCTGGCTGGACCCCTATCGTCCGCACGAAGCCGAGCTGATCAAGAAGGTCAACACCTACCTGAAGGACTACGACACCACGGGCCTGGAAATCCACATCCTGTCCCAGGTCCGCGCCATGCGCTACACGCTGGAGCGCGTGGCCCGCGGCCTGGACACCATCTCGGTGACCGGCAACATCCTGCGCGACTACCTGACCGACCTGTTCCCTATCATGGAACTGGGCACCTCGGCAAAGATGCTGTCCATCGTGCCCCTGATGGCCGGCGGCGGCATGTACGAAACGGGCGCCGGCGGCTCGGCTCCCAAGCACGTGCAGCAGCTGGTGGAAGAAAACCACCTGCGCTGGGATTCGCTGGGCGAGTTCCTGGCACTGGCCGTGTCGCTGGAAGACTTGGGCATCAAGAACGACAACGCCCGCGCCAAGCTGCTGGCCAAGACCCTGGATGAAGCCACAGGCAAGCTGCTGGACGAAGACAAGTCGCCTTCGCGCCGCACCGGCGAGCTGGACAACCGTGGCAGCCAGTTCTACATCGCCCTGTACTGGGCACAGGCCCTGGCGGCGCAGACGGAAGATGCCGAACTGGCCTCCAAGTTCGCTTCGCTGGCCAAGCAACTGGCCGACAACGAGTCCAAGATCATCGAAGAGCTGCGCACCGTGCAGGGCAAGGCCGTGGACATCGGTGGCTACTACATGCCCGACGTGGCCAAGATGGATGCCGTGATGCGCCCCAGCGCCACGTTCAACGCAGCCATCGACGCGCTGCTGTAAGCCACTTCACCTTTGCCGGGACCAGGTCCCGGCAGGCTTGAAGCATGACCGGCCGACCCGCAAGGGCGGCCATTTTTTTTTGCCGTACCGCCCCAAGATGAAAACGCGCCCCTCGGTGGGGGCAGCCGACCTTGCGCAGCAAGGGGAGCGTGGGGGCCATTTTTCATCGCCGGGCCGCCCCAAGATGAAAACGCGTCCCCCACGGGGGGCAGCGGACCTTGCGCAGCAAGGGGAGCGTGGGGGCCATTTTCCATGCGCGATGGAAAGCCGGTCTTGCCTGCCGTCAAGGCGGTGGAATGGAGTTTGTTATGTTATAACGTGACAGATCCTACGAAACACATCGTCGCCACACGCTTTTTTGACCAGGAAATCGCCATGCCTTCCCCTTTGACCGCCAACCAGCAACGGGTGCTCGACGCCCTGCGCCAGGCCGGTGCACCGCGCACGGCCTATGCACTGCTCGACCAGCTGCGTGACCACGGGCTGAGCGCCCCCACGCAGGTCTACCGCGCGCTGGACAAGCTGGCCGAGCAGGGCGTGGTCCACCGCCTGGAGTCGTTGAACGCCTATGTGTGCTGCTCGCACCCGGACGAGGGCAGCCATGACTTCTCGGCCTTTGCGATCTGCGACAGCTGCGGGCAGGTGGACGAGTTTGTCGACGACGCGCTCAACCGCTGCCTGGGCAGCTGGGCGCATGGCCATGCGTTCGCGCTGGCCCATTCGAACATCGAGCTGCATGGCAAGTGCTCTGCCTGCACTGCGCTGCACGCCTGAGGCCCTGCCTGCCGCACGCGGCTGCAGTGCCAGCAGCGTGCTCCCTTTCCCTGCTTGAGAGATTCCATGATGCATACCGTAGCGCCGGTTCAGCCGCCGCATGCCCGATTGCCGGTGACCGTACTGTCGGGCTTTCTGGGCGCGGGCAAGACCACCTTGCTCAACCACATCCTGCACAACCGCGAAGGTCGGCGCGTGGCCGTCATCGTCAACGACATGTCCGAGGTCAACATCGACGCGGCCCTGGTGCGCGATGGCGGGGCCGGCCTGTCGCGTACCGACGAAAAGCTGGTGGAGATGAGCAATGGCTGCATCTGCTGCACGCTGCGCGAGGACCTGCTGCTGGAGGTGGCGCGGCTGGCGGGCGAGGGCCGCTTCGACCAGCTGGTCATCGAGTCCACGGGCATCTCCGAGCCGCTGCCGGTGGCCGAGACCTTCACCTTCGCGGGCGAGGACGGACGCAGCCTGGGCGATGTGGCGCGGCTGGACACCATGGTGACCGTGGTCGATGCCTTCAACTTTCTGCACGACTATGGCTCGCGTGACAGCCTGCGCTCGCGCGGCGAATCGCTGGGCGAGGAGGACCGCCGCACCGTGGTCGATCTACTGATCGAGCAGGTGGAGTTCTGCGATGTGATCGTGCTCAACAAGATCGACTTGGTCACCGAGGAGGACTGCACGCGGCTGATGGCCATCCTGCGCGGGCTCAACCCGCGTGCCAGGCTGGAGATCGCGTCCTTCGGCCAGCTGCCGCTGGATCGCGTGCTCGATACGGGGCTGTTCGATTTCGAGGAGGCTTCCAGGGCGCCGGGCTGGCTGCAGCAGTTGCGTGGCACGCACCAGCCCGAGACCGAGGCCTATGGCGTTGCCAGCTTTGTCTACCGCGCCCGCCGCCCCTTTCATCCCCGGCGCTTCTTCGGCCTGGTGCAAAGCGAATGGCCGGGCGTGGTGCGCTCCAAGGGGTTTTTCTGGCTGGCCAGCCATCCGGCGCTGGCCGGCTCCTGGTCACAGGCCGGCGCCGTGGCCCGCCATGGCCCGGCCGGGCACTGGTGGGCCGCCGTGGAGGCCGAGCGCTGGCCGCGCGACCCCGAAAGCGTGCAGCGCATCCTGGACAAATGGGTCGATGGCGTGGGCGACGCGCGCCAGGAACTGGTGCTGATCGGTATGGGCATGGACGAGCAGGCGCTGCGCGCACTCCTGGACGAATGCCTGCTGACCGATGCGGAAATGGCCATGGGCCCGCAGGCCTGGACGCAGTGGGACAACCCCTTTCCCGGATGGAACTGATGCCCGGCCGGTACCGAGCCGGCCCTGAGTCGGCCCTGAGCCGAAATTGAACGCTTGCCGCGCCGCCCTCGCGGGCGCGGCCCCTGGAGCCCCGAATGCTTGCACCTCTTCCCGATGTTTCCCTGACCGATCCCGCGCCCAGCCTCAGCCCGCTGCAATGGGTGGGCATGCAGGGCATAGACCTGCCCGTGACCGTGGCCGAGCCCGGCTACTGGCGCGAGCTGCATGCGCGCGCCGATGTGCAGGTCGATCTTCCTGCGGCCCATGTCAAGGGCATACACATGTCCCGGCTGTACCGGCAACTGGACAGCCTGGCCGAGGAATCCGCGCTGTCTGCACTGGCGCTGCGCCATGCGCTGCAGGCCATGATCGACAGCCACCTGGACTGCCAAAGCCGCAGCGCCCGGCTGCGCCTGTCGCTGGACCTGCTGATCCAGCGGCCCGCCCTGGTCACCCACGATCTGTCGGGCTGGAAGTCCTATCCCGTGCGCCTGGACGCCACGCTGGCGCAGGGCGTGTTCCAGCTGCGGCTGCAGGTGGGCGTGGGCTATTCCTCGACCTGCCCCTGCTCGGCGGCACTGTCGCGCCAGTTGCTGGAGCAGGGATTTTTGCAGGCCTTTGCGGGCGAGCCGCTGGTGGAGCCGGACCAGGTGGCTTCCTGGCTGCGCCGGCACGGCACGCTGGCCACGGCACACAGCCAGCGCAGCGAGGCCCAGGTCAGCGTGGACCTGGCCTGTGATGCGCCCGACCTGGGCATCCTGCCCCTGATCGCCCGCGTGGAGCAGGCGCTGGGCACGCCCGTGCAGACCGCCGTCAAGCGCGCCGACGAGCAGGCCTTTGCCGCGCTCAACGGCCGCAACCTGATGTTTGTCGAGGATGCGGCGCGCCGCATACAGGCCGCGCTGGAAGGCAGCTACGCCCAGCCGCGCGTGCATGTGCGCCACATGGAGAGCCTGCATCCGCACGACGCCGTGTCCTGGGCATGACCCGCGAGCCGGCCCCCGTTTGTCTACAACCCAAGGAGTTTTCCATGCAAGTGCTCTCGTCCCTCAAGGAAGCCAAGCTGCGCCATCGAGACTGCCAGGTGGTGCGCCGCCGCGGCCGCATCTACGTCATCTGCAAGAGCAACCCGCGCTTCAAGGCCCGCCAGGGCGGCGCAAAGAACAGGCGCAAGGGATGATCCGCAAGAACCCGCGCGGCGACCTGCCGCGCATCCATGCCAGCGCCTTCGTGGACCCCACGGCCATCCTGTGCGGACTGGTGATCGTGGAGGAGAACGTCTTCATCGGCCCCTATGCGGTGATCCGTGCCGACGAGATGGATGCGGACGGCCACATCGATCCCATCGTGATCGGTGCCCACTCCAACATCCAGGACGGGGTGGTGATCCACTCCAAGTCGGGCGCGCGCGTCAGCGTGGGGCAGCACACCTCGATCGCCCATCGCGCCATCGTCCACGGACCCTGCACCGTGGGCAATGGGGTATTCATCGGCTTCAACAGCGTGCTGTTCAACTGCGTGGTCGATGACGGCTGCGTGGTGCGCTACAACGCCGTGGTCGATGGATGCCACCTGCCGCCAGGCTTTTATGTGCCATCCACCGCGCGCATAGGCCCGGAGACCGACCTGTCCACGCTGGCCCAGGTGCCCGCCGACGCCAGCGATTTCTCCGAGGACGTGGTCCGCACCAACAACGAACTGGTGCGCGGCTACAAGGCCATCCACAATGAGTTCTGACCGGCCGGGAGGGCTGCATGTCCGATTCCGCTGACCTCAAGAACCTGGGGCTGAAGGCCACGCTGGCGCGACTGTGGGTGCTGGACATCTTTCGCCACGGGGCCGACCGGCATCTGGCGGCGGAGGAGGTCTATCGCCAGCTGCATGACCAAGGCCGGGGCACCAGCCTGGCCACGGTCTACCGCGTGCTGGCGCAGCTGGAGCAGGCCGGGCTGCTGCGCCAGCAGCGCTTTGCGGCGGGCAAGGCGGTCTATGAACTCGATGACGGCGAGCACCATGACCACCTGATCTGCACACGCTGCGGCCTGGTGCAGGAGTTCCACGATGCGGTGATCGAGCAGCGCCAGAAGCTGCTGGCGCGCTCGCATGGCTTTGCCATCGTGGAGCACTCCCACATCCTCTACGGGCGCTGCGTCAAGCCCGACTGCGAGCGGCTGGCGGGCCGGCAGGCGCCTACCTCTCCTTGAGGCTGCGCTGCGCACGCTCGCAGATGCGGCGCGTGGCGGGCACGGGCGATTCCTGGAGCCATTGCGCACACAGGGCGCGCACCCAGTCGGGCCGGCTCTTGGCCGCGTCGTTGAGCCAGTTGGCCACCGAGTCCTGCACATAGGGCGAGGCATCGGCGCGCAGCCGCTGCAAAAGGGGCAGGGCGATCTCCGGCTGCTGCTTGAGCGCCGCGATATGGCTGCACCAGACGCCGCGCGGCCGCAGGGCCTCGCTGGCGAAACGGCGCAGGCGGTCGGAGGGCCGCCTTGTCCACCGGGACAACTCGGCCACGGCCTGCGGCAGATCGCTGGCCAGATGCGGGCGCACGCCCATCCACGACCATTCGCGCACGCCGAAATGCGGGTCATCGGCCAGGGGCTGCAGCAGCTCCAGGCGCTGGCTCAGGGTCAGGCCCGGCTGCGCACCGGCCATGAAGCAGGCCCAGCCGCGCACCGTGTCAGATCGATGCGTGAGGCAGCGCTGCCAGCCGGCCTGGCCCAGCGCCTGCCACAGCAGGCCACCAATGCACTCCATGCGCTTGAGAATGCCCAGCTGGCCCAGCGCCTGCGCCGTGTCCTCCAGCTGCGGCCACGCGTCGGGGAAGACGGCCTGCAGCAGCCGGGCCTGGTCCACGGCCAGGCTTTCGGTCAGCGTGGCGGTCTCGATCTCGCCCAGGGACAGGGCCTGCAGCAGTTCGGAAGTGATATCGACCTTGCGGTTGGCGCCCTTGCGCCGGGGGGCGGGCGCCTTCATGCGCTGGCCTCCACGCCTGCTGCGGCCTTGGCCAGCAGCTTTCCCAACTGGCCGCGTTCGGCGGGCGACAGGTTGGAAAACAGGCCGGCGATCCATTGGCTGTGCCGGGCAAACAGCTTGCGCGCCAGCTGGCGGCCTTTGGCGGTGAGCTGCACGCGCAGCGCGCGGCGGTCGGCCGGGTCGGGCAGGCGCTCGGCCAGGGCCTCGCGTTCCAGGCCGTCCAGCAGGCCGGTCACGGTGGCGCGGGTGATGCCGGCTTGCTCGGCCAGGTGGTTGGGGGCCAGCCCTTCGCTGGCGGATTCCAGCAGGAACAGCAGCACGAAGCGCCCTTCGGACAGGCCGTGCGGCGCCAGCAGCGCGGCGCAGTCACGGTCGATGCGCGCAGCCAGGGACAGGGTCTGGAAGCACAGCCGCATGCTGTCCACGTCGTCCAGCTTGCGGCGCTCGGCCTCGGCCAGCAGGGCCTGGTATTTCTGTTCGAGTTGCATGCGGCAAGCATACAGTATGGTGGCTAACCATGTGGCTGCGCCTCCAGGCAAGCAGTGGCCTGTGCGCGATGGCTGCGCTTGCGGCGCAGCCTGCGCACGCCGATGAGCACGCCCGTGGCGCTCATCAGCAGGCCGCCCAGGCTGAAGGCCAGCAGCAGCCCATCCCACAGCGGCCGGCGCTGCAGCAGCGGCAGCCAGTCCCAGCTGTGCAGCATGGCGAACAGCCAGCGCTTGAGGCGCTGGGTGCCGTCCAGCCGGCCCAGCACCTGGCCCGTGTGCGGGTCGATGTGCACCCAGCTGGCCGCAGCATCGCCATACACCACGCGCAACACGGGCAGCGGCTTGTCATGGCCGCCCATCATGGTGTGCTCGGCGCGCTCGTACCAGTACAGGTCGTGCGCGGTCAGCCATTCGCTGCGCAGCACGGGTGCGTCGATCAGCACGGCCGCGCGGTCCAGCAGGGCCTCGTGCGAATGGGATGCGGGCGCGGCGCTTGCGCTGTCCAGCACCAGGGGCGTACCGGCTGCGGGCTGGGCCAGCACCTCGGTGCGGCCTGCGGTGCGCAGCCAACGCAGTTCGCGCACGGGGCCGCCCGCTGCGGCAATCAGCGACTGCGGCGTGGCGTCGTCCCCGGTCAGGCGCAGCGGGCCCTGCTGCCACCGGGCCATGTGCAGTGGCGGCGTGCCCGTGTCGAACAGGCGCCAGGGGTTCATGGACATCAGGCCGCTGAAGATCCAGGCCAGCGTGGTCAGCGCAAACAGCAGGCCCGCCACATGGTGCCAGCGCATGGCGAGGCCCGGGTAGGGCGTGCGCCGGCCGCTGCGGTAGGGCTGCCTGAACCGCCAGCGCATCACCCCGACCACGGTGCCGGTGATGGCCACGGCAATGCCGACCAGCGACAGCACGTTGACGATGTCGGCCCAGGCGCCATCAAAGGCATTGCCCCGGAACATGTACAGCCAGTGCAGCCAGGCGCCCAGGTAGTTCCAGCCGCGCTCGGTGCGCGTGGCATCGCGCACCACCTCGGCCGTGCGGCCGGAGATGTAGAGCAGCGTGCCCTGGGCATCGTCCAGTTGCACGCGGTGCAGGGGGCGGTGGATTTCCAGCGCGCGCGAGTGGCTGAAGGCATCCTCATCCACCGTGCCCAGGTAGTGCAGGCCCGTGCCGTCCCCCGCGAAGGCGCGCGCGCTGGCCAGGGCCTGCGCCTGGCTGGTGGCGGGCAGCACCTGGCCGCTGGCCGCATCGATGGCCACGGGCTGGCGCCGCCCCTCGGGCGTGACCAGATAGCTGGCACGGCCGGCGCTGCCGGCATGCAGGCGCAGGTCCTTGAGCGGGCTGTCGATGCCGGCCGCGCGCAGCGCCTCGGCGGGCGCGAGCAGGGCGGCGTTGCCATCGAGCGCTGGCAGGTGGCGCAGCCGCTCGGCCTGCGTGAGCTTGGGGTAGCCCACGTACATCATCACCATGCCCGAGACAAACCACAGCGCAAAGAACAGGCACACGGCAATGCCCAGCCAGCGGTGCAGCAGGAACAGCCAGCGTTTGAGGTGAAGGCGCATGGCGCGGCCCTCTCTCAGAACGCCACGCGCAGCGTGATATCGGCCGTGCGCGGCGCCCCCAGGTAGGCCATGGTGCTGGTCAGGCTGGCGGCGTAGACGCGGTCCGTGGCATTGCGCAGCCGTGCAACCACGGTCATGCGCGGGTCGATGCGGTAGCTCAGGCCCAGGTCCAGCAGGGTGTAGGCGGGCCAGGACAGCGTGTTGGCCGCATCGGTATAGATGCCTCCCACGCGGCGCAGCCCGGCATTGACCTCCAGCGCCGGCGTGATGCGGTAGCTGGTCCAGAGGTTGAGCACGCTGGCGGGCGTGTTCGTGGGTCGCTTGCCCGCCAGGGACACGCCGCCTTGCTGGTAGTTGTCATAGCGCGCGTCCACATGGCTCCAGTTGCCCTGGATGGACCATCGCGGCGTGGGCGCCAGGCCCATGGACAGCTCCACCCCGCGCGAGGACTGCTGGCCCACCAGCACCGTGCGCGTGCTGTCCTGCGGGTCCTGGGTGGAGATGTTGCGGCGCGTGATGCGATAGACCGCCAGCGCCGCCGTTCCCTTGCCCTGCCAGAACGACAGCTTGCTGCCCGCCTCCACCTGGCGGCCCGTTGTCAGCCCCGTGTTGTTGATGGCATCGGCAAACGAGGCGCCCATCAGCATGCCCGACGGCGGATCGGCCGCCGTGGAGAACTGGGCGTAGAGATTGGCCTCGGGCGTGGCATCCCAGACCAGGCCCACGCGCCCGGTCGTCGGGCTATAGCTGCGGCTGTAGCTTGCGGGCAGCGCGGGCGTCACATCGCGCCGGTTGGTCAGGTCCACCTCGATGCGTTCATGGCGCAGCGCCGTCAGCAGGTGCAGGGCAGGAGTGAGGGCCGTGCGGTTTTCCAGGTAGAGCGCGGTGGTGGTGACCTTGTTGTCGCGGTCGGGCCTGAAGCCGGGTGCCATGCCGGGAATGTCGTAGAAGTTCTCTGTCGTGAAATCGTAGGGATTGACCGTGCTCACCGTGCCCGACAGGCTGTTCGGAAAGCGTGTCTGCCGGTTCACGCTCACATCCAGCCCAAAAGCCCATTCGCTGCGCCGGCCGGCCAGCTCGCCCAGGTAGCTGCCTTCGATGCGGTCGCCCACCATGCGCTGGTCATGGCGCTGCAGCAGCGCAGCCGAGCGCACCACCGCGCTGTTGTCGGGCGTGAAGCGGTAGGTCTCCACGTTGCGGTAGTCGCGCAGCGCGTCATAGGCGTAGAAGGTGTTGCTCAGCTTGAGCCGGTCGCTGGCCCGCCATTCGGTGATGGAGCGCAGCCACTGCACGCGCTGGGCATACAGGCCGTCGGCGCTGTTGTAGTTCTTGCGTAGGGTCGCCTCGTCAATGCGCGCCTGGCCGCGCAGCGGGTTGAGCAGCGGCGTGCCCCAGTAGGGGCGGTCCACGCGCTCATGCTGGGCCTCGTAGGCCAGGGTGTGCGTCAGGCCGCCACCCAGGTCGGACAGCAGCGAGGTCGCCAGCTGCGTGGAGCGCGACTGCGTGCCGCCCACCCAGCTGCCGGCATCGCGGTGGTTGAGGTCCAGGCGCAGGTAATGAGTCGTGCCCTGGCTGTCAGTGGCATCGCCCAGGCGGCGGTTCAGCCCGACGGAGGCTTCTTTCAGCCCGTAGCTGCCCAGGCGCAGCTGGCCTTCGGTGAAGCTGTCGCGCTGGGCCAGCTTGGTGATGTAGTTCAGCGTGCCGCCCACGCCGCCTGCGCCGTAGAGAAAGCCGGAGGCGCCGCCCACGGCCTCCACCCGGTCGTAGATCCAGCTGTCCACGGGCCGGGCCGCAATGGAGTACTGCAGGTTGATGCCGTTGAACAGCTGGCTGACCGACCCCGTGCCGAAGCCCCGGTAGCTGATGCCGATGTTGCCGGGCGGGCTGTAGGCCGTGACGCCCGGAATGGAGCGCAGGATCTCCTGCGTGTCCTGGGCGCCACGCGCCTCGATGGCTGTGCGGTCCACGATGTGCACCGAGGCCGGCGTCTCGCGCGCCGTCAGGCCCAGGCGGCTGGCCGTGCCCACGGTCTTGTTCAGCGGCAGCAGGCCGTTGGCGTCGGCCGTGGCCTGGTCAGAGACCTCGACGGGGGCCAGCGGGATATCGGCCTGCGCTTGCGCTTGCACGCCAGGCGTCCAGGCCGTGCCCAGCGCGCAACACAGCGCTACGGCCAGGGGATGGGGGCGAAAAAGGGTTGCAGGCAGGCGCAGCGGCGCTGCCATCGCGGGGAAGGGGAGGGAATTCACGAACTGACTCCGGGTCTTGCGCCGCGTATGCGGCGCAGGCGGGCCGGGCGCGCATCAGCAGGCCCGGCGGCGATTCAAGAGAACACGGCAGTCAGCGGAGGAGGGCCGCGCGCCGGCAGCGGCGCGCGTGTGACGGAGGCAATGTGCGCTGCCACCAGCGGCAGCAGCGCGTGGGCCAGCGGCTGCTGGTGGGGCACCGCCATCTGCGGCAGTGCCGGCGGCGGTGCGCCAGCGGGCAGGCACATGGGGCAGTCGAGCTGGTGGTGGCCCATGCCCGGGGCTGCGCTGTCGCCCAGCGCCACCAGCTTGACGTCGCCGCTGGCCGTGCAGACCAGCTCGAAACCCTGGGGATGGACCAGGGGCGAAGCCACGGCAACGCCCAGCGTTACGGCAAACCAGGCCAATATCAGCCGGGTGAGCCAGAACGAGGAGCGAAGCGCTTGCATGGGCCGTGATTATGGCTTGGCGGGCGCGGGCGTGAACAGGCTGCCGCCCAGCTTGACGCCGGCCTTCAGGCCGCGCTTGGCGAACCAGCCCTGGTTCATCTCCAGCACATAGCGCACGGGCTTGGCCGAGCAGTGCGAGTCCTCGGTCATGGGCTTCATGTCGGCCAGGTTCACGATGGTGCCGTCATCGGCCACGAAGGCGGCGGTCAGCGGCAGCAGGGTGTTGCGCATCCAGAAGCACTGCACGGCAGGCACCTCGAAGACGAAGATCATGCCCTCCTGCTGGGGCATGTCCTGGCGGAACATCAGGCCGATGGCGCGCTCGCGGTCCGAGGCGGCCACCTGGGCATCGATGCGGTGGATTCCGGCCGTCAACTCCACGCGGCGCAGATTCATCTGGGGGCTGCCCTGGGGCTGTGCGCCTGCCGATACGGCGGCGCCAGCCAGGCAGGCGGCCATGAGCAACCGCTGCAGCGCGCGGCGGGAAAGGGATGTGTGGAGGGGTGTCGAAGGCTTCGTCATCTTGCACATTCTGTCGCAGGGGGCGCGTGGCCGGACGCAAAAATCGGCCTGGCCGGGCCATCATGGCCGGGCGGGCGGCAAAAAGCCCGCAGTGCATTGCTGACTTGCGGGCTTTTTTTGAGGGGATGCCAGCGGGCATCCCGGCGCCTGGATCAGGCCACGGCCTTGTGTGCCTTCTTGGTGGAACGCTTGGCGTGCTTCTTGCCGGAGTGCTTGCCGCTCTTGGCGACCTTTGCCTTCTTGGCTGTGTGAGCGGGAGCCGCTGCGGAAGCGGCCGTGGGAGCCGACATCGGCGCTTCGGGTGCTGCGGCGGCCTGTGCGAAGGCGCCTGCGGCAAACGAACCGGCGATCAGGACAGCGAGGAGTTTTTTCATATATGCCATTTCCTAGAAAAGCGGTAGAAGCCAAGTTGAATCAGACAACGGTGCGAAATTCTTGATGCACCGCACATGCTCAACGCGCTTACTGTATCGCCGTTGACAGGAGGGCGGCCCGATTGTCGTTAGAATTTTCTGCACCAAATTTGTGCCCATTCCGGGCATTCACTCTTGCCTCGTGCACCAGCCAACGGAGACCCGTCCCCATGAACCGCTTCCAGCACATCCAGGTGCCGGCCGAGGGCCAGAAGATCACTGTCAACGCCGACATGTCGTTGAACGTGCCAGACCAGCCCATCATTCCTTTCATTGAAGGCGACGGCACCGGCGTGGACATCACGCCCGTGATGATCAAGGTGGTGGATGCCGCCGTGGCCAGGGCCTATGGCGGCAAGCGCAAGATCCAGTGGATGGAGGTCTTCGCGGGCGAGAAATCCACGCGTATCTACGGCCCCGATGTCTGGCTGCCCGAGGAAACCATGCAGGCCCTGCGCGAGTACGTGGTCTCCATCAAGGGCCCGCTGACCACGCCCGTGGGCGGCGGCATCCGCTCGCTGAACGTGGCGCTGCGCCAGGAGCTGGACCTCTACGTCTGCCTGCGCCCCGTGCAGTACTTCAAGGGCGTGCCCTCGCCGCTGAAGGAGCCCGAGAAGACCAACATGGTCATCTTTCGCGAGAACTCCGAGGATATTTACGCGGGCATCGAGTACGAGGCGCGCAGCGACAACGCCAGGAAGCTCATCGACTTCCTGGTCAAGGAAATGGGCGTCAAGAAGATCCGCTTCCCCGAGACCTCGGGCATCGGCGTCAAGCCCGTGTCCATCGAGGGCACGGAGCGCCTGGTGCGCAAGGCCATCCAGTACGCCATCGACAACGACAAGCCCAGCGTGACCCTGGTCCACAAGGGCAACATCATGAAGTTCACCGAAGGGGGCTTCCGCGACTGGGGCTACGCGCTGGCCGCGCGCGAGTTCGGCGCCCAGCCCATCGACGGCGGACCCTGGCTCAAGTTCAAGAACCCGCGCACGGGCCGCGACATCGTCATCAAGGACTCGATTGCCGACGCCTTCCTGCAGCAGATCCTGCTGCGCCCGGCCGAGTACTCGGTGGTGGCCACGCTCAACCTCAACGGCGACTACATCTCGGACGCACTGGCGGCCCAGGTTGGCGGCATCGGCATTGCGCCCGGCGCCAACATGTCCGACTCCGTGGCCTGCTTCGAGGCCACGCACGGCACGGCCCCCAAGTACGCGGGCAAGGACTATGTGAACCCGGGCTCCGAAATCCTCTCGGCCGAGATGATGCTGCGCCACATGGGCTGGCGCGAGGCGGCCGACCTGGTCATCAGCGCGCTGGAAAAGGCCATCCAGAGCAAGCAGGTGACCTACGACTTCGCCCGCCTGATGGACGGCGCCACCCAGGTGTCGTGCTCCGGCTTTGGCGAGGTGATGATCTCCAAGATGGATTGACGGGCGCCCGCGCTCCATGAAAAAACCGCGCCAGGGCGCGGTTTTTCTTTGACGGGCGTTGACGGGTCAGCTCTTGGGTAGCGCACAGCCATCGGGCCCGCAGTCCTCGCCTTGGGGCGCGGTCTGCTCGCCGGCGGTGATGGCCGCCACCTGCTGCACCCACTCGCCCAGCTGCGTTGCCCAGCCCTGTGCATCTCCCAGCCAGGGGCCGATGTCGATGCGCTGGATGGCGCGCTGGCCCGGCTGCTCGGCCTCGGGGTGGTCGAACTCCAGCGCGAAGGTCGGGAAACCCTGGCCCTGTGCCAGGTTCAGCCATTCGCGCGCCTGGGTGATATGCGCCTGGGTGGCAGCGCCGGACAAGCGCTGGAAGGCCTGGGCAAAGGCCTCGCCGTCCAGTCCCAGGTCACGGGCCAGTTCCTGCAGCACGGCGGGGTCGCTGATGCGGCGGCCTTCCACGTAGTGGGCCTGCTGCTGGCGCGCCAGCATGTCCAGGCCCCGGCCCGCCAGTTCCTCGGCGGCCAGCAGGGCCGTGGTGGGCGGCTCCGAGTCCAGCACGGCGCCCAGGTCGTTGAGCAGGCCGTCGAAGTAGGCAGGGCCGAACGGCTGGCCCGTCATCTCGGCAATGCGCTGGTCGTGCGGCATCACATGGCCGCGCCAGTCGGCCGTGATGGTGCGGGTGTGGGCGCCCGTGAGCATGCCGCCGCCATGCCATTGCAGCGTGACGCCGGGCACGCTGCGCGCGGCCTTGACCAGGGGCGCGGCGGCATAGCACCAGCCGCACAGCGGGTCGAAGATGTAGTGAAGGACAAAGGGCGGCTGCGCGGTCGTGGTCATGGCAGGAGCGGGCTGTGATGAAGGCGCCCACTGTAGCGGCTATTGGCTTGCCCGTGACGGGGCAGGGCCGCAGGCAGAATGGGCGACTGCCGCCGTGCAGCCACCGTGCTGCCATCGTCGATCCCGTCTGCATTGCCATGCGCCTCAAGTCCACGCCGCCTCCGTCCGATCCGTCCGCTTCCTCTGCACCGGCCGCCGAGCCCAGTGTCCAGTCCGTCGCCCGGCGCGGCATGCTGGGTTTTCTGCTGTTCTGGCTGCTGGTCATGGGAGTGCTGTACTGGGCCATGCAGATGTACCTGAAGCCGGCCGGCGTCAAGGTCCAGGCCGATGGCACGGTGGCCATTGCGCGTGACCGTGACGGGCATTTCCGCGTGGAAGGGGCCGTCAACGGGCAGCCCGTGCTGTTTCTGGTGGACACGGGCGCCAGCATGGTCGGCGTGACCGAGCCGCTGGCCGAGCGCGCAGGCCTGGACGGCGGCGAGCCGGTTCGCTTTCGCACCGCCAATGGCGAGCGCGACGGCCGCATGGTGGTGGCCGATCAGGTGCGCGTGGCCTCCCTGGTGGTCAGCGGCCTGCGCGTGGGTACGGGCTATACGGGCAGCACGGACAGGGATGCGCTGCTGGGCCAGAACTTCCTGCGCCAGTTCGATGTGGAAATACGCGGCGACCGCATGCTGATCCATCCGCGCGGCAGCGGGTCTTCGCCCAGGCAGTAAGTACGTAAGCAACTAAGTAACTAACTAGCTAAGCAAGGGAGAGGGACATGACAAACAACGGCTTTCGCACCGACAGGCGCAGGTGGCTGCAGACGGGCGCAGCCCTGGCGACGCTGGGCTGCACGGCCTGTGCCAGCGTGGGGCAGGGCGGTGCCTTTTCCACCGGCACCGGCACCGGCCTGGCCGAGGACCTGGGCGAACGCCTGGACCAGGGCGTGCAGAGCGGAGAACTGGCGAACCTGCATGCCGTCGTCGTCATGCGCCACGGCCGGCTGGCGCTGGAGTGCTACTTCGAGGGTGAGGACGAGCGTTGGGGCGAGCCGCTGGGCAAGGTGGCCTTCAACGCCGACTCCCTGCACGATGTGCGCTCGGTCAGCAAGAGCATCGTGGGCCTGCTGTACGGCATGGCCTTGGCCGAGGGCAAGGTGCCCGCGCTGGACACGCCCCTTGTCCAGGCCTTTCCCGCCTACAGCGATCTGGCGGCCGATGAGGGCCGGCGCGCCATCCTGGTCTCCCATGCCCTGGGCATGACCATGGGCCTTCAATGGGACGAGGACCTTCCGTATTCCGACCCGCGCAACAGCGAAATCGCCATGGAGCGCAGCAGCGACCGCTACCGCTACGTGCTGGAGCAGCCCATCGTCGCCCCGCCTGGCGAACGCTGGTGCTACAGCGGCGGGGCCACGGCCCTGCTGGGCCATCTGATCGCGCAGGGTAGTGGCATGCCGCTGCTGGACTATGCGCGGCACAAGCTGTTTGCTCCGCTGGGCATCGACAAGGCCGAGTGGACGCCTGGCACCAACGGCGAGGCGGCCGCCGCCTCCGGCCTGCGCCTGCGGGCGCGCGATCTGGCCCGCATCGGCCAGCTGGTGCTGCAACAGGGTGAATGGCAGGGACGGGCGCTGGTGCCACGGCATTGGATTGTGCAATCCATTCAGCCGCGCGTGGACGCCTGGCCCGGCCTGCGCTACGGCCACCACTGGTACGTGGGGCAGACCCGCGCCGGCCTGGCGTACTACATGGCCATCGGTCTGGGCGGCCAGCGGCTGGTGGTCGTGCCCCAGCATTCGCTGGTGTATGCCGTCTTCATGGGCAACTACGACAGCCCCCAGCAGGTGCAGCGCGTGGCCGCCGTGCAGGGCCTGATCGCCGCTGCCTTGCGTTGACTGCCTGGCGTTGACAGCCTTGCCCTGACAGCCGTGCGCGGGCATGTTGGGCGTGCGAGAATCCCCGCTTCCAAGGTCGGCCGCGTGCCCGGCTCGCGCAAGCAGGGCGCGAAGCGGGGCGGGCCGGTGCGTGTCGAGGCTCGATCCACTTTCCTGGTTCCGGTGCCGGCCCATGAGCCCCTGAGGCCATGGCGCCGGTTGTTTCTGCCTCCCGCATGATCGCCAGATCACCGTTTGCCCGTGTCCCACCGCCAGCCCATCCGCATCGCCGACCGCCACCAGTTCGACACCCTGATCGACGCCCGTTCGCCTGCCGAATTCGCGCAGGACCACATTCCCGGCGCCATCAACTGCCCCGTGCTCGACAACGAGGAGCGCGCCCGGATCGGCACCATCTACAAGCAGGTCAGCCCCTTCGAGGCCAAACGCCTGGGCGCGGCCATGGTCTCGGCCAATCTGGCGCGCCATCTGCAGGAAACCTTCGCCGACAAACCGGCCAACTGGAAGCCGCTGGTCTACTGCTGGCGCGGTGGCCTGCGCAGTGGTTCCATGGTCACCTGGCTGCGCCTGGTCGGCTGGGATGCCCAGCAACTGGCCAACGGCTACAAGTCCTATCGCGGCCATGTGATCGAGCTGATCGACCGCCTGGTGCCCCAACTGCGCCTGCAGGTGCTGTGCGGCGCCACCGGCAGCGCCAAGACCCGCGTGCTGCATGCCCTGGCCGAGGCCGGCGAGCAGGTGCTGGACCTGGAGGGCTATGCCAGCCACAAGGGCTCCTTGCTGGGCAACCTGCCCGGCGTGGAGCAGCCCAGCCAGAAATACTTCGAGACGCTGCTGGCCCAGCAACTGGAGAGTTTCGATCCGTCGCGCACCGTGTACGTGGAAGGCGAGAGCGCCAAGATCGGGCGCGTGTCCCTGCCGCTGGTGCTGGTCGAGCACATGCGCCAGTCGCCCGTGATTGCGCTCGATGCCACGCCCAAGGCACGCCTGGCCTACCTGCTGCGCGACTACGCCTACCTGGGCGACGATCCGCAGATGCTGGCCGACAAGCTGGGCTGGCTCAAGGAGCTGCAGGGCAAGGAGACCATCTCGCGCTGGCAGGCCTGGGCGCATGAGCGCAGCCTCTCGCCGCTTTTCTCCGAGCTCATGGCCCAGCACTACGACCCGCACTACGAGCGCTCGCAGGAGCGGCATTTCACGCAGTGGCGCACGCGCCGCAGGGTGCAGGCCGACGACCTCAGCGAGGGCGGCATCACCGCGCTGGCGCGCCAGATACTGGCGCTGGATGGGGCATCGGCCGCATGAAGCAGCCGCGCGAATCAGGCGTTTGAATCAGCCGTGTGAGTCGGCCAGCACCGGATACAGCGACAGCAGCAGCAGGGCCGCCATGCACCAGTTGAAGCGGCGCAGTGCCTGCGGCGAGCGCAGCGCGCGCCCCACGGCGCTGCCGAACAGCGTCCAGACGCTGACGCTGGGATAGTTCACGATGCCCAGCACCAGGGCGGCCAGCACCAGGTTGATGAAGAAATCCTCGCGCGGCGTGTAGGTGGCAATCACGCCGATTGCCATGATCCAGGCCTTGGGGTTGACCCACTGGAACGCCGCCGCCTGCCAGAACCCGAAGGGCCGGGCACCCGCGTTGCCGCCGTCGATGCCGCCGCTGCCCGCGATCTTCCAGGCCAGCCAGACCAGATAGGCCGCGCCCAGGTACTTGAGCGCGGTGTAGATCACCGGCAGGCGCTCGAACACCGTGCCCAGGCCCGCGCCCACCAGCAGCACCATGACCACCACGCCCACGGTGATGCCCAGCATGTGGGGCACCGTGCGGCGGTAGCCGAAGGTGGCGCCCGAGGCCGTCAACATCACATTGTTGGGGCCGGGCGTGACGGAGCTGACGAAGGAGAACATGGCCAGCGGCAGCAGGAACGAGGTGTGGGCGGTATCGAAGGGCATGGTGGCAACAGGCATGACAGGGAATCCGGCGCCCTGTCTGCGCATGCCGCAGGCCGCGGCGCCGTCAGGCCATGCTAATGGCAGTGTTCGGTACAGTAGCAGTACACTTTGCCAGAACAATTTGCCAACTGGCCTGCCCACATGACCCTGACACTTGATCCCGCAGCCACGCCGAAGCAAGCGCAGGCACAGCAGACACCGCAGACATCGAGTGCATCCTCCGCTACGGCTTTCCAGGCCGCTGCGCCCTGGCGTCCGCTGCGCTCCTCCGATCTCTCGCTGGTCGAGCAGCTCGTGGACCACTACGGCAGCCTCATCCGCCGCCATGGCCTGCGCGCGGGCTCGCGGCTGCCCTCGGTGCGCGCGCTGGCGCAGCAGGCCGGCGTCAGCCGCGATACCGTGGTCCAGGCCTACGACCGGCTGGCCGCCCAGGGCCTGGTGCATTCGCGGCGCGGCTCGGGCGTCTTCGTCAGCGCCCGGCGCGCGGCCCAGGCCGTGCCGCGCGCCAGCCAGGGCCTGCCCACGCTGGAGCAGGGCGCAGCCTTCGATACCGCCTTTCTGTTACGCAGCATGTTCCGCGAAGGCACGGAGCATTCGGGCGACGCTGGCATGCTGCCGCCGGAATGGCTGGACCAGGAGATGCTGGCCTCGGCCCTGCGCGCCGTCGGCCGCAGCACGGGCACCAGCCTGCTGACCTATGGCGTGCCCCAGGGCTATCTGCCGCTGCGCCAGCAGATCGCCTCGGTGCTGCAGGCCCAGGACGTGCCAGCCCACCCCGAGGCCCACCTGATGACCGTGGCCGGCGTCACCCAGGGCCTGGACCTCATCGTGCGCAGCCTGGTGCGCCCTGGCGATACCGTGCTGGTGGAAGACCCCGGCTGGTTTCTCATCTTCGGCCGGCTCAACGCCCTGGGGGTGAACGTGGTCGGCGTGCCCCGCCTGCCCGGCGGCCCCGACGTGGAGGCGCTGGAGCGGCTGGCCCGCCAGCACCAGCCCCGGCTTTTCATCCTGAACACGGCCGTGCACAACCCCACGGGCCAGACCCTGTCGGCCGGCGTGGCCCATGAGGTGCTGCGCATTGCCGAGCGCCACGACTTCTACCTGGCCGAGGACGACACCTACTCCGACTTCCTGCCCGGCGTGCCCGTGCGCCTGGCCGCCATGGACCGGCTGCAGCGCGTGCTCCTGGTGGGCGGCTACTCCAAGACCCTGGCCGGCAGCCTGCGCGTGGGTTATGTCGCGGCACACACCGACCTGATACGGCGGCTGACCGACCTCAAGCTGCTGGGCGGCCTGACCACGGCGCTGCCGGGCGAGCAGGTGGTGCACCGCGTGCTGGCCGACGGCCAGTACCGCAAGCATGTGGACCGCCTGCGCGAGCGCGTGGACCGCGCGCGCAACCGCTGCCTGCGCATGCTCGAAGCCCTGGACTGCCGCGCCCCGCACGAGCCGCAGGCCGGCATGTTCGCCTGGGTGGACTGCGGCGTGGACTCGGAGGTGCTGGCCCGCCATGCCGCGCCGCAGGGCCTGCTGCTGGCGCCGGGCCTGCTGTTTTCGCCCAGGCAGGCCGCGGGCAGCATGCTGCGCATTCCAGTGCCCATGGTGGAGCAGCCCCAGACCTGGAAGATCCTTGGCCACCTGCTGGCGCAGCACCGGGGCGGTGGTGGATGAGTGGACGGTGCAGCAACACTGCCTGACGGGAGGTTGACGCTGCCGGCGCCAGGGCGTGTAAGACAGGGCATCAGGCCTCGGCGCCCCGGTAGTGCGCTGCTATCGTTCCGGGATGATTATTGAGCTTGTCTTGCCAGGGGAGGCCGGCCGAAGAGCCGGGGTGAACGACAGCCAGCCCCGGCCGGGAGGTGGCGCTGCGCGCCGCCTGGCGCCCGTGCTGGCGCTGCTGCTGATGGCGGGCTGCGCCGACACGCCCGCGCCGCGCGGCAAGGTGGAGGGCGCCTCGTTCGAGCCCAGCGAAATCGTGCAGTCCGACAGCAACCGCATGGCCACGCTGGCCATGAAGGAGAACCTGGACAGCCTGATGCGCATCATGGACAAGCTCTACCTGCGTAACCCCGCCGAGTGGAAGAAAACCGCCGAAAGCCGCGAGGCCGCATCCGCCTACGTGCGCATCGCCATCACCGAGCGCCAGCCCTGGGCCGACCTGCGCGGCGCCCAGGACGTGGCCGCGCTCTCGCTGGCGCTGCAGCCCGACTTCAAGGGCGACCGCGTGGCCGCCTTCGTCCATGCGCTGGCCGACACCATCATCACGGCCCACGGCGGGCGCACCAGCTTCACCCTGGTCCATGGGCTGGACCCGCAGCTGATCTACAACGCCGCGCGCAACGTGGAAGTGGCCAACTGGATACTCAACTCACGGCGCAATGCCGCTGGCGGGCCGCTGCTGTTGTCCAACCACCTGGGCGACGACGCGCGCAACCTGAGCTTCGAGCGCGAGATGGGCAAGATCATCGGCCGGCTGGACCTGATCGCCAACTACACCACCGAGCGCTACAGGCGCTCCTTCATCGGCTACGGGCAGGGACTGGTGGCGGGACCCTTCATGCAGTTCCTGCCCGTGCGCTGAGGCGGCAGGCGTCAGGACTCGTCACACAGAACGATGGTGACCAGAGCGGAGGTGTCTTCGATGGCGCGTACCGCATGCGCCATGTTGGCCGGCAGGTGCATCAGCTGGCCGGCCTGCAGGGACTGGCGGCTTTCGCCGAGCATCACCTCCAGCTCGCCTTCCAGGCAATGCAGGCTGACGCTGCCAGGCACCTTGTGCGGCGGCAGCGACTGGCTGGCGCGCAGCACCACGCGGATGACCTCCATGTCCTGGGACTTGAACAGGGCACAGGTCCGGGCGCCCGCCAGCCGCGCACCAAACGGCAGGACATCGATGGCTTGAGCGGTCAGTGCAAAGGGGGTGGCCATGGCGGACCTCCAGGCGTTGGCGGGCAATACTGCCATTGTCCTCCGAAGCACCGCAATCCATCAACCGCAGCTGTGTGACAGCAGGGGCTTGTGCAGGGTCTCAGCCCGGCACGCTGGCCTCCACCAGCAGGGTCAGCAACTGCAGCGACTCCTGCCAGCCCAGGTGGCAGGCCTCGGCGGGAATGACGGCGGGCACGCCTTCCTGGGTCACATCCATTTCAGTGCCGCAGAACACCTCGCGCAGCGTGATGGTGGCGATCATCTCGCCAGGCAGTTGCGGGTCGTCGAAGCGGTCGGTATGGCGTACCAGCCGGCCAGGCTCCAGGTCCAGGAACTCCCCGCCGAAGCCGCTGCGCCCTCCCGTGGACAGATTGACGAAGGCCATGCGGTAGCGCCCGCCGACCCGGGCGTCGAACTCGGGCACCTCGCAGATGTAGCCGTGGGGCGGCAGCCATTTTGCAAGGGCAGCGGCCGTGGTGAAGGCCTGGTACACGCGCTGCGGCGGCGCCTTGAGGACGCGGTGCAGCCGGATGGTGTGGACGGTGTGTGACATGCGGAACTCCTTGGCGTGGTGTCGTGCAGGGCTGCCAGCCTCGCACCGATGCAGTCCTTGCGCAAGAGGCGGCACATGGAGCCTGATGCAGGATTCAATGATTCATAAATCAAATCCTTGCTTGGTTTTAAAGAATTGGACTTGAATCATTGACGCCCGCACCATGGCGGCGAGCGCTGGATACACAGCGCCGCTTTCCATAGGAAACAGGAGACAAGCAAATGAAGCATTCCCCGTTGCGCAGGGCCCTGGCCCTTGGCGCTCTCAGTGCCATGGCCGTCGTTGCAGCGCCCGCTGCGCAGGCCCAGGGCAGCTATCCCTCCAACCCCATCACCCTGGTCGTGCCGTTCGCGGCCGGCAGTGGAACCGATGCCGTGGCGCGCGTGGTGGCTACCCGGCTGGGCGAGCGGCTCAAGCAGCCCGTGATCGTGGACAACAAGGCCGGCGCCAATGCCCAGATTGCCGCCAACCATGTGGCCAAGGCCAAGCCGGACGGCTACACGCTGTTCATGACCACCAACACCTCGCACTCGGCCAACCCCTGGCTGGTCAAGGGCCTGAAGTACGACCCGGTAAAAGACTTCACGCCCGTGGCGCGCGTGGGCGAGCTGCCGTTTGCGCTGCTGGTCCACCCCTCCGTTCCTGCCAAGACCGTGCAGGAACTGATCGACTACGCCAAGGCGAATCCCGACCGCCTGTCCTACGGCACGCCCAACAGCACCTCGCTGGTGGCCTCGGAAACCTTCAAGTACGTCACGCACGCCCAGATCACCTCGGTGCCCTACAAGTCCAGCCCGCAGGCGTTGACCGACCTCATGGGCAACCAGATCCAGGTCTACGTGGCCGACCTGGGCTCGGCCTGGGGCACGATCAAGACCGACCGCGTTCGCACCCTGGCCGTCACGGCGGCCAAGGGTTCCACCCTGCTGCCCAATGTGCCGGCCATCGGAAAGACGCTGCCGGGCTTCGACATCACCTCCTGGAACGGCATCTTCGGCCCGGCCGGGATGCCTGCCGACATCACCGAGCGGCTGAACACCGAGCTGCAGGCCATCCTCAAGGACAAGGCCGTGCAGGAGCAACTGGCCCAGGTCGGCTTCGAGGTCTGGCCCACGGCCACGCCCGCCGAGTTCGCCACCTATGTGAAGGACCAGATGGCCCGCTGGGGGCAACTGGTCAAGCAGGCGGGCATCGAGGCGCAGTGAAGGAGAGCCGCATGGAACAAGCGCAGCAAGGGCAGCAAGGCCCTCTTGCAGGGGTGAAGGTGCTGGACATGACCTCGGTGGTCATGGGCCCCTTTGCCACCCAGATCCTTGCGGGCCTGGGGGCCGAGGTGATCAAGGTCGAATCGCCCGAGGGCGACAACATGCGTCACGTCGGCCCCATGCGCAACACCGCCATGGGCCACATCTTCCTGCAGGCCAACCAGGGCAAGCGCTCCGTGGTGCTGGACCTCAAGCAGGGCGCCGCGCGCGAGGCCCTGCTGCGCCTGGCCGAAGGCTGCGACGTGCTGGTCAGCAACGTGCGGCCCCAGGCCATGGCGCGCCTGGGCCTGGCCTACGAGGACGTGGCGGCGCGCAACCCGCGCATCATCCACGTGAGCTGCTGCGGCTTCGACCAGCGCGGCCCCTACGCGGCCCGGCCCGCCTATGACGACCTCATCCAGGGCGCCACCGGCGTGCCCTGGCTGGCGCAGCAATACGGCGGCGGCGAGCCGGCCTATGCCCCCATGACCCTGGGCGACCGCGTCACCGGCCTGCACGCGGTCTACGCCGTCACTGCCGCCCTCTATGCGCGCGAGAAGACCGGCAAGGGCCAGGCCGTGGTCGTGCCCATGTTCGAGGCCATGACCCAGTTCATCCTGGGCGACCACATGGCGGGCCTGTCGTTCGAGCCGCAGCTGGGCGGCCCCGGCTATGCGCGCCTGCTCACGGCCCACCGCAGGCCCTATCGCACCAGCGACGGCCACCTCTGCGTTCTCATCTACAACGACAAGCACTGGCACAGCTTCTTCAACGCCATAGGCCAGCCCGAGCGCATGGCCGAGCCCATCTTCGCCACCCACAGCCAGCGCGCGCTGCACATCGATGCCGTCTATGCCGAAGTCTCGCGGCTGATGGCAGGGCGCACCACCGCCGAATGGCGCACGCTGCTGGACGCGGCCGACGTGCCCAACATGCCCATGGCCTCGCCCGAGGACCTGATTGCCGACCCCCAGCACCAGGCCACCGGCTTCGTGCACGAGATAGACCACCCCAGCGAAGGCCGGCTGCGCACCACGGCCAGCCCCACGCGCTGGAGCGCCACGCCACCCGCAGAACGCGCCGCCCCCGCGCCGCGCCTGGGCGAACACACCCTGCAGGTGCTGCGCGACGCGGGCCTGACCGAGGCCGAGCTGGCCGCCCTGCAGGCCAGCCGCGCCTGCAGCCAGGCTGCCGCGCTGCAAGACGCCCCACCACAAACACAAGCACAAACACAAACAGAAGGAAACCGCCCATGCCCCGCTATCTGATCCGTGAACAAGACGTGCCCGGCTACAGCCCCGCCAACCACCACGGCACCGTCAACCGGCGCCTGGTCAGTGCCGCCAACGTGGGCGCGCGCCACATGGAGCTGGTGCTGGGCACGCTGGAGCAGGGCGGCGGCGCGCTGCCCCATGCCCACCCCGGCATGGAGCAGGCCTGCTACCTGCTGGCCGGAACGGCCGAAGTGGAAATCGACACCCCGGACGGCAAGGAACGCTTTGCCATGCAGCCCGGCGAAACCTGCTTCTTCCCCGAGGACTGCATGCACATCTTCCGCGTGACCAGCGCCGAGCCCGTGCGCCTGCTGGTCTTCTACAGCCCGCCGTACGGCGAGAACCCCGAGCGCGTGCGCCGACCGGCCGCCTGAGCGCCGTCACCCCACAGACACAACAAGCGAACAGCTACAAGCAACGGAGAACACACCATGGACTTTCTGTGGAACGAAGAACAGGAACAGATACGCGACGCCGTCGAGCGCGCCTGCGCACCCTTCGATGCCGACTACTGGCTGCGCAAGGACCATGAAGGCGGCTTCCCGCACGACTTCCACAAGGCCCTGGCCGACGCGGGCTGGCTGGGCATTGCCATGCCCGAAGAGTTTGGCGGCGCGGGCCTGGGCATCAGCGAAGCGGCGCTCATGATGCACACCATCTCGGCCACGGGCGCAGGCCTGTCGGGCGCCTCGGCCGTGCACATGAACATCTTCGGCCTGCACCCCGTCGTCGTCTTCGGCACGGACGAGCAAAAGCGCCGCTGGCTGCCCCCGCTGATCGCGGGCACGGACAAGGCCTGCTTCGGCGTCACCGAGCCCAATGCGGGCCTCAACACCCTCAAGCTGCAGACCCGCGCCGTGCGCGATGGCGACGTCTACGTGGTCCATGGCCAGAAAGTCTTCATCTCCACTGCCCAGGTCGCCAACAAGATCCTGCTGCTGGTACGCACTAAGCCCGTGGAAGAGTGCAAGGGCACGGAAGGGCTGAGCCTGTTCTACACCGACCTGGACCGCGAACGCATCGAGGTGCGCGAGATCGACAAGCTGGGCCGCAAATGCGTGGACACCAACCAGCTGTTCATCGACGGCCTGCGCATCCCCGCCGAGGACCGCATCGGCGAAGAGGGCAAGGGCTTTTCGTACATCCTGCACGGCCTCAACCCCGAGCGCATCCTCATCGCCGCCGAGGCCGTGGGCCTGGGCCGCGCCGCCCTGGCGCGCGCCACCCAGTACGCCAAGGAGCGCGTGGTCTTCGACCGCCCCATCGGCCAGAACCAGGGCATACAGCACCCGCTGGCCCAGGCCTGGATGGGGCTTGAGGCGGCCCACCTCATGGTGCAAAAGGCCGCCTTCCTCTACGACAGGGGCCTGCCCTGCGGCGCCGAGGCCAACGCCGCCAAGTACCTGGCAGCCGAAGCCTGCGCCAAGGCCTGCGAAACCGCCATCTTCACGCACGGCGGCATGGGCTACGCCAAGGAATACCACGTGGAGCGCTACATGCGCGAATCCTGGATCCCGCGCCTGGCGCCCGTCAGTCCGCAACTCATCATGTGCTTCATCGCCGAAAAGGTATTGGGCTTGCCTAAATCGTATTGACCCCCTGAGTCGCTTCGCGCCTTCCCCGTTGCACGGCGCCCCTTCTCGCTGCGCGGAGGGGGACGACATCCTCGGTGCGGGGCGGCCCTTCCTCGGTGTCTCAAAGTTGAGGTGCGCGGGTTTTGTGGCTGCGAACCATCTGAAGTCCCATGATTTATCAATCTGTATTTCAGAGGTAGCCATGGTGCAAGATGCCATCTCGCTTGCTCCCCATCCGCCGCCTCTCATGAAGACCCATCTGCTGCGCTATTTCGTCGCCCTGGCCGAGGAACGTCACTTCGGCCGCGCGGCCCAGCGGCTGTGCATCACCCAGCCGCCGCTGAGCATGGCGCTCAAGACCCTGGAGCAGGACCTGGGCGCCAGCCTCATGGACCGCGACGCCAAGAACGTGCGCCTCACCCCTGCGGGCGAGGCCTTTCTGGTCGAGGCACGCATAGTGCTCGCCCAGCTGCAGCATGCGGCCGACGTGGTGCGCGGCGTGGCCGAGGGCATGCAGGGCCGGCTGGACGTGGGCATCACCGGCTCAATGATCTACCGCCAGGTGCCCGACTTCTGCCGCGCCTTCCGCGCAGAACGCCCCCTGGTCGAAGTCTGCCTGCATGAAATGTCCACGCGCGAGCAACTGCAGGCCATTGCCAGCGGCCAGATCGACTGCGGCTTTCTCAACATAGCCAACCCGCCAGACGGCCTGCAGACCCTGTCGATCGGCGAGGAACCCTTTGTCTGCTGCCTGCCCGCCACGCATGTGCTGGCGCAGCAGCCCGACATCGACCTGCGCGAACTGGCCCGCGACACCTTCGTCATGTTCGCCCGCGAAGTGGCCCCGGCCAACTACGACAACGTCATCGCCTGCCTGCAGCAGGCCGGCATCCACCCCCACACACGCCACGCCGCGCGCCAGTGGCTCACCGTCATGGCCCTGGTCTCGGCAGAGCAGGGCGTGGCCCTGGTGCCCAGCTGCATGCAGCGCGTGGGCATGAACGGCGTGGTGTTCGTGCCCCTGCGCGGTCCGCAGCAGGCCATGACCCCGGCCGTGATGGCCTGGCGGGCGGACCGGCCTGCGGCGGTGCTGCAGGCTTTCATTGAACGTGTGCGTCGGCTGGCGTTGAGTTGAGAGATCCGGCTGTCTTTGGTTCAGACGGCGCTCTTTTTGAGGGTCTGACGAAAATTTGCTGTGCTTGCAGCGATGGTTTTCAGGCACATGGCTGATTAAAAACAGGAATCGTCTGATTGTCGTTTCCATTCCCGTGGCATAGCATTGTATTGCGCAAATTCGCGCAATACTGAAGGAGATGCCATCATGAGATATTCTTTCATCAGATATGTTCTTTGTGGTTTGCTTTTTGCAATTGCTTGGCCAACCAGTGCGGAATTAATTTCAGAGGAAAAAACGGTATCTGCGAACAGCTACGGGACCAAAATTCCAGTTGGTGTCTTTGGTGCTTCAGGGAACTATGGGGATTCGCTCAAAGCAATTGATGGGAATTCGAGTACCTACTGGAATTCAAATGGATTTCCGACGCAATGGATTGCTCTGGATCTTGGGTGGGAAAGAAATTTCTCTCTTATTCGCCTGTTGACCACGCAAAGTCCAGCAGGAGATACAAATCACAGGATATGGGGTAGAACCAATGGAGGGAGAATGATTTTCCTCGGTGCAATCACAAGTTATACAAGTGGAGGTATTTGGCTGGAATTTAAAAATCGCCGACCAGACCCGGTGCGACTTGTCTACGTTGAAACAATATCATCACCATCCTGGGTGGCATGGGCTGATATTGAAGTCTATCAATAAGCATCGAAGCCTGAAAAGCCTGGGATTACAGAATTTCTCTCGCATTGATATTTTGCAGGGAGGAATCATGGCTTTTTTGCTATTGCGATTGTGATCATTCGGTCAAAAATACCCACGATGAAAAAAACATGTTCAATGGATCTGTGTGGTCTCTGCTTACCTGTTTTGTGATGATACTATTTTCCACATCTTGATGCCATATCGGAAGAAGAAGCCCAGGGGTAGTGATATCTCTGCATCTGAGTATGCAGCAATTGCATGCATTGGAATCTCCTTTGCTGCAGGTCTCGCGCTCTATGGCGGAAAGATTGAATTTCCCAGGGCGCTATACATATCCGCATGGGTTGTGGTTTTCTTATTTTTGGTGCTTGCTGTTGCTCGTGTTGTTTTAAGAGTGCTGGATAACGCAAACCCGCCTTTGCTTCTATTTACCGCGCCGTTGGTATGGGGTATTTATTTCTTTGCGCTGAAGCCGACAAGTACAGGATTCATCAGGCATGATGAAATATATAGCTGGGGTATGTGGGGTGTACAGCATTTTCTGGGGATATCCTACGACACCTACTACACTCAGGCGCCTTATCCCCAGCTTTTTGCGTATGAACTGGGTTCTGTATTCCTGGCCCAAGGCAATCATGTCTCGCATTTTGCCGCGAAGCTCGTGTGTGGCATACCAGCGCTGGTCATTGTCATTGCATTTTTCGACCTTGTAGCCAGGAGTTCCAGCCAGTTCATCAATTGGCTGACACTGGTGCTTGCTGTGGGCACCTTGGTGAGTTTTGGAAACCTGCTGTTTTGGGCCTATGCCGACCCTTTGGCGACAGCATTGATTCTATTGAGTTTCAATCTTTTGCTGCAGTATTCCGTGAGGCCTGCAAAGTTGCGTCCCTTGATGCTTTCGCTGTTCTGCGGTTTTTTGGCCTCTCTTACCAAACAACCCGGATTGTTCTGGTGCCTTGTCACGCTTCCGGCATTGATAGCCCATGGCGTGTGGCGTTGGAAATGGCGGCCTGCGGCACTGGCGGCGTGCATTGTGGTGATGCTGTTTGCAGCCATCTGGCCCTTCTTTGTCGCTCCGGAATTCACAGGAAATCAAGGGGTGCTTGATATCGTGGAGAAAAATGGAGGCTTGATATCATCAGCTCTGATGTCCCTGGAAAAGTACATTATCGATACCCCGGAAATAGGCGTACTTCTCATTGGGACCATGCTGATTTCCTTGCTGTCCGCCAAGGGAAGGGTGCTATGGATTCTTTGTGTATTGCCATTTCTAGTGATTTGGTTCACCGTGGGTGCTTATGAACAGCGCCACGGGATTCACGTGCTGCTTGTGTCCACGGCTATCGCAAATCATCTGTTGATCAACCGGTATCCATCTGTTGAT
Organism: Delftia sp. DT-2; assembly: GCF_028401915.1. Lineage (NCBI taxonomy): Bacteria > Pseudomonadati > Pseudomonadota > Betaproteobacteria > Burkholderiales > Comamonadaceae > Delftia > Delftia sp. DT-2. Next base: position 44,141 of record NZ_JAQOTI010000017.1, read on the forward strand.
ACTCTTTCGAGTGAGGGAAAAATCTTCAATTTCGATAAAAAATATCCAATTTATTTCATCTGTACTGCAGTGTCTGCAGCGCTGTTGGCTTCATCGGTATACCTTGCATATCATCGGAACTATTCGAAACTTGAAGATGGAAATAAAGCAATCTTCATATCTCAATTCGGAAAGAAATCAATTGAAATATATCGAGATATCATAGAAAATCAGCGTAAGATTTTCCTTGTCAGCAACTATCAATATGGCATGTTCTTCAACAGAACCATTATTGGCCGTCCAGAGCTGCACAAGGCTCCGCTGACAACCAAGGATTTCCTGGACGAACTTGTTCAATTCAAGCCCGACTACATTTTTAATGCGGGTGAATGGACGTACGGTCCTTACTCGTCGCACTTGCGGGCGCTGATTGAGTTGTGTCCTGCTGCCTTCTTTCTGAAAAAGAAAAATGACTTCCCGCCTTACTCTGCAATCTATAGGGTAGACAGTCAGGTGCTGGGTGCTGGGTGCTGAGTGTCCTTCCCGCGTCGGCAGTGTCCCTCTCTAGTCGGCTATCGACTTGCTTATGTACTGGCTATGTTGGCAGAGGAGCACGGCTCGCGCTGCGAGACAGGCGCCCGGAATCCGCCGGTCACCACGGCCCCAGCCACACGACTCAGTCCGATGGCACAGCGTCTGTACTGCCCAGAATCTCCGCCACCTTGAGCGCCAGCGCATCCAATGTGAACGGCTTGGTCAGAAGCTGCGTACCGGGGTGCAGGTTTTCCTGGCTGAGCGGAGATGCCTCGGTGAACCCGGTGATGAAGAGCACCGGCAGGTCGGAACGGGCCAGGCGAGCCTCGTCGGCAAGCTGCTTGCCGTTCATTCCGCCGCGCAGCCTCATGTCCGTGATCAGCATGTCCACCCGGGTTCCGGCGCGCAGTACCTGCAGCGCGGCGGCTGCATCGGCCACGGCAAGCACCGTGTAGCCCAGGTCGACAAGCGCCTCGTCGATGAGATGGCGGATCGGGGCTTCGTCATCCACGACCAGCAAGGTCCTTTGGGCAGGAACGACCACCTGCCTTGCCGCATCGACCGCGCGTTCTGCAACGGGCGCGGCGTCGCACCGGGGCAGATACAGGCAGACGGTGGTGCCCTGGCCCGGCTGGGAGAAGATCCTGACCGCTCCTCCCGATTGCCGCGCGAAACCGTAGATCATCGACAGCCCCAGCCCCGTTCCATGGCCCACCGGCTTGGTGGTGTAGAACGGCTCGAAGGCGCGCGCAATGGTCTGCTCAGACATGCCGGTGCCCGTATCGGTGACGCACAGCGATACATAGCCGCCCGGCGGAAGGTCCCACTCCCGGGCTGCCGCCTCTTCAAGCTCGATATTGGCTGTCCTGATGGTCAGCCGGCCGCCTTCGGGCATGGCATCGCGGGCGTTGATGCACAGGTTCAGGATGGCGTTCTCCAGCTGCGTTCCATCGATTTGCGCATGCCACAGATGGGCTGCCGGCACGATGTCGATGTCCACGCTGGCGCCCACGGTCCTGCGCAGCAGGTCCTCCCAATCGGCCAGGAGCGCGGCCATATCGGTGGGCTTGGAGTCCAGGATCTGCCGGCGCGAGAACGCAAGCAGCCGCTGCGTGAGCGTGGCGGCGCGCCGCACCGCCCCCTGCGCTCCATGGATGAAGCGCGTGAGGTTGTCCACCTGGCCGCGCGCCAGCATCCGCTGCAGCAGCTCCAGATTGCCCATGACGGCCGCCAGCAGGTTGTTGAAGTCGTGCGCAAGGCCACCCGTCAACTGGCCCACCGCCTCCATCTTCTGCGACTGGCGCAGCTGCTCCTGCACCTTGGCCAGCGCTTCGGCCTTGGCCATTTCGGAGGTGATGTCGCGGCCCACGGCATTGATGCGGCCTGCCGCCGAACGGGTGGACCAGGAGATCCAGCGGTAGCTCCCGTCCCGATGGCGGTACCGGTTGTCGAACCGGGCATGCGCCATGCCGGTGGCCAGCTCCTGCGTGTCCTGGATGGTGCGCGCCAGATCCTCCGGATGGATGAGATGAAAAAGCGTGGTGCCCAGCAGCTCGTCTTCACGCCAGCCCAACACCTCGGTCCAGGCCGGGTTGACCGCAGTGATGATGCCCTCGAACGTGCAGCGCATCATGATGTCGGATGACAGCTGCCACAGCGCGTTGCGGTCGGCCGTGCGCTCTGCCACCTGTTCCTCCAGCGTGGCATTCAAGCGCTCCAGCGCGGCCTGGGCCTGCTTGCGCTCGGTGATGTCGGAGGCCGCTCCCAGCCAGCCGGTGATGGCGCCTGCGGCATCGAACAGCGGCACGGCGCGCGAGAACGCCCAGCCCACGCTGCCATCGACGCGGTTCACCCGGTGCTCGATCACGTAGTCCGTCTTCGTGCGGATGGCCCGCGCGATCTCCGCGCGCACCAGGTCGCGGTCCTCCGGGGGGATGTAGTCTTCCAGCCAGTTCGTGTTGGACGCCTGCGTGTCAGGGATGAACCCGCCGCCTGCCAGCTGGTGCAGCTCGCTCCAGTCCGCACTGATGGAGTAGCGCACTTCCGAGGAGGAGCGCACCAGCGCATCCAGCCGCTCCTCGCTCTGGCGCAACATGTCCAGCGCCCGCCGTTCCGCATCGATGTCCAAAATGGCGATGGCCGTGGCCACGACTTCCTTGTCCGCATTGCGCAGCGGCACCCCGAAAACGCGCGTCCATACCTCGAGCCCCTGGGGCGTGTCATAGACACAGTCAACGCCCGGCACCACCAACTCACCGCGGAACGCGCGGGCGGCCACAAACTGGTCGCGGGGAACGGGCTTGCCATCCTTGTCCCAACTGCGCCAGCGCCCGCGGTCTTCCTCGGCCGACAGCAGCGAAGGGATGGGGGTGTCCGGCAGGAAATGGCGGTAGGCCGGGTTGGACATCAGCACCTTGCCACCCTTGCCCACCAGGCACAGGCCTATCGGCAGATGCTCGATGAAATCCGAAAACAGCGTCTTCTGGTCCGCGACCTGCGCATCGAAAGGGTCCTGATCGCTGGCGCCCGCGCCCTGTACGGCGCTGGCATGGCCCGCCGTGGCAATCGCCAGTTGCGCCCGCAGCCGGGCGTTTTCCTCGCGAAGCAGGGCAATCTCTTCGGACTCTTGGATCATGGGGGGATGGAGCGAGGCGTTGGGTGGAGGAGAGGGGGCAGCTCGCCGCTGGCGGGGACGGCGATGCTGCTGGGGATCATAGCTGTGACTGCTGGTGCGACCGATGTTGAGGCTGCAGTCCTCGGTGCGGCAATTCTTGTGGGACTTCGCCCTCCCAGGGACTACGGGGTTGAACTGGCTGTGCAATGGGCTGAATTTGGGTCCCCAATGACCGATGAATCGGTCGACGAACGCTCGAAATGTTCCATTGAAGATATGGAAGTCGAGAAACTTATTTAGAAAATGGCAAAAGAATGCATATTTCCGCCAATTTCTCGAATATGAATCAAACAAATCGGCAATGAATGATCTGCTCCGTCGTGCAGGCCATGGCTGAAGGGTGGCGGCGATGGGGCTTCCTTGCGGGAAACGTGCCGCAGGCACCGCCGCTGCTGTGACTTTCATGTCACACAGCACAGCTGTCACGAAGAATACTTATGTGTTGCCTAGAGTTCCCGCAGCGGTGGCAGGAGGCTACCGTCATTCTCATTAATAAGTTCAGTTCGTATCTCGCCAATGAAAAATCAAAAAACGTGCTCGCGCATTCTGGGACTCGCGATGGGCACATTCTTCGCCTCTTCTTGCAGCTTGGCCCTGGCACAATCTTCCGTCACCATTTTTGGTGTGGTGGACGTCGGTGTCACCGTTGCCAAGTCCGGCAGCAACAGGCTCAATGCACTGAACTCCAGCCAAGGCAAGACCAGCTTGCTTGGCTTGCGCGGCACGGAGGACCTCGGCGGCGGCAACCGAGCTCAGCTCTGGCTTGAAGGCGGCCTCAACCCCGATGTCGGCTCTGGCGGCAGCAGCGGCTCCCTTGGCTTCGAGCGCCGCTCCACGATCGGGCTGAGCAACAATTCCTGGGGTGAAATCCGGCTGGGTCGCGACTACACCCCCAGCTACAACATCTTCACCGCTTTCGCGGGCCCCGACACCACCACCGGTGTGCAGGCCAATCTGTTCCAGACGATCCGCCAGACTGCCTATAACGCCGCCAGCCAAAGCGGCGTGGTCGACCGCACGCGCATCAGCAACGCCGTGGGCTACCTCCTGCCGAGCGACCTGGGCGGTATCTATGGCCAGTTCTCGGTTTCCTTTGGTGACGAGAACGCCTCCGGCTCTGGCGCAAGCAAGGCCCGCAGGTACATAGGCGGCAACCTGGGCTATCGCTCTGGCCCGCTGAACGTGGGTATCGGCTACGGCCGGATCGACGGTACCGCGGCCGTGGCTTCACCCAGCGCCATCGCCGCAACCAGCGATCTGGAAGACCTGGTGCTGGGCGCCTCGTACAACTTCGGCAGTTTCCTGCTCAATGGCGGATACAACAGCCTGAAGTGGGAGCCCGTCAACGGCGCAACCTCCGGGAAGGTGGATGGTTTCTACCTGGGCGCAACCATCCCCATGGGGCCAGGCAGCTTGCGCATCAAGTACGCCAGCGCCAAGTTCAGCGGCAACGCCTCTGCCCTCACGCGCAGCGGCGGCAAGGCCGACAAGTATTCGATCGGATATGTCTACGACTTCTCCAAGCGCACCTCTCTGTACGCCGGGCTGGCGCGTGTCAACAACAAGAACGGCGCCAGCGTCGGCCTGATCGGCGGCCCTGCGGGTGTGGCCAACGCCGGCTCGACCGGTATGGATCTGGGCATCAGCCACTCGTTCTGAGCGGCACAGCGCCTTTTCCAGAAACGAAGCCTTCAAGCTTGGGCAGGCCCTTGCCAAGCAGGGCCTGCCGATCTGCCGATCTGTCTATCAGGCTTGCCTCTTCTTCTCAAGACCTACTCGCCATGCGACCCCCCACTTCTTCTTCCTGCCTGATGGCAGTGATCGCCGCCGCGGCTGCCTTGCTGAGCGCCTGCGCCGACACCCGCCCGCTCCAAGTCGCCGGCTCCGAGACGGTGACGCAGACCACTGGCGTCGGCAGCATCCGCGCCACCGTCACGCGCCAGGACGTCCAGTTCGACGACCGGTTCTATTTCCCCTACGAAGGCCAACACCCCGCCACCAAGGCCGATTTCCCCAAGGGCTTTCTGCCAGCCTACGGTTCGGGCCTGGCCTTGAAGGGCAGGCGTGCCGACGGCACGCTGGAGTTCTACGCCATCACCGATCGCGGCCCGAACGCGACCACCGGCCCGGTCACGCAGATCACCGACGGCTCCAATCCCGCGGGCTTTGCCAGTTCCACCGTGTTTCCTTCGCCCAACTTCACTCCGTCCATCGGCGTGATCGCCCTCGGAAAGGACGGAGCCAGGCTCGTCTCCACCCTGCCGCTCAGATTCAGCGCCACACAGAACGCCAACGGCCGAGTGCAGCCACGGGGCATCACAGGCAACACGGGCGAGCAAGTCCTGGACGACTCCTTCACCTATCCCGGCAAGGCCAAGGGCTACAGCGAATTCGGCCTGGACACGGAATCCGTGGTGGTGGATGCCGCACGCAATGTGCTGTGGGTGTCCGACGAATACGGACCCTTCATCGTGAAGGTCGACCCGGCGACCGGCATCATCCAGAAGAAATACGGGCCTGGCACTGGCGCGGCCGATCTGCCGGCCATTCTCGCCAAGCGCCGCGCCAACCGTGGCATGGAGGGGCTGAGCATTGATGTGGCCAGCGGCAAGCTGCACGGTTTCCTGCAAAGCCCCCTGGACGACGGCAAGGCCGACTACACCACCGCTGCCGTTGCCGACGCCACTGGCAAATCGGAGAACGTGCGCGACTACGCTCGCTTTGTGCGTTGGGTGGAGTTTGACCCGACCACCGAGAAAACCCGCCTGTTTGCCTTGCCCGTGGACAGCCGCTGGTACAACCAAGGCAAGACCGGCAATGCCAAGCTGGGTGATGTGGTCTCACTGGGCAAGGGGAAATTCATCGCCATCGAGCAAGGCACGGGCAAGAACAAGAAAGTCTTCAACGACCTGGTTCTGATCGAGTTTCCGGCCAACGCCACCGACATCACCGCGCTGGGCTCCGACCTGGAAAAGAGCAGCCTGACTGGCAAGCCGGTCAATGGCTCGGACTATTCCAAGGTCGTGACGCTCAAGAAGACCCGGCTCTTCAACCTGAACGCCACCGGCTGGGTGGCCGAGAAGGCCGAAGGCCTGGCGCTGGTCGATGACTACACGCTGGCGCTGACCAACGACACCGACTTCGGTGTTTCGCTGGCCGTGCTGGACGCCAGCGGCAAGGAAATCGAAGGCTCGAACGTCACCAAATGCATGGTGGACGCCGAAGGCAAGATCGTGAAGGACGGCCAATGCGCCAAGGGCGCGGCGAGCCTTCGCTTCACCACCAATGACGTCAACGACCGCACGCAGCGACTGTGGACCTTTAAGTTCAGCAAGAAACTGAGCGAATACGGCGCTCCCTGAACGACTGCGACTGCTTGGCATAGGCAAGACAACGGGGCCAAGGCGATCCAGGGCGGTTCGTCCAGCGCGAAGGCGCTGCGACGGGCCGCAACGCTGATGTCGCCTCCTCTGGCATCTGCACGGAGCAGCGCCGCCGTTGCGGCGAAAGTGCGGGGTTGCCGCAATGGCTGGACCTTTCGACCTCCAGCAGTCTTACGGCATTGCCCAAAGCGGTAGTCGTCGAGTGCGTAGATGGCAGGCATACGTCCGAGCCAAGCACTTTCACAATCAAATCCTCCTCTGCTTGGCCATTTCAGAAGCGCCTTCAAATTCCATGCTGGTTTCCGCGTGAGTCGAGGAAATTCAACAGAGAGCCGTTCAGAATTCAATTCCGGATTTTCGATGGCTTGGGATTGGCCAGTCATCGAATTCCTGAAGAGATGGTGCGTGCGGTATCCTCAGCCGCTCTGTAGAGGAGAAGAAAGTGGCGGTACTGATTCCTGCGATGGGCGCGTGCGTTGGGCGCATGACGCCTGGCGAGCGACGCCTGGCCGAGCGGTTGGAGCAAAAGCTCGAAGACGATTACATGCTCTGGTATGACGTGCCCATCGGCCCCAAGCAGACGCATCCTGACTTTGTCGTCATTCATCCACGCAGGGGCGTTTTGATTCTTGAGACCAAGGATTGGCGGCTCGAGACGGTTCAAGAGGCGACCAAACAGGCCTGGACGCTCATCGTGGATGGAAGACCCAAGGTCGTCATCAATCCGGCAGCCCAGGCGCGACACTGCGCCATTCAAGTGGTCAATGCACTGGAGCGGGATCAGCAACTCATTCACGGCGAAGGCCCTCATCAGGGAAAGCTGGCATTTCCCTGGGGCAGCGGCGTGGTGTTCACCAACATCACGCGCAAGCAGTTTGAAGAATCTGCACTGGACCAGACGATTGATGCGCATCTGGTCATCTGCAAGGACGAGATGCTGGAATCCGTTGATTCGGAGGCTTTTCAGCAGCGCCTGTGGAACATGTTCCCCCACGCTTTCGGCAAAGCCATGTCGGTGCCGCAGCTTGAGCGCACGCGGTGGATCATGTTCCCGCAGGTGCGTGTTCCGGTGCAAGGCAGCCTTCTGCCGGAAGACGCGGACGAGCTGCCGGACATCATGCGCGTCATGGACTTGCAGCAGGAGCAACTCGCGCGCAGCCTGGGCGATGGGCATCGCGTGATCCACGGAGTTGCCGGCTCAGGCAAGACCATGATTCTTGGCTATCGTGCAGAACACCTGGCCAAGACCGCTTCGACCAAGCCCATCCTCGTGCTCTGCTACAACGAGCCCTTGGCCGTGAAGCTCAATGCCTGGTTTGCGGCCAAGGGCCTGGCCGATCGGGTGCACGCCCGCAACTTCCACAAGTGGTGCCGCCAGCAATTGGTGGCCTATGGCCAGACGCTACCCGCTCAGGGCCCGGGCATGTTTGATCAGATGGTGGAGTTTGTGATTCGCGGCGTGGACCGGCAACAGATTCCGTCCGGGCAATACCAGGCCGTGATGGTCGACGAGGGGCACGACTTTCAGCCTGAATGGCTCAAGCTCGTCACCCAGATGGTGGACCCCGAGACCAACAGCCTGTTGATCCTGTACGACAGCGCCCAGAACATCTATGGCAAGAGCAAGGCACGTGGGTTCAGCTTCAAAAGCGTGGGAATCCAGGCCTCTGGGCGCACGACCATTCTCAAGATCAACTACCGCAACACCAGGCAGATTCTGCAAATCGCCAACCGCGTCGCCGCCGAGTTCCTGCAACCCAATGCCCAGGATGAGGACGGTGTTCCGCTGGTGCAACCCATCAGCTGCGGCCGCGAAGGGCAGGAGCCGCTGATCGTGCGCCTGCCGAGCTTGCGGGACGAACCCGCCAAGATCGCCGAGCTGCTGGCTGCGGCGCATCAGGAAGGCCACGCCTGGGGTGACATGGCCATCCTGTGCCGCGATCACGACTCCATGAACCAGTGCGCCATGGCACTTGGCCGCCGAAAACTGCCGCATCGCGTGCGACATCGTTCAGGTGACTTCGATCCACTGGCCGACACCATCAAAGTGATGACAATGCACGCCAGCAAGGGATTGGAGTTCCCGGTCGTGGCCGTTGCAGGAGTGGGGCAGATGCCGCGTGAAGGCGAAGATGCGGCGGACGAGGCCAAACTGTTCTATGTGGCTGCGACGCGGGCGACACAAAAACTGGTGTTGACTGTGGCGGGCGAAGGGGCGTTTGCGAAGGCGCTGGTGAATGCTGGGTGAGGGCGAGGTGAATACGGGTTGAGGGCAGGGCGAGGAGGGGCACAAGTCCGTGGTGCGGTGGTCAGGGCTCCAGGCGTGGTACCAGTGGCGTTGCACCCGCAGCGCATTCTTGAGGATGGCGCTGCGATCCGAAAATGATTTTGCGCATATCACCCTTCCCACTCGGATGTGCAAGCCATCTTGCCACTCGGCGCATTGCGCAGGCGGTTCAGGAAATCCAGCTGGCTTTTGGCCGTTTGATTTCCTTTTGCCACGGCTTGCCGCAGCCAGTGCACTGCTTCGCAGCGATCCGCTTTCACCGCGGTGCCATACAGGGTTGGGCCTGCCAGAAGAATCCATGCCAGTGTTTCCTGGGCTTGTGGCTCGCCATCCCGGGCCGCCTGGCGCAGCAACGCGAGCATGGAGGCGTAGTCACCCGCAGTCTGCGCCTCCAGGGCCAGTTGAAACCGCTGCTCGGAAGTCGTGGCCATGTCCAACGGCAGCGGTGCCGCCTGCGCCAGCGCGCCGGACAGGGCCGCTGCGATGAACAAGCCGTGCCGTGCACGCCGGGCCAGCGTGGCAATTGTGGTGGCAATTGGTGTGGCAATTGGGCGGAATTCGAATCGCATTTTTGTCTCCACTTGAATTGAGTGGCCCCATCGTCTTCGCAATCCCGGTCCCTGAAAATTCGGAATTGTCAAAGGCGCCCTCAGGGCCACCCAGAGGCTGACTCGAATCGGCCGTGCAGGCCCGGCGCGCACGGCTTCAGCCCATGAACCCCAGATCGATGGGATACGCCGAGCCGCCGAAGTTGCCGATGTGCGGCAGCACCCCCGCCAGCTCGGTATTCGCCACGCCGAACCAGCGCGCCAGGGTGGCGGCGTACTGGTCCACGGCAGTGCTGGGCAACAGGCGCCCCTGGCCGACATGCCACTGGTCCTCGCTGCCGCTGCCGTTTCCCACGCTGATGGGCGGCGGCGCGCCATAGAAGGACGCGCCACGCACCGCGCCGCCCACCACGAAGTGGTGGCTGCCCCAGCCATGGTCGGAGCCGTCGCCGTTGGACGTCAGCGTGCGGCCGAAGTCCGACGCGGTGAAGGCCGTGACCTTGTCGGCCACGCCGAGTTCGGCCGTGGCGTTGTAGAAGGCCGTCATGGCGCTGCTCACCTTGTCGAGCAGCTGCGGCTGGTTGGCGATCAGGTTGTCGTGCAGGTCGAACCCGCCCAGCGAGACGAAGAACACCTGCCGGCGCGTGCCCAGCGCGTTGCGTCCGGCGATGAGCCGGGCCACCACCTTGAGCTGGTCGGCCAGCGGGTTGTTGGCAGGGAAGGCGGTGGACAGGCTGGCGCTGGAGAGGGCTGAAGAGATCTGCCCCTCGGCACTGATGGAGCGCTGCGTGACGCGGGCGTACTCGGCCTCCATCGCGTGGCTGCCGGCCGTCTGCACCAGCTCGCTCAACAGGCCGCGCACGGCGGTCGATCCATAGACGCTGGTGCCCTTGACGGCGTTGATGGGCACGGCGCCGCCCGGGCTGATCTGGTACTGCAGCGCCTGGTCGCCCGAGAGAAACACGGCGTTGCCCGTGGCCGAGATACAGGTGAAGAGCGACGTGGCGTTGGACGACAGCGCCAGGTCGCCCAGGTTGCCGCCCCAGCCCAGGGTGGAGCCTTCTGCGCCCTGCGACTGCCACACCGACTGCTGGTCGTTGTGCGAGAAAAGCTTGGGCGGCAGCGGGTAGCTGCGCCGGTCGCCGGTGGCATATTGGGCCCGCGTGAGCGGCACCAGCAGCGGGCCGACGTTCAGTTGCACCGCAGCGCGGCCCGCGTTGAAGAGGCCGGCCAGGCCCGTCATGGATGGGTGCAGCGCGTACTGCATGCCACCGGCCAGCGCCGTGCGGGGCTGCAGCAGCGTATTGCCCAGCGCGGCGCGGGCCAGGGCAATGCCACCGGCCGTGCCATCGCTGTTGCCGCCGCGGATGGCGGAGTACTGCCCGTAGCGGGTGCTGTCGTAGGGCACGACGGTGTTGGCGTAGTCGCAGCCGCCATAGAGGAAGACGCAGACCAGCGCCTTGTAGTCGCTTGCCTCGAAGGCGGCGGCCTCGCCCAGCGCGGCAAGATTCAGGGCGAAGGGCAGGGCGGTACCGGCGGCGGCCAGTTGCGTGCTGCGGCGCAGGAATGCGCGGCGCGTGTGGCGGGCGGGGTCGATGAAATTCATGGAGATGTCGCTTTGCTTTGCAGACGTTCGGTCACTTGTTCGGTCACTTCTGCACCAGATATTCGGGGCTGGCCATCACCAGCAGCACGGCGGCTGCCACGCGGTTGAGCTGGGTGGCGGTGTTGCTGGTGGCCGTCACCGGCGTGGCATTGAGCGCTGCCACGATGCGCGCCTGCGTGGCGGCCGATACCTGCCCTGCCGACAGCAGCAGCGCCACCTTGCGCACCAGCGCGGCGGCGTCGGCCACCAGGGGCAGCAGGTTGGCGTAGCTGCAGGTGATATCGAAGCCGTTGGCTGCGCTGCTGCCGCCCTGGGGCAGGTCTGGCGCGTTCACGTAGTAGCCGAAGCGGATCACGTTCTGCATGAAGTTCAGGTAGCCGCTCACGCTGGTCTCGGTGACGATCTGGAACTCCGGCGCCACCTGGCCCGTCGTGGCCAGGGGCGTGGAGGGCGGCACGTAGCCCGGGCGGAAGAAGTTGAACACCGAGCCCGAGCGCATCGGGCTCTGGCCCAGGCGGGTGGCCGGGTCGCTCAGGTTGTCGATCTTCCAGGTGCCGCGTGCCGACCGCAGCCCGAAGGTGCGGCCCCACTGCACGAAGCGCACCATGGGCTCGCGCAGGCGGCCGTACTGGGGGCTGGCAAGCCCTGCCGCGCCGCGCGCCTCCGGGTCCAGCAGCACGGTGGCGATCACGGCGCGCAGGTCGCCCCGCGTGCCGCTGCCGTTGTCGGCGAAAGCGGCGGCCACGCGCCCCACATAGGCGGGGCTGGGGTTGCTGGTGACCAGGCGCTGGATCAGCTGGCGCCCGATGAAGGGCCCCACGTTGGGGTGGTTGAACAGCGTATCCAGCGCCGCCTTCAGCGCCGCTGGCCCCGACGTGCCCGCAGCCACGGTGGTGCCCAGGAAAGTGGCGGCCAGCGTGGAATGGCGCGCGGCGTTGAAGGCCATGGGCAGCAGCGCCTGCTGCAGCCCCGTCACCGTGCTGCCGCTCAGGTTGGTGGGCTGGTTCTTGCTGGTGTCGTAGTCGTAGCCGGTGAAGACGCGCGCCAGGTTGCTCACATCGGCTGCCGAATAGGTATCGATGCGGTTGCCGCTGCCGTCGCGCTGCTCGGTGCCGTCGGGATTCAGGCGGTAGAGGCCGATGGTGAACAGCTGCATCACCTCGCGGGCGTAGTTCTCGTCGGGCTGGCGGCCGCTGCGGGCGTCTTCCTTCTGGTTGCCGCGCGTGCTCAGGTAGATGCCCATGGCCGGGCTGAGCGTGACGGCCTCCAGCAGCGTGCGGAAGTTGCCGAAGGCATGCTGGTTCAGCAGATCCCAGTAGCCGGAGGCCAGGAAGATGCTCCAGGGCTGCTCCAGCCCCGTGGTGGAGACCACCATGATCTCCGACAGCGCCAATGCCACACGCTTGCGCACGGCGTCGCGCTCCGTGAAAAGCTGGCTCCAGAGCATGAAGTCGGAGGGATACGAGACGTTGTCGTAGCGCGTGCCGGCCTCTGCCACGCCGTAGCCGCGCTGCATCAGCCAGGCCGTGCCCGTGGTGTCCACGGGCAGCGCGAACTGCTCGGCCAGCCAGGGGCCGTAGCCCTTGGCGCGCAGCGCTGCGATCTCCTCGTCGGTGGCCGAGAACTGCGCCTGCAGCAGGAAACGCGCGGCTTCTTCATCGCTGGCGGGGGTGGCCGTGGTGCCCGTACCGGTTCCGCCACCAGGGCCGGCTCCAGAGCCGCCAGTGCCGGTGCCGGGGGCTGAATCGCCCCCACCGCCCCCGCAGGCCACCAGCAGCGCGGCCGCAAGGGAGGAGGCCACGGCGGGAGGAATCAGGGAGCTCTTCGGTTCGTGGCCGAGGTGGCCGGGCTCTGCGCAGGCAGGCAAGGAATCCGCGGGCGCGCGGTCGGGCGGCTGCAGCGTGGAGGCTGCAGCCTGTGGTGTGGGGTGCATTGTGGGCTTTCAGGCAGAGGCCGGGGCGTGGCAACGAACTGCCTCGCTCTTCGGCGCGTGGCGCAGAGTGTTCCAAGGATTTCGGAGGTGCGCAGCCACCTTGCAGCCCAAAAGCGTGTCAAGACGTTATACGGCGCAGGGGCGTCAGGGGGCTGTATGCAGGGTTGACGCTGTGGAGCCTGGGCAAAGCCCGATGTGGGCCGCTCGCCTGCCGGTGTTCTGAGGGATGCGCAGCGTTGTGCGGGTGCAACCATGCGGGCGGATTGTCATAGGGCTTTCTCCTGCTTCAGGCTGAAGAATGCTGCTTGACGTCTTGGGGCCGTACACCTGAGTGCGGTGCGTCTGCACGGAGCAGCGTTGCCGAGCGGTATCTGTCGCCTGGTGTTCGCATGAAGGCTCCTGAACGCTGCACGCAGGCTCAGCCACTTCCGGGATGCCAAGGTCAGGCAATCCTCTGGTTGCCAGTGTGTATGGTGAAGTCATCCGTGCAAGTTACCTGAAGCTTAGGTTTTGCACTTCATATTTGAGACCGCCGTAAATCAACTGTAAAAAACAATGATGAGAATCTTCTTTATGTTGGTGGGGATCATGATTTCTGGCCTGGCCGCAAGATTTCTGCACTCCTACCTCACAGACCTGAATCTCAAGATGGCCGGGCTCTACGCTCACGCTGGATTCATCCCTCCCGCAAGCCAAGGGCGAACTTTCCACAGAGAACTATGGGGGATATTGGACTTGGTTGCTCATGAGAACCCAGTCTCCCAACTGCGGACTATCGGTGTTCGATCCACAGGAGACCTTCATTGCGCCGCCGGCAAGCTTCATTGTGAAGGCGGAGAAGGGCCGCTGGCTGGGTTCGCATTGCGTTAGGTGTTACTGTGATGTATCATTTTGCGTCCTTTATTGTTTAATTCGTCTTTGTATGTTTGATCTTAATAAATTAAAAAAACAACAAAAAACAAATGAGTGGTTTTCGCAAGCAGAAGATGGAGCAGAGTTATTTCTTTGTGGGACCGATGAGGGGCCCAGCATTGCGGCACTTGAGGATGCAAAGATAATAATTTCTGAATATTATTTGATAAGGAAAAAATCGATTGCTCTACTAGAGTCTTTTATGAAAGATAGTGGGGAATGGTTTCTTAATTCAATAATTATCGGTCCATTTCAATCACAGAAAGACGGTGACTTTCGTGTGGAACTTGGTTTTGAGGCGGATAGGAATAAAAACGAATATAGTTACACAGGGTTTACTGTCTACTTTACGCTTAACAAGGAGGGGAGGCATCTTGGCTTGATATCGCATCCTTTTAAATTCTCAGTTGAATTCTCTTAATACATCCAAATATTCATTGTTTCAGCGTTTATGACTGAGGTGTCAATTCAAATGATTAACGACTGTTTTCCCTTGTTTTGATTGGATGCTCCTGACCTGTTGCTGCTGTAGTAGTTCGATTCCACTCAGGCATCCAAAGGTTACGCCTGCCGGCGGCTGCAATCGAATTCGGAGCGGTCGGTGGAATGCGGATCGAAAGCCGCGTGTAGTTTTCATGGAGGAGATGTGATGACTTATGCGCGAACTAGTTATCGAAACTTGAGTCAGCCAGTTCCCTGATCGACGGTTTATCATTGCCAATCAGCATTCGAAAAAGGATCGACACGCATGGCACGCGCCACAGTTACGCCAGAAATTTTCGCGGCAGCGTATGAAGCTGCGAGGAAGGTGCTTGAAGGAACGGCAAAGCTGACCTATGCTAAAAATGCCGTTGCGGCAGAATATGGCATTGCGGAGCGCACGGCGATTGGATACATCGGCTGTTTTCTCGCCATGCGCCGAGGCAGGACGTTTAAAACCACCGTAAGCGCAGACGGGCTTCGGTTCATGCTTAATCGTATTGCTGAAGGTGGACCAGTTGACCTGATGACTGCTCTACAATCAGTCATGAGTCACATTATGTATTTACATGAAATTACCGGAAATGAGCCGGGGCTGCGCCGTGTTCATGCGGAATTTGTTGTCAGGCTTCGCGAAATGGCTCGGTTCGATGAAATGCCCCTCTCGCTCGACGACCAAGTTAAAAAAGCTTTGGCAGATGCGCCCGAATCGCGCGCGCTGCGGCTCCGGCAAGCTGGGACGATGCCGGAACAGCAAATCGTGCTGGCGCGGGTTTTCAAGCGCAATCCCGATGTAATCGCGGAAGCTCTTGTGATTGCGAACGGCGTGTGCCAAGGCTGCCACCAAGTCGCGCCATTTTTGCGGAAAGACGGGCGCCCGTATCTCGAAGTTCATCATCGCCAACCGCTTGGAGAAGGCGGTGCAGACACGGTTGAAAACGCGATAGCGCTATGTCCAAACTGTCATCGAGAACGGCACTACGGCGCAAGCTATTGCGAGTAAGAGCAAAGAAAAAATAATGCTGACGGTAGGGTGCTTCGGCTAGCGGATCTCGCGGCAGAATTTTGCGGAGCAATTTAAAAATCAATCATCCCCTTGAGATACTTCGCCAAGGCTTGTTGTCGGGTGGTGAAGTAGCGCCCAGCTATTCTGTCAATTCAGCGTTAGTTTGTGGAAAAAATTGGGCTGTCCTATCCATGTCAGCTTTGGGCTTTGAATTCAACCAGTCCATGCAACACAATGACTGCAATTTGCTCAATGAGTGCTAGCCATGAAGCAATGACCTCTGGTCTAGTACACCGAAGCACAGTAGTCATAGTGGGATTGACTGCTTTTAGCCATCTCAAATCCGCGGCAGGGATGCTCGGCGCTCCGAAATGACTTGGAGCAACTCGTCGACGGCAAAGTGGCCCGTCGCCTCAACTTTTGTCGAGACCGCCGCCAAGTAGCATTCCCAATGCTCAGAAGGAGCCTCCCAGGGCATCTCGCGAATAGTCCACCAGCGGTCAAACACCTGAGTGGTGATGCTGTCGGAGCCAAGGACGCGACAGGCGTCGGGTGAAGAGGACAGGAACTCATACTCACGGACGCGCGCAAGGTAGAGAAGTTTCACAGCCATAGCAACTGCCCCTTGGCGCCAAGCCGATCTGTCCGCCCAGCACCTGCTTGTCAGCACGGGCTGTAGGAGCATGTACGCCTCTTCCGCCGCGAGGACTGATGGGAATGTGGCCAGCGCAACTGCTGATGGCTCAATCTGAAAATAGGTGGTGTGCTTCACGAGGTCCAATGCTCGATTCGAATGTCAGTTTGCAGGGGGACTCTGTTTATGCCACGAATGGCCAGTTGAATTCACAGTCGCCTCAGGTCTATGCGTTCCGCTTCGCCGCAACGCTCGCTATAGCTTCCTCAAAAACACGGACGGACCGCACCTGCCCGTCATACTGGTTCACACGGGCCTCCGTGAGTACCGCCGCGTCCCTGGGTCGCTCCTTCGCGATGTGCAGCTCGAAAACAACCTCATCTCCCTGCCAGAACGTTCCCAATGTCAGGCCGACATCGTCGGGTATGCGCTCGAACGGCTCAAGCGCAGTTCGGGTTGCAAGCCGAGCTGCTTCTTTGAGGACGGTCAGCGGGATTTTTCGGTGTCTGGTTATTGCCATCGAACTAGATTCTGCCGTGCCGACGAGTGACTCGTGTTGGCCACAGCATTCCTTCACTGGGTGCCACTTTCACGCTTTTCCAATCGTTTATCCACTTCACCCACCACATCCCCCGGCGCAACCCCCAACACCTTGCACAGCTTGAAAACAGACCGAAGGCTCGGACATTTGCTACCAAGCTCCAACTGGCTGATGTAGTTGCGCGCCAGCCCGGCTTCCGCGGCAAGGGCTTCCTGGGACAGTGCACGCTCATTGCGTAGCTCACGCAACAGGCTTCCAAAGGCTTTATCAAGTTCTGTCATATCTGCTCACTAAAGTGAGCAAAGCTTCCGGGTTTGCGTGCAGATAGTCTTCCACCTATAGTTGGAGTTTTGTAAAGCAGCGATGGCGCTTCCAGCAGATGGGCGTCGCATTTGCCCAGTGATCTTGGGCGCTGAGTAACTCTCGACTGGAGCGCAGATGGAGCAGCAAGTCTTAGCCACCACACCCCCACCCAAACTCGAAGACTTCGCCATAGACGCCGTCCTGCACATGGGCGCCGCGCTGGATGTGCTGGACCTGCACGCTCGCCACAAGGTCACGGCCATCAATTGCGTGTGCCGCGATCTGCTGCGCATCTACTACGTGAAGGCCGATGAGGCGCAGTCGCTGGAGCCGGAAGACAAGGAACTGGTGGGCCTGCTGCACGACACGGCGGTGAACCTGGGCTATGCCATTGAGGTGGTGGAGCATCTCAATGGCGATGAGGCCGACGACCCCATTCTTTATGCCGTGAGCTATCTGCTCAGGGCCGCGAAGCGGTTTGCGGATGAGGGGGTGTCGGTAGCGTTGGCCTGAAGGGCGCAGCAGGCGCGGATGGCCTGCGGATATGGCGGGAACGAGGCAAAAAATGGGCGAAAAAAAACGCGCCCCATGCTGAAGCGCGCTGCCGGGTTGGGGCGGTGTGTCAGTCCTTCTTGGCCCGGATGACTTCGCCGCCCACGGCGTCGATCTTGACTTCCATGAGCGTGCCGTTGGCCTGCAGCACTTCGACCTGGTAGCTGGTCTGGCCCCAGTGGGAGTCCAGTTCCGCGCTGACGGGCGTGCCCGGAGTGTGGCGGGTGGCGGCCTGTATGGCCTGCTCTATGGTGGATTTGGCCTTTTCCAGGCGCTGGCGGTCCTTGCGCTTGGCGGTGCCGTCGTTCTTGTGCTGGGCGGCCTGGCCGGTGATGGCGTTGACCCAGACTTCCACGCTGTCGCCGGCCGGTGTGATGACTTCAATTTCGTAGCGCGGGCCCATGCCGTCGCCGTCGTCCAGCTGGGCTTCGATGGCCTTGCCGGGCACGGCCTGGGTGGCGCGGGTGATGGCCTGTTCCAGCGGGATCTTGGCCTGGCTGGTGATGGTCTGCCATTCGGCCACCGACTTGGCTGCGGCGGGCAGGGCGGCGGTGGCGCAGGTCAGGGCCAGGGCGATGGAGAGGGCGGCGGTGCGTGCGAACGGGGCAGGCTTCATGGGTGTGGCTCCTTCCGGGAATGGGGTTGGACAAGGCTATGGTCGGGGCCATTGTCTCTACCGTCCCGGAGAGCGGTTGTCGGAGAGGGCGCCCTTTGCCCCCTCCGGCGTGCTGCGGTTTGATCCAGCGCAAGCTCTGCGTTCAGAGGCCCAGCACCTTGGCCACGTAGTCGGCGTCCTTGTCGCCACGGCCCGAGAGGTTGATGAGGATGTGCTGGTCCTTGGGCAGGCCGGGCGCCACGCGCATGGCCCAGGCCACGGCGTGGGCGCTTTCCAGGGCGGGGATGATGCCTTCCACGCGCGACAGCTGCATGAAGGCGTCCAGGCATTCCTTGTCGGTGACGGATTCGTACTGCACGCGGCCCAGGTCCTTGAGGTAGCTGTGCTGCGGGCCCACGCCCGGATAGTCCAGGCCCGAGGCAATGCTGTGCACGGCAGCCGGCGTGCCGTCTGCGTTTTCCAGCACGTAGCACTTCATGCCGTGGATTTCACCGGGCTTGCCCATGCTGAGGGTGGCTGCGTGGCGGCCGGGCTTGTCCGTGCCTTCGCCCGAGGGCTCCACGCCGACGAGCTTGACCGAGGCATCGCCCAGGAAGGCGGTGAAGATGCCCATGGCGTTGGAGCCGCCGCCCACGCAGGCGGCCACGTGGTCGGGCAGCTTGCCGTGTTTGGCCTGGAATTGCTCGCGCGCCTCGCGGCCGATGATGCTCTGGAAGTCGCGCACCATCATCGGGAACGGGTGGGGGCCGACCACGGAGCCGATGGCGTAGATGTAGTCGGTGGGGTTGGTGAGGTATTCCTCGAAGGCGCTGTCCACGGCCTCCTTGAGCGTGGCCGCGCCGCGCGTGACGGGCACGAGCTTGCAGCCCAGGATGCGCATCTTGGTGACGTTGGGATGTTCCTTCTCGATGTCCACCTGGCCCATGTGGATCTCGCAGGGAATGCCAACCAGCGCGCAGGCCGTGGCCAGGGCCACGCCGTGCTGGCCGGCGCCGGTTTCTGCGATGACCTTCTTCTTGCCCATGAACTTGGCCAGCAGGGCCTCGCCCAGGCAGTGGTTGATCTTGTGGGCGCCGGTGTGGTTGAGGTCTTCGCGCTTGAGGTGGATCTGTGCGCCGCCCAGCTGCTCCGACAGGCGCCGCGCGTGGAAGATGGGGCTTGGGCGGCCCACGTAGTCGGCGAAGAGCTGGGCCAGTTCCTGCTGGAAGTCTTGGCGTTTGGTGATTTCGGCGTAGGCGGTGTTGATGTCGTCCATGGCCTGCTTGAGGTGGGGCGGGACCAACTGGCCGCCGTAGGGGCCGAAATAGCCTTCCTCGGTGGGCATGGGGGAGAAGGTGGGGGGGGTAGTGGTCATGGATGCTGGCGGGTGTTCTGTGGAATGGCGGATGTTGGCGGTGGCAGCTTACGTAGGGCTGCCATGGGTCTGAAGAGAGAAAACCCCGGTTGGATTGACCGGGGTTTCTTGCTTTTTGACCCTGCCGGGTGGTTGTTTTTCGAGGCCGGGTTTCGGCCCGGCGGCCGACCGACTTTCTTGCCGCGCGGCAAGAAAGTAGGCAAAGAAACGCGCCCGAATGCCCGCGACCCCTTCGCTGCGCTGCGGGGCAACCTGCGTAGGGCCACCTGCGGGGTCCGCCGCAGAACTCACTGCGCGCTGCGCGCTCCGTTCAGACAACTGCGGCGAGTCAGTTGACGAAGCAGTCCTGTCCTTCGGCAGGACTGCAACCCCGCAGGCGGCCCGACGCAGGCGCGGGCATACGGGATTGGGGGCGGGGAGATGGGCCGGGGCCGGGGGCGTCAGCCGTTCTTTTGCAGGGAGCGGATGACGCTGGAGAAGTCCAGGGCGCCGTTGCCGGCGATGGAGTGCATGGCGTACATGGCGCGCGCCATGCCGCCCAGGGGCGTGGAGGCCTTGACGGCCATGGCGTTTTCCTGGGCCAGGCCCAGGTCCTTGAGCATGAGGTCGGTGCCGAAGCCGCCTGCGTAGCTCTTGGAGGCGGGGGCGTTTTCGTGGACGCCGGGGAAGGGGTTGTATTTTTCCAGGGCCCAGTTGCCGCCCGAGCTGCGGCGCATGATTTCGCTGAGGACCTTGGGGTCCAGGCCGTTGGCCACGCCCAGGGCGATGGCTTCGCTGGTGCCGATCATGAGGATGCCCAGCAACATGTTGTTGCAGATCTTGGCGGTCTGGCCCGCGCCCACGGCGCCGGCGTGGAAGATGTTGGCGCCCATTTTTTCGAGCAGGGGGCGGGCGCGCTCCAGGTCGGCGTCGCTGCCGCCGACCATGAAGGTGAGGGTGCCAGCAATGGCGCCGCCCGTGCCGCCGGAGACGGGGGCGTCGATGAAGGCGATGCCTGCGGCTTCGGCGGCCTTGGCGACCTTTTGGCTGGTGGCTGCGGCGATGGTGGAGCTGTCGATGATGAGCGCGCCCTTGGCAATGCGCTGCAGCAGGCCGGCCGCGCCGTCACGGCCGAGGAAGAGGCCTTCCACATGCTGGCTGGCGGGCAGCATGGAGACCACGGCTTCTGCGCCCTGCACGGCGTCTTCGGCGCTGGCGGCAATGCTCACGCCCTCTGCAGCGACTTTGGCGCAGGCGTCTTTGGAGAGGTCGAAGGCCTTGACCGTGTGGCCGGCCTTGTGCAGGTTGATGGCCATGGGGCCGCCCATGTTGCCGAGTCCGATGAATGCGATCTGCATGTGCTTGTCTCCTGTGTTGTGAAGCTTGTGGTGTGTCTCAGTGGACCGTGTCGTCGGTGTAGTTTTCGCCGGGGTCCATGTCGCCGGTGTCCTTGTCACCGTTCGCAATGTCGGCGCCGCGTTCCTTGAGCAGGGAGCGCAGGATGCCGCGGTGGCAGCGCGCCTCCTGCTCGCAGTAGCAGCCGATGGCGAAGGCGCTGTGCTGCGAGAGGGCGGCCAGCAGGTCCAGGGTGCGGCTGGCGGCGGGTTCGGCCATTTCCTTGCGGAATTTGCGCACGAATTGCTGCCAGAGCTTGTCGGCCTCGGCCTGCTGGCCGTGGTCCTGCAGGCGGTGCGATTCGAGCGCGGTGTGCATGGTGTCGGGCTGGGGCGAGAGTTCGGGGTACCAGACGTCGTAGTAGTCGCGGCTGGCGAATTCGGCCTTGGGCACGCCGCGCGGCGGGCGGCGCACGGTGCCTATGCGCAGGCCTTCATCGGCGTGGCGGGGGCTGCCTAGCTGGACGATGCGGATGGGCATGGGGCTCTCCTGCAAAGGGGGCTTATTCGTCGCCGAAGATGGGGTGCTTGCGTGTGCGGCGCCCGGCCGGGGCGGGCGGCTCTGGCGGTGTCTTTGCGTCGGCGGGCGCGGGTTCGCTGGCCTGGGCCTTGCGCTTTTTCGGGGGAGTGGCCTTGGCGTGGGGGTTGAAGGCCAGGGCCTGGGCAATCCAGTGCTGCCACTGCTGGCGCGTGGCGTAGGCGGCGGGGCCGATGAAGAAGTAGCCGTCCATCTGGCCCTTGGACGATAGCGGGCGCAGGCCCGGCGTCTCGGCCACGGCCGCGTGCTGCGAGGGCGGCAGGCGCACCAGCAGTTCGTCGTCTTCCACGCCCAGGCACAGCTTGCCGTTGACCATGAAGACATGGCAGCCGAACATGCGCTTTTCCTGCACGTCGTCGCAGCCGGCCAGGGCTTCGCGCACGGCGTCTATGAGGTGCAGCGTGGTGTCGGAGAGCGGGCGGGCGGGCATGGCGCGGGCTGGATGTGGATGAATCAGCGGATCATGTCCGGCGCATCGCCTTCCAGCATGCGCCGCGCGATGATGACGCGCATGATTTCGTTCGTGCCTTCGAGGATCTGGTGCACGCGGGCATCGCGCATGAGGCGTTCCAGCGGGTATTCGCGGATGTAGCCGTAGCCACCGTGCAGTTGCAGGGCCTCGTTGCAGACCATGAAGCCGGCATCGGTGGCAAAGCGCTTGGCCATGGCGCAGTAGGTGGAAGCGTCGCGCGCGCCGGCATCGAGCTTGGAGGCGGCCAGGCGCACCATCTGGCGCGCGGCCACGAGTTCGGTGGCCATGTCGGCCAGCTTGAACTGCAGGGCCTGGAAGCTGGCAATGGGCTTGCCGAACTGCTTGCGCTCGTGCATGTACTGCTGGGCCTGGGTGAGTGCGCCCTGGGCGGCGCCCACGGAGCAGGTGGCGATGTTGATGCGCCCGCCGTCCAGGCCCTTCATGGCGATCTTGAAGCCTTCGCCCTCGCGGCCCAGCAGGTTCTGGGCCGGGATGCGCACGTTGTCGAAGCTGATGACGCGCGTGGGCTGGCTGTTCCAGCCCATCTTCTCTTCTTTCTTGCCGTAGCTGATGCCGGGCAGGTCGGCGGGCACGGCAAAGGCGGAGATGCCGCTGGCGCCCGAGCCTGCGTCGCCCGTTCTGGCCATCAGCACCAGCATGTCGGTGCTGCCCGCGCCGCTGATGAAGGCCTTGGCGCCGTTGATGATGTATTCATGCCCCGCCAGTTCGGCCCGGGTCTTGAGCGAGCCGGCGTCCGAGCCCGCGCCGGGCTCGGTCAGGCAGTAGCTGGCCAGCTTGCGGCCGCTGGTCAGGGCCTCGCCCCATTCGGCGCGCACGGCGTCGGTGGCCCAGGTGCCCAGCATCCAGGTGGCCATGTTGTGGATGGTGATGAAGGCGGTGGTGGAGGGATCGACGGCGGCCAGTTCCTCGAAGACCATGGTGGCATCCAGGCGCGGCAGTTGCAGGCCGCCGGCGTTCTCGGGCGCGTACAGGCCGCAAAAGCCCAGTTCGCCCGCCTTGGCGATGGCCTCGCGCGGGAAGATGGATTCACGGTCCCAGTGCGCGGCATGGGGCGCGAGTTCGGCCTGGGCAAAGGCGCGGGCCGATTCGGCAAAGGCGCGCTGGTCGTCGTTGAGTTCGAAGTCCATGGCTGGCTTGTCTCCTGCGTTGGGCTCTGGGGCCCTTGTTGTTCTGGGGGGGCTTTCGGTGCCTGTCGATGCCTGTCGATGCCTGTCGATGCGTGCGGCGGTCAGTGCTGCAGCCAGCGCTCCAGCGCCTGCATGCGCTCCTGTGTCGCGGCCGTGAGGCATTCGTGGTACAGACGCGGGCCTTCGGGCTGGGTTTCGCTGTCGCGCGTGGCGGCCTTGCAGCGCGCCGTGCGGCCCTTGATCCAGCCGTTCTGGTCGTGGCGCAGGCCCGTGCGCTTGCCCTGGGGCAGCTGCTGCATGACGTCCAGGTAGCGGATGTTGAGCGCGGTGTCGGCCTCCTGGAAGGCCTGGACCGCGCAGGCATTGCGGCTGGCGGCGGCGGTGGAGGCCGGGTCGCAGGCTGCACCGGCCTGCGCGTGTAGGGTCAGGGGCAGGGCGGCCAGGGTGGTCAGCAAGGCGGCACCCAGGCCCCGGGAGAGGGAGGCGGTCATTGGAAAACGCATGCCGCCATCATCCCAGAGCCGGGGCCTGCCCCGGATCAATCCAGGCCCGCCGACCGGTGCATCAGCGCAGGCTGATGGTGGTGTTCACGCCCTGGCTGGTGGTGCTGTCGTCGAACCAGCGCGCCGTGACGGTCTTGGTCTGCGTGTAGAACAGCACGACCTGCTTGCCGTAGGGGCCCAGGTCGCCCAGCTTGGAGGCGCGGCTGCCCGTGAAGGAGAACAGCGGAACCGGCACGGGAATCGGCACGTTGATGCCGACCTGGCCCACGTCGATGTCTTCCTGGAATTTGCGCGCCGCGGCGCCCGACTGCGTGAAGATGGCCGTGCCGTTGCCGTTGGGGTTGGCGTTGATGAACTCGATGGCCTCGTCCAGGCTGTCGGCAGCCGCCAGGCAGAGCACGGGGCCGAAGATTTCCTGGTCATACACGCTCATGCCGGGCTTGACGCCGCTGAACACGGTGGGGCCGACGAAGTTGCCCTTGTCGTAGCCGGCCACCTGGGGCTTGCGGCCGTCCAGCTCCAGCTTGGCGCCGTCGGCCAGGCCGCGTTCGATCAGGCTTTCCACACGCGACAGCGCCGCGCAGGACACCAGCGGGCCCACGTCGGTGCCGGGCTCGGTGCCGCCGCTGACCTTGAGGGTCTTGGACTTTTCCACCAGCTCGGGAATCCACTTCTGCGCATCGCCCACCAGCACGGCCACCGACAGCGCCATGCAGCGCTGGCCTGCCGCGCCGAAGGCTGCGCCCAGCAGGGCGTTGAGCGTTTGCTCCTTGTTGGCGTCGGGCATGACGATGGCGTGGTTCTTGGCGCCCATCATGCATTGCACGCGCTTGCCGGCCAGGCTGGCACGGTTGTAGACATGGGTGCCGACCTTGGTGGAGCCCACGAAGCTGATGGCCTTGATGTCGGGGTGGTCGCAAATGGCGTTGACCACGTCCTCGCCGCCGTGCACCACGTTGAGCACGCCGGGCGGAATGCCGGCTTCCAGGGCCAGCTCGCACAGGCGCATGGTGACCATGGGGTCCTGCTCGGAGGGCTTGAGCACGAAGGTGTTGCCCGTGGCAATGGCCATGGGGAACATCCACAGCGGAATCATGGCCGGGAAGTTGAAGGGGGTGATGCCCGCGCACACGCCCAGGGGCTGCAGCACGGAATAGGTGTCCACGCCGTTGGCCACGTTGTTGGCCAGCTCGCCCAGCTGCAGCGAGCCGATGTTGGCCGCATGCTCCACCACTTCCAGGCCGCGGAAGACATCGCCTTCCGCGTCAGGCAGGGTCTTGCCCTGTTCGGCGGTCAGCAGCGCGGCCAGCTCCTTCATGTTCTCGCGGATCAGCTGCTGCAGCTTCAGGAAGATGCGGGCGCGCTGGCCGATGGGCGTCTTGCGCCAGGTCTTGAAGGCTTCCTTGGCGTTGGCGACGGCGGCGTTGACCTCGTCGGGCGTGGCAAAGGG
This sequence comes from Delftia sp. DT-2, assembly GCF_028401915.1. Classification (NCBI taxonomy): domain Bacteria; kingdom Pseudomonadati; phylum Pseudomonadota; class Betaproteobacteria; order Burkholderiales; family Comamonadaceae; genus Delftia; species Delftia sp. DT-2. The sequence goes on from NZ_JAQOTI010000017.1 coordinate 68,967, forward strand.
CACGCGGGCCAGCACTTCCTGCGTGGCCGGGTTGACCACATCGCGCCATTGGGTGCTTTGGGATTCGACCAGCTTGCCGTTGATCAGCAGCTTGACCGTGGGCGCCAAAACCTTGGCGGACGTGGATGCATTCATGGCTTGTCTCCTGTTGCGGTGGTGTCGGCCCGGCATGCCGTGCGCCGGGCGTTCATCGCATGGTAGCTGTGCGGTTTTTCGCAAGCAATGGAGATGTTTGCAGTATCCATGTGCGTTTTTGCACATCGGCATGCCAAGTCGGCCACGCCAAAAAACAGGGCCTGCGGTGTTCGCAGGCCATGCGGGTTCAGGGCTTGAAGGCTCAGTCCGTACCGGTGGCCGGCAGGCGGTCGTCTGCAGCGGGACTGGAGTGGTGTACGGCGCGGGCGGCGGGCTTGTGCAGCGGCTCCAGCTTCACGCGGGCGCTGGCGCCCAGGCCGGACTCCAGCTTGGTCAGCAGGCGCAAAAGCTCCTGCAGTTCCTCGTCTTCCAGCGGAGAGACCAGGCGGTGATAGGCCTGGTCCACCAGCGGCACGCTGGCGGCCAGCAGGGCCCGGCCCTTTTCGGTGAGCGTGAGCTGGTGCTGGCGGCGGTCACGCGTGCTCAGCGCGCGGTGCACGTACTCGCGCTCTTCCAGCCCGCGCACCAGGCGCAGCGTGGTCACCTTGTCGAAGCCCATGGCGCGCGCCAGGGAGCTTTGGTCGGAGCCGGGGGAGGCGTCGATCAGGACCAGGGCGCCGTACTGTGGCGGCGTCAGTCCCAGGGGGCGGCATTGCTCTTCAAAAATGCCGACCGAAATCTGGTGAGCGCGCCGCAGCAAAAAGCCAGGGCGCTGATATAGCGGCAGTGGTGCAGGCGTCATCGTGTCCATATGCGTCTAGTATTCTTGCAGAAGTGTCCAGTATTCATTCGATTTCCACCAATTGTGCCCATTCTGGTGCATGATTACCATGCGTTTGCATGCTAACTACAAAAGAGGTCTACATGCGAAATTTTGTTGGCAGACGGCAATTTTTGAAGACAAGCGGATTGGGAGTATTGGGTTTACCCGTAGCAGGCGCCATCGCCAGCACCGAGAGTGTGCCTCTGAAATTGATTGTGCCTTTCACTCCGGGGACTGGAATCGACACGATTGCGCGAACGATCGGGCCTTTGCTGGCCAAGCGCCAGAGCCGGCCCGTGGTGGTGGAGAACAAGCCGGGCGCCTCTGGAAATATCGGCACCGAGGCCGTTGTGCGCTCGCCCGCCAACGGCCAGACGCTTTTGGTGACAGTGAATACCCTGGTGATGAACGCATCGCTGTATCCCAAATTGCCATTCAATCCGCTGACGGACCTCGAGCCTGTAACGCTGACCAGCTGGGGACAGCTGATTTTGGTGACGCCCACGGCCTCCGCCTATCAGACGGCGGCCGATCTGGTGAAGGCCGCCAAGGCCTCGCCGGGTCGCATCAATTACGCATCGCCGGGAGTGGGCACTCCGCACCATATGGCGATGGAGCTTTTCAAGAGCACGGCGGGCGTATCGATCACGCACATCCCTTATCGCGGAACAGGGCCGGCGCTGACGGACCTGCTGGGCGGCCAGGTGGAATGCATGTTCCTGCCCATTCATGTGGCATTGACGCATGTGAAGGCCGGCAAGCTGCGCGCGCTGGGCATTGGCAGCCAGCGGCGCCACCCGCTGCTGCCCGATGTGCCCACGCTCAAGGAGGCCAAGGCGGGCGATGTGAACGTGGATATGTGGTACGGCGTGTTTGCGCCGGCCGGCATGCCGGCGGACCAGGTCGATGCCCTCAATCGCGAGATCCGCGCGATTTTGGCGTCGGAGGAAGTCCGGCATGCCTTCGCGCCCCAGGGCATGGATCCGGCCGGCAGCACGCCGGCCGAGTTCAAGGCCCTGGTGCAAAAGGACGCCCGGCGCTGGGCCGATCTGGTCAAGGCGCGGGGTATTACCGCCGAGTAGGCGGGGCGGGCGCCAACAGCGCCCCTGGAGAAAGCATGGAGAGTCAGCGGATGAAAGTAGTGATCGTGGGGGGCGGCATCGCAGGCCTGTGCCTGGCATTGGCCCTGCATCAAAGAGGCATTGCCTGCGAAGTCTTCGAGGCCGTGCCCGAGGTCCGCGAGATCGGCGCGGGCATTACCCTGCTGCCGCATGCCATGCGCGAACTCAGCGACCTGGGCCTGCAGCCGCAGCTGGAGGCGCTGGCGATCGAGAACCTGGAGAGCGTGTTCTTCAACCGCTACGGCCAGTTCGTCTACCGCGAGCCGCGCGGCCGCCATGCCGGCTACGAGCTGCCCGAGCTGGGCATCCACCGTGGCCGCCTGCACCGCGTTCTCTTCGAGGCTGCCGTGCAGCGCCTGGGCCCGGGTGCCGTGCACACGGGCCACCGCTGCGTGCGTGTGGACCAGTCGGCCCATGGCGCCACCGTGCATTTCGCGCCGGATGCCCAGGGCCATGTGCCGCCGTCGGCCACGGCCGACATCGTCGTGGCCTGCGATGGCGTCAACTCCGCCGTGCGGCGCCAGTTCTATCCGCAGGAGGAGCTGGCCTTCGGCGGCATCAACACCTGGCGCGGCGTCTCGCGCTTCAAGCCCATCCTCACGGGCAAGAGCTATCTGCGCATCGGCTCGGTCGATACCGGCAAGATGGTGATCTATCCCATCGAGGACAACGTCGATGGCCAGGGCATGCAGCGCATCAACTGGGTGGCCGAGATCCGCGACCCGCAGATGCGCATGAACGACTGGAATCGCGCCGGGCGCATGGAGGATGTGCTGGAGATTTTCGGCGGCTGGACCTTCGACTGGCTGGATGTGCCGGCCCTGATCCGCTCGGCCGAGACCATCTTCGAGTACCCCATGGTGGACAAGGACCCCGTGGACCAGTGGAGCTTCGGCCGCGTGACCCTGCTGGGCGATGCCGCCCACCCCATGTATCCGCGCGGCTCCAACGGCTCTGCCCAGGCCATGCGCGATGCGCGGGTGCTGGCCGACCTGCTGGCCGCCGACCCGCAAGGCGACCCGCTGGCGCTGCTGGCAGCCTACGAGGCCAGCCGCCTGCCCGCCACCAGCCAGGTGGTGCTGACCAACCGCTCCACGCCGCCCGACTTCATCATCATGAAGGCGGACGAACTCAGCGGCGGCCAGCCCTTCGGCCATATCGACGAGCTGATCAGCCAGGACGAGCTGCGCGCCATTGCCCGCCATTACGAGCAGGTGGCGGGGTTTGCGAATCCGCAGTCGCAAGGGTGAAGTGATTGGGCAATGAGCTGGCTTGGCAGGTATTCAGTATTGCATCCCGACTCTTTTGGGGTCTCTGCCGGGCGGTTGTTTTTCGAGGCCGGGTTTCGGCCCGGCGGCCGACCTCCTTTCTTGTCGCGCGACAAGAAAGGAGGCAAAGAAACGCGCCCAAATGCCCGCGTCCCCTTCGCTTCGCTACGGGGCGACCTGCGTCGTGGCGGTCGCGGGGGTCGCCGTGAAACTCACTTCGCGCTGCGCGCTACGTTCAGACAATCACGGCCAGTCAGTTGACGAAGCAGTCCTGTCCTTCGGCAGGACTGCAACCCCGCAACCGCCACGACGCAGGCACGGGCATATGGGGAGGAGGGGCCGGGGTACGGGGGCGACAGGGCGCTACGCCCCGTTGCCTTGTCTATTCGGTGCTCTCAATCCAGGCTGATATTCGCCTTCTGGATCAGCAGCTTGTACTGGTCCGCCTTGGTCCTGGCGAATTTCTCCATCTCCGGCACTTCCCAGGTGATGGGCTGGAAGGCGAAGGTGGCGAATTTCTCGCGCACCTGCGGGTCCTGCAGCACGGCGACCACGTCGGCGTGGATCTTGTCGCGCAGGGTGGCGTCCACGCCCTTGGGTGCCAGCAGGGAGACGAAGGAGTTCACGATCAGTTCGGCGGGGCCGCCCGATTCGGCCACGGTGGGCACGTCGGGCACCTGGGCGATGCGCTGGGGCGCGGCCACGGCCAGGTAGCGGATCTTTCCGGATTTGTAGATGCCCTGGCTGGAGGGAATGCTGGCAAAGCTCCAGGCCGGATCGCCATTGGCCACCGAGGTGTAGAGCTGGCTGACCTCGCGGTAGGGCACATGGGTCATCATGCTGCCGGTCAGGAAGTCCAGCCATTCGCCGCCCAGGTGGCCGGGGCTGCCCACGCCCCAGGAGCCGTAGCTGACCTTGCCGGGCTCGGACTTGGCCGCCTTGATCAGGTCGCCCATGCTCTTCCAGGGCGAGTTCGTGGGCACGGCGACGAAGAAGGGCGTGAGGAACAGCGGCGCCACGGGGTCGAAGTGCTGCAGCGGATGGAAGTTGCGCTGTTTGTAGAGGTAGGGCAGGGCGGAGACATGTTCGCTGTCGAGCTGCAGCAGGGTGTAGCCGTCGGGTTTGGCGCGGCGTGCGGCTTCGATGGCGACAAAGCCGCCGCCGCCTGGGCGGTTGTCCACGGTCACGCCCTGCTTCCAGCGCGCGGCCAGTTTTTCGCCCACGATGCGCAGCACGGCGTCAGGGCCGCTGCCCACGGCAAAGGCCGTGATCACGGTGACGGGGCGCGTGGGAAAGCTGGCGGCGCTGCTGGAGCCTGCCTGCGCCCAGGCGCAATGCAGCGGGGCGATGGAGGCCAGCAGCAGGGCGGCGCCTGCGAGGGCCTTGCGGCGGGAGGGGGCGGTGCCGAGGCGGCTGGATGGGGATGCTTTCACAGTCTGTCTCCTGTTGGATCTGCTTTTTTCACTGCTTGCAATGCCACGGTCCTTCTGGCGAGGACTCGGGGCGGGTTAGGGCTGCCGGCAAAGGTGCGGCGGGGTTCAGGCGAGGTTCAGCCGGCGTCAGGCTGGGCCAGGGGCGCGGCCTGTGCAAAGGCGGGCAGGGCCGCGCAGGCCCTGTCCACAGCGCTGATCTGCGGCCAGCGGTCCAGGTCCACGCCAAAGCGGCGTGCGCTTTCGACCTGGGGCACCAGGTAGACATCGGCCAGCGTGGGTGCGTGGCCGAAGCAGAAGTCGCCGCGCTGCGTGTCGCGGGCCAGCAGGGCCTCGATGGCGTCGAAGCCGTCGGCAATCCAGGTGGCGCACCAGGCGTTGATGGCGGCTTCGTCCGCACCGAACTGGCGACGCAGGGTCTGCAGGATGCGGCGGTTGTTGATGGGATGCACGTCGCAGCCGACGATGGCGGCCAGCGCGCGCACCTGGGCGCGGTCCTCGGGGTCGGCGGGCAGCAGCGGTGGCTCGGGGTGGCGCTCCTCCAGCCATTCGATGATGGCCGGCGACTGGATCAGCGTGCGGCCATCGTCCAGTGTCAGCGCCGGCACCAGGCCCTGCGGGTTGACCTGCTTGAACGGCGCCTGGGCCTGCTCGTCCACGCGCAGGTCCACGGGGAAATAGTCAGGGCGCAGGCCTTTGAGGTTGAGCGCGATGCGCAGGCGGTGCGAGGTGCCGCTGCGGAAAAAGCTGTAGAGCTTCATGGTGGTGGTCTCCCCGGCCTTATTCAGGCTCGCCCACGGTGAGCGCGATCTCGCCCACGCCCTGCACATGGCCCGTGATGCGGTCGCCCGGCAACACGGCACCCACGCCTTCGGGCGTGCCCGTGTAGATGAGGTCGCCGGGCTGCAGGTGATAGAACAGCGAGAGGTCGGCAATGATTTCGCGGATGTTCCAGATCAGCTTGTCCACGTCGGACTGCTGCCTGGTCTCGCCATTGACGGCCAGCGCAATGGCGCCGGATTCGATCACCTGGCCCGGCATGGGCACGATCTCGCTGGCCACCGAGGACTGCTCCACATCCTTGCCCAGGTCCCAGGGCCGGCCCTTGTCGCGCGCCACCAGCTGCAGGTCGCGGCGCGTCATGTCCAGGCCGCAGGCGTAGCCGTAGATATGTTCATGCGCCTGGTCCGCCGCAATGCGAAAACCCGCCTTGCCGATGGCCACCACCAGTTCCATCTCGAAGTGGTAGTTGTTCGTCTCGGGCGGGTAGGCCACGGTGGCTCCCGATTCGGTCAGCGTGGACGGCGCCTTGGTGAAGTAGAAGGGCCGCTCCACGCTTTTGTCCACCGGGCGGCCCATCTCGACGGCATGGGCGTGGTAGTTGCGGCCCACGAAGAACAGGCGGTTCACGGGCAGGCGCTGCGTGCTGCCGCGCACGGGCAGGGATTGGACGGGGGGCGGGGTCCAGAGGTATTGGGGGGCGGTCATGGTATTGGCGATGGGGGAGTAAAGAGACATCGGATGATTCAAGGCCGGACTTCGTAGAGGCCCAGCTTTCGGTGCAAAGGCGCCTCGTCGGCCAGGAAGAGGAAGGCGGGCTCGCTGGCGCTGGCATTGGCCAGCGTGGCGGGCGCCCAGCCGGGCACGCAGCAGGTGTCGGCCGGGGCCAGGTCGAAGTGGCGGTCCACGGCGGCCACGCTGGCGCCGCCCTCGATGACATGGAACACGCAGGCCGGCGAGCGCGCGGGCAACTGCAGCGTCTGGCCCGGGCGCAGCATCAGCGCGTAAAAGCCCAGGATGTTTTCGCAGTCGGCCCCGGTCTCGGGGTTGGTGTAGGCCAGCTGCACGCAGTCCAGGTCCGGCCTGTCGGCGGCCAGCTCCAGCAGGGCGGCACGCGCATCCTTCCATGGGTAGCGCAGCATGGGGTAGGCCTTGGCGCTGCGGGCGAACACCTGCGTGGGTGCCAGGCCGCCGCGCGCATACGCCCGGTCGCCACGGCCGGGCAGGGCGGGCTGGCGCGGGCCGTCCACGTGGTAGGTGACTTCCAGGTAGTAGGCCAGGGGCAGGTCCAGCACATCGAGCCAGACCACGGGCTCGTCGCCGTCATGGCCATGCTCGTGCCACAGGCCCGTGGGCGTGAGGATCAGGTCGCCGCGCTCCATGGGGCATTTCTCGCCGTCGACCAGGCTCCAGGCGCCCTGGCCTTCCACCACCATGCGCACGGCATTGGGCGTGTGGCGGTGCGAGGGCGCCCACTCGCCGGGCAGCAGCAGCTGCATGCCCAGGTAGATGGAGGAGCTGGCCTGCATCTTCTCCAGCCCATGGCCGGGGTTGGCCAGCACCAGCACGCGGCGCTCGGCCTTTTCGATGGGCGTCAGCTCGCCCGCCTGCATGAGCAGCGGTCGGATGGACTGGTACGGCCAGGCAATCGGCTGGGTGCGCGGGCGCGGCGTGTGCGGCGGCATCACGTTGCGCAGGCTGGGCCACAGCGGCACCAGGTTGTTGCGCGTGAGTTCGTCGCGGTAGTCCTGGGGCAGGTCTTCCAGGCGGCCAAGTTCTTGCATGGCGGTCTCCTTGTGTTCAGTCTTCGGCGAGGCAGGTTTCGGCCTTCCAGCCGTACAGCCATTCCATGGCGTCGTAGAAACGCTGGGGCGTGCGGCCCTTCCAGAGGTCGTTGCGCACCAGGCGCTCCACGCCGCTGGCGTGGAAGATGCGGCCCATCTCGCGCGCGGACAGCACCACGCGCGCCGTGCGGGCGATGCGCGAGCGCTCGTACAGCCGCAGCGCCTGCGGCCAGTCGTTGCCGCAGTGCTTGAGCGCCTGGCCCAGCGTCACCGCGTCTTCCAGCGCCATGCAGGCGCCCTGGGCGATGTATTGCAGCGTGGGGTGTGCGGCATCGCCCAGCAGCGTGGCGCGGCCGAAGCTCCACTGGCCAATGGGCTCGCGGTCGGCTGTGGCCCAGCGCTTCCAGCTTTTGGGCAGGTCTATGAGCTGGCGGGCGCGCGGGCAGCAGTCGCGGTAGTAGCTTTGCACCTCTTGGCGGCTGCCTTCGCGCACGCCCCATTCCTCCTGCTCGCGGCTGTGGAAGGTGACGACCACGTTGTACTGCTCGCCGCCACGCAGCGGGTAGTGCACCAGGTGGTAGTTGGGGCCGACCCAGATGCTGGCCGCGTTCCAGCGCAGGTCTTCGGGGAAGTCGTTCTTCTCCACCACGGCGCGGTACACCACGTGGCCGGAGACACGCGCCGCATCGCCCACGTACTGCTGGCGTACCACGGACTTCACGCCATCGGCGCCGATCAGGGCCTGGCCCACATGGACCTGGCCGTGCTGGTCGCGCACGGTGACGGTGTCACCCTCCTGCTGCACGGCTTCGATGCGCGTGCCCGTCAGCGTCTCGATTTGGCCGTGGGTGCGCGCGCCTTCGAGCAGCGAGGTGTGGATGTCGGCGCGGTGGATCACCGCATACGGGTTGCCGAAGCGGGCGCGAAACGCCTCGCCCGTGGGAATGCGGCCGACCAGCCGCTCATCGAGCGCGTCGTGCATCACCATCTCGTCGGTATAGACCGCGCGGCCACGGGCCAGCTCGCCAATGCCCAGCGCGTCGAAGGCCGCGAATGCGTTGGGCCCCAGTTGTATGCCGGCGCCGATCTCGCCCAGCTGCGGCGCCTGCTCCAGCACCTTGACGGCGAATCCCTGGCGCGCCAGGGCCAGCGCGGCCGCCACGCCGCCAATGCCGCCGCCTGCCACAAGAACGGGCAGCGCCCGGGAAGAAATGCTGGTGTTCATGGATGTCCTGTGTTTCGTGGTGCGTGTCGCCAGCCTGCGGGTCAGCTGCGTCGCGACTAATTAAACAGTATGCTGATGATGAGTGTAGTGTTGATTTGCATCAGGCCAGCCTGGGGTTTCCCTGGATGCAGGCCAAACGGTGGTGGACAGCGTGTCCGGGTGAATCACCTGTCCGCCAGCCAACGCCAACGGAGGGCGCAGTTCATGCGAACATCTGCGCTTGCCCGCAGGGACCCGGAAAAGAGCGCAATGGCCATGGACTACCAACCCGCAGAACTAGAAAACTACCCCGGCTACCACATCCGCCGCCTGCAGCAGATCGCGGTAGCCGTCTTCATGGAAGAGACCCAGGAATTCGGCGTGACCCCCGTGCAGTACGCGGCGCTGTCTGCCGTGCTGCGCCAGCCCGGCGTGGACCAGCGCACGCTGGCGCGGATGATCGGTTTCGACACCTCCACCATTGGCAGCGTCATCGACCGGCTGGAGGCGCGCGGCCTCATGGTGCGCAACACCAGCCCGGCCGACCGGCGCGTGCGCCTGCTGTCGGTCACCGCAGAAGGCGCCGCGCTGCTGGCCGCTGCCGAGCCCTCGGTGCTGCGGGCCCAGCAGCGCATGCTGGAGCCGCTGCCGCAGGAGCAGCGGGGCCTGTTCATGGACATGATGACCGTCCTGGTGCGGCAAAACGACGAGCTGGCGCGTGCGCCCAGCACGCTGGCCGCGCGCCGCGCCGCTGCCGACTGAGGCGGCCTCGACCCATGGACTGGGACCACCTGAGATTCTTTGGCGAGCTGGCGCGCAGCGGCAGCATGGCCGCCGCCGCGCGGCAACTGGGCGTGGAGCACACCACGGTGTCGCGCCGCATCCAGGCCCTGGAAAAGCAGCTGGGGGCCGTGCTCTTCGAGCGCGAAGCGGGCCAATGGCGGCCCACGGAGGCCGGCCGACAACTGCTGGGTGTGGCAGACGCCATGCAGCGCGCCGCAGCCGGGCTGGAGCGCATGCCGCTGGCGGCGGAATCCACCAGCCAGGGACCGTCCGGCCTGGTGCGCGTGGGCGCCACCGAGGGCTTCGGCACCCAGCTGCTGGCCCCGCAACTGGCCGCGTTGACGCAGCGCCATCCGCTGCTGAGCATCGACCTGCTGGCCCTGCCGCGCCTGCTGCACCTGTCGCGGCGCGAGGCGGACATCGTCATCTCGCTGGAGCGTCCCACGCGCGGCTCGGCCGTGGTCACCAAGCTCACGGACTACCGGCTCTTCCTTTATGGCCAGCGCGAATACCTTGCGCGCCGCCCGCTGGTGGCGCGCACCGAGGACCTGCGCCACCACAGCTTCATCCACTACGTGGACGACCTGCTGTTCACGCGCGAGCTGCAGCTGCTGTCCACCCTGTTCCAGCCCGAGCGATTTGCCTTTCGCAGCACCAGCATCACCGCCCAGTACGAGGCCGTGCGCGCCGGCGCCGGCCTGGCCGTGCTGCCCGCCTTCATTGCCGACCGCGACCCCGTGCTCAGCCGCGTGCTGCCCGCCGAGGCCTGCTTCACCCGCACCTTCTGGATGAGCATGCCCTCGGATGCCCGGCAGGTTCAGCGCATCGAGGCGGTCTGGGGGTTTTTGCGGGAGGCTGTGCAGGGGATGGGCGGCTTGCTGAAGCCCAGAGCCTGAGGGCCTGCGGCGGTCAGGCCCCTGCCGCTATACTGCCCGCCCCGAATCTCGTCATCCGACAGCAGGATCTTCCGGCATGCGCCTCCAAGCCCTTTTGCGTCCATTGGTGTACCTGAGCCTGGCGGGGCTGGCCGCTTGCGGCAGCAACCCGCCCAGCCCCTCGGCGGCCACGCCCGAGTCCACGCCCACCGTGCCGGGCACACCCGTGGCCCCCATCAGGATCGGTCTGGCCCTGGGCGGCGGGGCCGTGAAGGGCTTTGCCCATATCGGCGTCATCAAGATGCTGGAAGCCAATGGCCTTGCGCCTGCGGTGGTGTCCGGCACCAGCGCGGGCAGCGTGGTGGGGGCGCTGTATGCGAGCGGCATGAACGCCTTCGAGCTGCAGGAAAAGGCCGTGGCGCTGGATGAGACCAGGATCCGCGACCTGCAGCTGTCCTCGGGCGGCCTGCTGGTGGGGCAGAAGCTCGAAGACTATGTGAACGAACAGGTGGGCCGCAAGCCGTTGGAGCAACTGGCCAAGCCCTTCGTGGCCGTGTCCACGCGGCTGGAAGACGGCGAGCGCACCGTGTTCGCGCGCGGCAATACGGGGCAGGCGGTGCGTGCCTCCAGCAGTATTCCGGGTGTGTTCCAGCCCGTGGCCATCGGCAAGTTCCACTTCGTCGATGGCGGCATCACCAGCCCCGTGCCCGTGGACGCCGCGCGCCAGCTGGGCGCCGATCTGGTGATTGCCGTGGACATCTCCAACAAGGCCCGTGGCAAGGCGCCCGAGAACATGCTGGGCGCCCTGGGCCAGTCCATTGCCATCATGGGCCAGAAGCTGGGCCAGGCCGAGCTGGCCCGCGCCGATATCACCATCCGCCCCAAGGTGCTGGACATCGGCCCGGCCGACTTCACCCAGCGCGCCAGCGCCATTCTTGAAGGCGAAAAGGCCGCCGTGGCCGCCATGCCCCAGATCCGCGAGCGCATCGCCCAGCTGCAGGCCGAGCGCGCCAAGGCCGCGAAGCTGGCCCAGCAAAAGGCGGCCGAAGCCCAGCACCAGGCCTGCCTGGACCAGCGCTCGCGCATGCAGAAGCTGGCGGAGATGGCGGGAATGGACGGCGCCTGCGCCAACCCCAACCTCAACGCCAACCCCTGATCCACCACGGCTGCGCGCGGGCTATCCGTACACCGGATAGCGGCTGCACAGCTCCGTCACCTGATCGCGCACCTGCGCCGCCACCTTGGCAAAGCGGGCGCCTTCCTGCGCGTCCAGCGCATCGAGCACATCGCACAGCCAGCCGGCCAGCTGCTCGCACTGCGCCTGGCCGAAGCCGCGCGTGGTGACGGCGGGCGTGCCTATGCGCAGGCCCGAGGTCACGAAGGGCGAGCGCGGGTCGTTGGGCACGGTGTTCTTGTTGGTGGTGATGTGCGCCTCGCTGAGCGCGGCGTCGGCGTCCTTGCCGGTGTAGCTGCGGTCGGACAGGTCGATCAGCATCAGGTGGTTGTCCGTGCCGCCCGAGACGATGCGGTAGCCGCGCTGCTGGATCACGGCGGCCATGGCGCGGGCGTTGGCCAGCACCTGGCGCTGGTAGGCCTTGAACCCGGGCTGCAGCGCCTCCTTGAAGGCGACGGCCTTGGCGGCGATCACATGCATCAGCGGCCCGCCCTGCACGCCGGGGAACACGGCCGAGCTCAGGCGGCGGTTGAAGGTTTCGTCCTGTCCCTTGGACAGGATCAAGCCGCCGCGCGGGCCGCGCAGCGTCTTGTGCGTGGTGCTGGTGACCACATGCGCGTGGGGCAGTGGGCTGGGGTACTCGCCCGCAGCCACCAGGCCTGCGACATGGGCCATGTCCACCCAGAACACGGCGCCCACCTTGTCGGCAATGGCGCGCATGCGGGCCCAGTCCTTGTGGCGCGAGTAGGCAGAGAAGCCGCCGATGAGCATGCGGGGCCGGTGCTCCAGGGCGATGCGCTCCATCTCGTCGTAGTCGATCAGGCCCGTGGCGGGGTCCAGGCCGTAGGGGACGATGCGGTAATGGCGGCCCGAGAAGTTGGACGGGTTGCCATGCGTCAGGTGGCCGCCCTGGGCCAGGTTCATGCCCATGACGGTGTCGCCGGGCTGGGCCAGCGCCAGGAACACGGCGGCATTGGCCTGGGCGCCGGCATGGGGCTGCACGTTGGCGTAGTCGCAGTCGAACAGCGCCATGGCGCGTTCCACGGCCAGGCGCTCGGCCACGTCCACGTTCTCGCAGCCGCTGTAGTAGCGCTTGCCGGGGTAGCCCTCGGCGTACTTGTTGGTGAAGACCGAGTTCTGCACCGCCATCACCAGCGGGCTGGCGTAGTTTTCGGAGGCGATGAGTTCCACATGGTCTTCCTGGCGGCGTTTCTCGCTCTGGATGGCCTTGGCCAACTGCAGGTCGAAGTCGGCCAGGGTCAGGGATGCGTCGTACATGGGTGAGTGGTTCCTGTGTCGGGGCAAGGGCTGGGGGAATCGATGGTCATGCAGCTGCCAGCTGGCCTGCGGCGGGTGCGCCTGCCTGCGCGGCGCTGGCCGGCTCCAGCAGGCAGGCCAGGCGGGCGACGATGTCGTCGATCTGGCGCTCGTCGCAGATCAGCGGCGGCAGCAGGCGGATGGTGGATTCGCGCGTCACCGTGATCAGCAGGCGCTGCTGGGCCAGCGCGCGGCCCACCAGGTCCTGGCAGTTGCGGTTCAGCTCGATGCCCACCATCAGGCCCTGGCCGCGCACGGCCAGCACGTCGGGGTGGCCGTGCAGCGCCTGCTGCAGGCCGTTGAGCAGGCGCCGGCCCAGTTGCCTGGCGCGGCCGGGGATGTCCTCGGTCTCCATGATGTCCAGCACCGTGCAGCCCACGCGGCAGGCCAGCGGGTTGCCGCCAAAGGTGGAGCCATGCTGGCCGGGCGAGATCAGGTCGGCCGCAGGCCCGCGCGCCAGGCAGGCGCCGATAGGAATGCCGTTGCCCAGGGCCTTGGCCAGGGTCATCACATCGGGGGCGATGCCCGCGTGCTGGTGGCCGAACCAGGCGCCGGTGCGCCCCAGGCCGGTCTGGATCTCGTCGAGCATCAGCAGCCAGCCGTGCCGGTCGCACAGGCTGCGCAGCTGGCGCAGGTAGTCGGGGCTGGCCAGGCGGATGCCGCCTTCGCCCTGCACGGGCTCGATCAGCACGGCCACGATGTCGCCATGCTGGGCGGCGGCGTGGTGCACGGCCGCGATGTCGTCATAGGGCACGCGCACGAAGCCTGGCATCAGCGGCTCGAAGCCGCGCTGCTTGGCCGGGTTGCCCGTGGCCGACAGCGTGGCCAGCGTGCGGCCATGAAAGCCGTTGTCCATCACCAGGATCTGCGGCCGCGCCACCTGCCTGCGGTGGCCGTGCAGGCGCGCCAGCTTGAGCGCGGCCTCGTTGGCCTCGGCGCCGGAGTTGCAGAAAAAGGCCGTCTCCATGCCGGCCAGGGCGCACAGGCGCTGGCCCAGGCGTTCCTGCCAGTCGATGCGGAACACGTTGGAGGTGTGCAGCAGCAGGCCGGCCTGCTCGGCGATCACGGCGGCAATCTCCGGGTGCGCGTGGCCCAGGGCGGTCACGGCCACGCCGGCAATGGCGTCCAGGTATTCGGTGCCGTGCTCGTCCCAGAGCCGGGCTCCACGGCCACGGACGAAGGAGACGGGCTGGCGGGCATAGGCCTTCATCAGGCGGGAATCAAGGGGTTGCATGGCTTTTTGCATGTCAAGGTCCTCAAGCGGGGTCAGGGTTGAATCGAAAAGGGTGGCGAGGGGGCGCGTTCAGGGCAGCGCCAGGGCGGCGGGATCAGGGCCGCCGACGGGCCAGTAGAAGCTGTCCGGCTGGGCGCGGGCGCCGAAGATGGCCTGGCCCACGCGCACCACAGTGGCGCCTTCCTCGATGGCGATCTCGAAGTCGCCGGACATGCCCATGGACAGCTCATCCAGCGAGATGCCCGCCGGCGCGCCCTGGCGCAGCTGGTCGCGCAGGCTGCGCAGCAGCACGAAGCACTGGCGCACGCGCTCGGCCTCGCTGGAGAACAGGGCCAGCGTCATCAGGCCGCGCACGCGCAGCGCACTGAAGGCGGGCAGGGCCTGGAGGAATCCCTGCACCTCGTCGGGCGGCAGGCCGTACTTGCTGGCCTCGCCCGAGGTGTTGACCTGCACGAACACGTCCAGCGCCCGGCCTTCGGCCTGCAGGCGGCGGTCCAGCGCCTCGGCCACGCGCAGGTTGTCCAGCGCCTGGAACTCGCTGGCAAAGCGTGCCACGAGCTTTGCCTTGTTGGTCTGCAGGTGGCCGATGACGGACCACTGCAGATCGGCCAGGTCCTGCATGGCCTCCCACTTGCCGAAGGCTTCCTGCACCTTGTTCTCGCCCAGCATGCGGCAGCCCGCCGCGTGGGCCAGGCGCAGGCTGGATTCGGGCTTGGTCTTGCTCACGGGCAGCAGGCGCACGCTGGCCGGGTCGCGCCCTGCGCGGCGGCAGGCAGCGGCCATGCGCGCGTGCACGGTGGCCAGGTTGTGCCGGAAATCGTCCACCGTCTCGGCCTGGGGGTAGCGGCCGTGCTGGTCGTGGCGCGTCAGGGTGTCGGTGGCTTGGGCGGTGCCGCCGGTGGTGTCTTGTGTCGCAAGCATGGTTTCAGCTCCTTTTGATGGCGGCATCGGCAGCCGGCACGTTGCCGGTGCCCTCCCCGCTGCGGGCGGCCCGGCGCGGCCACTGGCAGTTGAGCACGGCATGGGCCACCAGGCCGATGACCAGGCCCCAGAAGGCGCCGCCTATGCCCAGCATGGAAATGTTGGCGGCGGCGGCCAGGAAGGTGATCAGCGAGGCCTCGCGGGTTTTGGCGTCGGCCAGCGCATTGGCCAGGCTGCCGCCGATGGTGCCCAGCAGCGCCAGGCCCGCCAGCGTGGTGATGAAGGTGGCCGGGAACGCCATGAACACGGCCGCCAGCGTGACGCCGAACACACCCACCAGGATGTAGAACACGCCCGCAGCGATGCCTGCGATCCAGCGCCTGGACGGCTCTTCATGCGCCTCCTTGCCCGTGCAGATGGCGGCCGTGATGGCGGCGATGTTGAAGGCGTGCGAGCCGAACGGCGCCATCAGCAGCGAGCCCAGGCCCGTCAGCGTGACGATGGGGTTGGCGCTGGTCTTGAAGCCGTCGTTGCGCAGCACCAGCATGCCGGGCATGTACTGGCCGGTCAGCGTGATCAGGAACAGCGGCAGGGCCACGCTCAGCAGGGCGTTGAGCGTGAACTCGGGCCGCGTGAACACGGGCGCCGCGAATTGCAGCTGCAGCCCGGACAGGTCCACACGGTCCTGCGCCAGCAGGAACGCCAGGCCCAGCGCCAGGATGCCGACCACCGCATAGCGCGCCGTCAGCCGCTTGAGCAGAACGTAGGCCACGATCAGCAGGCCGGCCAGCATCGGGTCCACGCTCATGCCGCCAAAGGCCTTGATGCCGAACTGCAGCAGGATGCCCGCCAGCAGGCCCGAGGCCACGCCGGGCGGAATCAGCCGGATCACGCGCTCGAACCAGCCCGACAGTCCCAGCACCACGAAGGCCGCGGCCGACACCACATAGGCGCCCACGGCCTCGGCATACGGCGTGGTGGCCAGGGCCGTCACCAGGAAGGCGGCGGCCGGCGTGGACCAGGCCGTGATGATGGGCTCGCGCGAGAGCCAGCTGAGCACCAGCCCGGTGACGCCCACGCCAATCGAAATAGACCACACCCACGAAGCCGTGAGTTCCGGGCTCAGGCCGGCCACCTTGGCGGCCTGGAACACCAGGATGAAGGTGCCGCCGTAGTTGACGATGACCGAGATCAGCCCGGCCACCACGGGGTGGATGAGGTCGCTGAAGCGAAGGGGTGAGTGTGTGTCTGATGAAGGCATGGTCTTCTCGTTTTCCTTGGGGGTTGGATTCCTGGCTGTCTGGGGAAAGGGGTATTTGAGCGCCGAAGTGGACTGAATGATCCATACACTTCGCTCTCTTGTTGCAGACCACTTTGCAATGGGCGCGCAGCATTTGCGTCAGTACAATGGCCTGCCAAAGAGGTGCAATGAGATGAAAGGCGGCAGACCGCATGAGCAAGACCTTCGAGCTTGAGACCCTGAAGATCCGCATGGGAGATGCCGACCTGCGCCAGCTGGACCTGCACCAGCGGGTGCAGCGCGCCATGCGTGCGCTGATCCTGGATGGGGCGCTGCTGCCGGGCCTGAAACTGCCGGCCACGCGCTCGCTGGCCGACTCGCTGGGCATTGCCCGCGACACGGTGGAGAACGCCTACACCCAGCTGCACCGCGACGGCTTCATCGTGCGGCGCCAGGGATCGGGCAGCTATGTTTCCGAGACCATCGGCACCGAGCTGCGGGGCCGGGCGGCGCGCCGCGGCCGCTTGCCCGAGCACGAGCGCAGCGCCCATGCGGCCGGTGCGGCTGGTGCTGCCGGTGCTGTCGGTGCCATAAGGGCCGGTGCCGGCCTGAGCCGGCGCGGCCAGGCCATTGTTGACGGCGGCGGCATCGCCGACCAGCAGACCATTCGGGCCTTTGCCACCGGCCTGCCCGAGACGCGCACTTTTCCCACCGATGTCTGGGAGCGGCTGCAGCGGCAGGCGCTCAAGGACTACCGGGCCAGCGTCCTGCTGCACGGCGACCCGCAGGGCGCCGAGCCGCTGCGCAAGGCCATTGCCACCTACCTCAACCTGGAGCGCGGCGCCAAGGTGGAGGCCGGGCAGATCTTGGTGCTCAGCAGCACGCGGCAGGCGCTGTTCCTGTGCGCGCAGCTGCTGGTGGATGCGGGCCGGCCCATCCTGCTGGAGAACCCGGGCTACTTCGGCGCCCGCAAGGCCTTCGAGTCGGCCGAGGCCAAGGTCCTGCCCATCGACGTGGACGCGCAAGGCATTCGCACCGACCTGCTGCACGCCGACCGCAGCGGCGCCACCTGCGTCTATGTCACGCCATCGCACCAGTACCCCACGGGCGTCACCATGCAGCTGGAGCGGCGGCTGGACCTGATCCGCTGGGCATTCGAGCGCGGGCGCTGGATCATCGAGGACGACTACGACAGCGAATTCCACTACGACGGCATGCCCACCGCCTGCGTGCAAGGCCTGGACAAGCACGCGCGCACCATCTACATCGGCACCTTCGGCAAGACCCTGTACCCGGGCCTGCGCATGGGCTACATGGCCTTGCCGCAGGAGCTGGTGCGCGCCTTTGTCCAGGCGCGCAGCATCATGGACGGGCACACGCCCCAGATCCAGCAGCTGACGCTGGCGCGCTTCATGGAGGACGGCCACTACAACTCCCACGTGCGGGCCATGCGCAAGCTGTATGCGGGGCGGCGCGAGGTCATCCTCGAATCCATAGGCAGGCACCTGGCCGGCATCGTCACCGCGCCACGGCCCCAGGGCGGCATGCAGGTGCCCTGCCTGCTGGAGCCCGGCTGGTCCGAGGAAGACACCATCCGCCGCGCCGCCGCGGCCGGCGTGCTGCTGCAGGGGCTCAGCCGCCTGTACGCGGGCGAGCAGCGGCAGGCGGGCTGGCTGCTGGGCTATGCCTCGCTCACGGCCTACGAGATCGAGGCCGCCGTGCTGCGCCTGGCCAACGCGCTGCGAAAACCCTGAAATGGGGCCCCCACGCTCCCCCGCTCCACGTGGTCCGCTGCCCCCCGAGGGGGCGCTTTTCATCTTGGGGCGGCCCGGCGATGAAAAGGTGGAAAGCTTGGGACGCTGCATGCCTCAGTAGGGCAGGGGAAAGCGCCCGGTCAGGTCGGACACGCCTTCGTGGATGGACTTGAGCGTGCGCGCGTTCATGGTGCCGCTGCGTATGCCGCCCAGCGTGGCAAGAATCATGTCGCCGATCTCGCGGAACTCGTCGGCGCCCATGCCGCGCGTGGTGCAGGCCGCGCTGCCCACGCGGATGCCCGAGGTCACCAGCGGCCGCGCGCCATCGCCGGGCACGGCGTTCTTGTTGACCGTGATGCCGATCTGCTCCAGCGCCGTTTCGGCGGCCTTGCCCGTCAGCTCCCAGGGGCGCAGGTCGATCACGCCCAGATGGCAGTCCGTGCCTGCGGACACCACGGACAGCCCGCCCTGCGACAGCCGGTCGCACAGCACGCGGGCGTTGTCCACCACGGCCCGCGCATAGGTACGGAAGGCGGGCTTGAGCGCCTCGCCCAGCGCCACCGCCTTGGCCGCCACCACATGCATCAGCGGCCCGGACTGCAGGCCCGGAAACACGGCGGCGTCTATGCGCCTGGCGATCTCGGCGTCGGCCGAGAGGATCATGCCGCCGCGCGGCCCGCGCAGCGTCTTGTGCGTGGTGGTCGTGGTCACATGGGCGTGCTCCACGGGCGAGGGGAACACGCCCGCGGCCACCAGCCCCGCCACGTGCGCGATGTCGGCCATGAAGATGGCGCCCACCCGGTCGGCAATGCGCCGGAACTCGGCCCAGTCCATCTGCCGTGAATAGGCCGAGCCTCCGGCAATGATGAGCCTGGGCCGCTCCTTCAGCGCAATGCGCCGCACCTGGTCCATGTCGATGAGTTGGGAGCGGGCGTCCACCTCGTAGCTGATGGACTGGAACCACTTGCCCGACACGCTCACGCTGGAGCCATGCGTCAGGTGCCCGCCCGAGCGCAGGTCCAGCCCCATGATCTTGTCGCCGGGCTCCAGGAACGCCAGGTACACGCCCTGGTTGGCCTGGCTGCCCGAGTGCGGCTGCACGTTGGCGTGCGCGCAGCCGAACAGCGCCTTGGCACGCGCAATGGCCAGGTTCTCCACGGCATCGGCATTGGCGCAGCCGCCGTAGTAGCGCACGCCGGGATAGCCCTCGGCGTATTTGTTGGTCAGCACCGAGCCCTGCGCCTCCATCACCGCGCGGCTCACGAAGTTTTCAGAGGCAATCAATTCAATCGAACGCGCCTGCCGTGTCCGCTCGGCCGCTATGGCGTCCCAGGCCTCGCTGTCCGCGTGTTGGAGTTCCAGGGAATTGATTCTGGGGAGCGATAAATCGTCCATGTCGCATTGGCTGTCTTGGAGGCGCTGAAGCACGGGAATCGGCAGCGCCCGGGTTATGGAAGGATTTGGAAACCAGGGCGCATCGGTAATGGGCAGTCTACAAAGTGCAGCGGCCTTGATTCCGACCATGTTTCAGCGGGTGAGCAGACCAATTAAGGTGGCATGCCAATGTAAACGGTTGAAAAAAGCGGTCTGGTTCATTGGCGAAAATAGGTCTGTTTGAATCCACGCTCTCTCCATAGAATTCGCCGCCAGACGTTGAAAGTCATGAGATCCAATACCGCCAGGAATCATCCGCAATCTGTAGTCGGGGAGATTGATTAAAGGTGGAATATGACAGAGTGAAGAAATCCATGACAACGTATCTGCCATCTGCAGCGTCAATTGCAGTGCCATTTGCGGCGCCATTGGTGATTGCGGCAGATGGAGAAAGCGGGGGGAGGGAATAGGCGATTTGACTCAGATCAATCAAGTTCAATCACACGGAGTTGAAAAATGAATCTCGATATCTCTCGGACAGATGACGCCGTGCGCGATGCGCTCAAAAAGCTGTCCCTGCTCTGGAAGTCAAGAGCGGCCGTGAATCAGGACCTGCCTGACTACTACGGCTTGGCGTTCGACCCCGCCCGGCAGGACTTCACCGCCTCGCTGCTGCCGTTTCGCGATCACCAGGCATGGGTGGAGGCGCCACAGCACCTGCGCGACCAATGCCTGTCCTACGCCTGGGGCATCTACAACCTCAAGACCATCTACATCGAGTGCAACGTGGTCACGCCGGCCTGCGAGGACATCATCAAGACCCCGCCGCCCAGCGCCAACCGCGCGCTGCTGCAGGACGTCATGTCCCAGGCCCTGCTGGACGAGGCCCTGCACACCCGCATGTCCATCATGGCCTGCAACTACATCTACGAGATGCGCGGCCTGGCGCCGCTGGACTACGCGGACTTCAACCTCGTCGGCTGGCGCAACGGCGTGCTGGCGCAGTGCGGCGCGGAATGGGAACGCCGCCTGGCCCGCTTCGCCATTGCCTGCGCCAGCGAGACCCTGATCACCGACTACCTCAAGACCATGGCCGAGGACCGCAGCATTCAGCCCATCTGCCACGAGGTCACGCGCACCCACGCCGTGGACGAATGGAGCCACTCCAGCGTCTTCAGCTCGGTGGCCACCGACATCGTCCAGGGCCTGAGCAACCGTGAGCGCAGCTACCTGCGCTCCATCATCCTCAAGACCGTGCAGATGTTCGCCAACAACGAGCTGGGCGCCTGGTCCACCGTCTTCACCATGGTCGGCATGCCGCATGCGCGCGACATCCTGCACGACGTGGGCGACAGCAACGAGATCGGCGTCTACACCGACTCGGTGCAAAGCCTGATCGACCGCATCGGCCTGGCGGGCCGCAACCTGGGCGGCAGCGTGGCGCTGGTGTCCTCGGTCCTCGAGGAGATGCAGGCATGAGCGCCGCCCTCCAGGCAGGCAGCATGCTCGCGCGCTGCGCCGCTGCACGGGCAGAGGCGGGCGGCGTCATGGTCTACACCCTGCGCGTGCAGGGCGCTTCGGCGCAATTCCTCGGCGGCCTGCGGCCCGGCCGGCATGTGGCCGTCGAGCATGCCGACGCCAGTGGCACCATGCAGCAGCGGCTGTACTCCATCACCCGCTACGAGCCCTGCAGCGAGCACGACGGCGCCGGCCAGTTCGACATTGCCGTCAAAAGCTCGGGCCGGGGCAGCGTCTCCGACCACATGCATGCGGTGCTGCGCGCAGGCTCCACGCTGCCGCTGGGCGGCGTGGCCGGTGACATCACGGCCGACCTGGTGCTGGGCCTGGACTCCCTGGTCATGCTGGCCGGCGGCATCGGCCTGACCTTGCCGCTGGCGCTGCTGCGCGAACTGGACCGGCTGCGCCAGCAGGGCCGGCGCGTGCCCCGCACCACGCTGCTGCTGTGCTTTGCGCGCATGGCCGACATTCCTTTCCTGCAGGAGCTGCAGCAGCTGTGCGAAACGGCCTCCTGGTTCGACCTGCGTATCCACATCACGCGTGAAGACATTGCCGCCCACGGCCCCTTCGTGCCGGGCCGCCCCTCGCAGCAGTCCCTGCTGGCGCTGGGCCAGCCCCAGGCCGTCGTCATCTGTGGCGGCCACGCCTTTGCGCAGACCTTTCGCGAGCATGCGCGGGCCTGCTTTCCCGGTGCCATACAGCATATCGAGGCCTTCACGCCGCCTGCCGCATCCACCGCCCAGCCAGGCGAGACCGCGCAGGCATGCCAGCTGCAGATCGCGCACAGCGGGCAGGTTGTCGAAGCCGCGTCCGGCAAAAGCCTGCTGGAGATCCTGGAAGGCGTGGGCATTGCCATCCGCAGCCAGTGCCGGGCCGGCATCTGCGGCAGCTGCCGCATCCGCATCACGGGAGGCAGTTCACGGCTGGAGGCGGACTTTTGCCTCAGCGACAGGGAAAAGGAAGCCGGCTATGCCTTGGCCTGCTGCACCTTCCCCTCGGCAGGCCATATCCACGTCGATCTCAAGCCCGGCGCCTGACGGGCTCCGCACGTTCCAAGCCACCCTCCTGTATCCACCTGAGTTCCTCCCATGAAAAAAGCCATCGCGCTGCGCCACATCCACTTCGAAGACCTGGGCACCCTGCATGCCGAGTTCGCCAGCCGCGGCTACGAAGTGCAGTACGTCGATCCCAGCATCGGCGAGCTTGACACCCTGGACCTGGGCCGTGCCGACCTTCTCGTCGTGCTGGGCGGCCCCATAGGTGCCTATGACGAGGCGCTTTATCCCTTCGTTGCCCAGGAGCTGGCGGCCGTGCGCCGCTGGCTGGACAGCGGCAAGCCGCTGCTGGGCATCTGCCTGGGCGCCCAGCTCATTGCGCGCGCGCTGGGCGCCAGGGTCTATCCGCTGGGCGTCAAGGAAATCGGCTTTTCGCCGCTCACGCTTACCGACGCCGGCCTGGCCTCGCCCCTCGCCAAACTGGACGGCGTGCCCGTGCTCCATTGGCATGGCGACCAGTTCGACATTCCCGAAGGCGCCGTGCACCTGGCCGGCACCGCCATCGGCGCCAACCAGGCCTTCGCAGTCGGCTCGCAGGTGCTGGGCCTGCAATTCCATCTGGAGGCCGACGCGGCCCGGCTGGAGCGCTGGCTGGTCGGCCATGCCTGTGAGCTCGGCATGGCCAAGGTGGACCCGCGCACGCTGCGTGCCGATGCCCAGAAATACGGCGGCCTGCTGGCGCTGGCCGCGCGCGATGTGCTGGCCGCCTGGCTGACCCACCTGGAGCGCAGCCGCTGAACCTGCGGCGCCGCCCATTCACCCATTTCCCCCACGCCGGAGCCGCGCTGCGCGGCGCCGGAATCTCTGTTCCCGAAAAAAGGAGAGTTGAAGATGGTTGTCGTACTGTTCGAACTGCAGGCCTTGCCCGGCCAGAACCAGACCTATGTGGACCTGGTCAACAAGCTCACCCCCATGCTCAAGCCCATGGAGGGGTTCATCTCCGTGGAATGCTTCCAGAGCACGCTCAACCCCGAGAAAGTCATGTCCGTCACCACCTGGCGCGACGAGGAAGCCGTTGTCCAGTGGCGCAACGTGGAAGCCCACCTCAGCGCCCAGCGCGCCGGCCGCGACAAGATCTTCAAGGACTACCGCGTGCGCGTCACCCAGGTGCTGCGCGACTATGGCCTGAATGACCGCGCGCAGGCGCCCGCGGACAGCATCATGGGCAAGGCAGGCAGCTGCCCCGTCAGCCACGCCTGAGGGCTGGCGGTGCCGCAAAGGCCCGGCTGGTACCTCTACCGGAGCGCGATGCACGCCATCGAAAGATGCCGGCAGTGACTACGCTGCCGGCACCAGGCCGGAAAAAAAGCCCGCTGAATGCTCAGAGGGCTTTTTTTCGGAAGGCACAGATCCTTCGCATCGGAACTACACCGCACCGCACGGCATCCTGCGTGCCGCCTTGTGCAGCGCTTTCAGTTGCGAGCTGCTGCTGCCGCCATTTCGGCGAGGAACGGGCCTTGGGCCGCCTCGGGTTTGCGTTCGATGAGGAAGTCGTCGCGATCCTGGTCCTTGATCCAGTTCGGAGGCTTGCCGCGACCTGTCCACGTTGCTCCTGTAGACGGATCGCGATACTTCGCCGGTGCGCTGGTTTTTGCTGGGATGTAGGGGAACACTTGCTGCTGGGTGAATCCGAAATCGGTCACCAGCTTCTGGACCTTGGACAGGGCAGCTTCGGCCGCCGAGGTGCGTGCCTTGGCAATTTCCATGTCCAGCGCGGCCTTGGCCGCAAGGAGTTCTTTGAGGGACTGTGTCATAGGGAGGCGAAAATTTTGAAGCCAGATTATGGGGCTGTTCGGGCAGCCATGCCTGGTGTCCGGATCATGCAGGCTGATGAAAGGACGACAGCCCGCCTGAGGGTGCTGCCGAGCCGGGTGACCGCAGGCCTGGGCAAGAAAGCCGGTCTTGTCCTCATCCGTGATCGCGCGCACCGTGCGGAACGGCCTCAGCGATCACGTCAGGTGGAACGTCCCGCATCACTAGGCCGCCAGAACCGCTGATGAATTCTTTTGGTGTCAGGGCACATCATGCAGGCGAGAAATGGCGGGGTTGTAGGATTTCTTGAAATCTTCTTCGGACTCAACGTTCCTCCAAAGGTCGGTGATATATCGGAATTCATCCAAAAAAGGCTTTTCGAATGCGGGTATGTCGGTGGCATATTCGCAGTTGCGTGCCAATTGGAAAAGCCATTGGGCCTGGCCGAAATCATAATAAAGGCGCCAGATTATTGGCTCCAGTGATATGGCTGTCTCGGCGCCGGTATTCAGCGCATCGAACATCTCCACCAGGATTTTTCCCGACACCAGTCCATCAGTCACCGATCCAAGATAGCGTTCAATGATTGTCATCGTCAGGGGAACGGCCTCCTCCTCACGCGTTGCCGCAGCAAGCATGACTACATCCAGATCATCTTCCTCCTCGTCTCTTTTGAGACGATCGATGCCCCAATCCACGTAGCTGGTCCAGGACGCCGCCCCACAGCGGACCAGGAAACTCAGCTTCTGTAGTGCCTTTATTTCGTTCATGAGTCAATCTGTTTTGAATATGGAGTGATTTTAAATGCAATCGCAATTGCGCGGTCGCCGTCCAATGTCACATCGGATTCCTCGTCATCTCGTGAGTTGCAATGGAATTTCGCAATTGGAGGCAACGGATTTATCTATTTTGATTTGGCAAATTTCAATGTATGAGCCATGTGAGGCGCTTGCAAAATCGAAGCAGAAACCCAAGCGATGCCATCAGTATTGCCGCCATAAATACAGGCAGGGCCATGAGACTGAGTCCACTGTGTCCGCTGCCATCTTCAAAAAATAGCTTTAGCGCAAGTAGAAAGAGGGTCCCTGCGATCCAAAAGAGCAAGCAGTAGGAAAACCGCAGGATCTCAAGCCTTTTCATGTATTCCCCTTGCTCGTCTGCTTGTGGCTGGCAACAGCATTGTTGTCAGATGTCAGAAAAGCGGCTCCGTGCATCGCCCCGTTGCGGTTCATCCCGAATCGGCGACTGCCTAACGCGACCTTCCAATAGTTCTCCCGGGCTTCCGCCGCCGACTTTTCTATGCCAAGAGGCAGCGCCTCCAGCAAGGTGAATCGGAACTCGCTGTCACAACCCGGTGCTTCATGAAGTCGCCGGCTCAACTCCAGGTTGTCGCCATGCCCGGTGCTGGCATAGTCACGCCAACGCTGCCAAACGCCACAAGCGCCGCTGGCAGAGCCAACATACTGCTGGCCTGTGAATTCATCCGTTATCAGATAGATGCCGCAGACATTGCCAAGTGCCTGCTGCCAAGCCACATCCTGCATTGCAAGCCTCAGTTCCGCCATGATCAGGCTGGTGCTGCTCAGGGCCCTGAAGGGCACCGGAGGCTCGGAGGTTAGCGCAATGGGATAGTTGTTCTCCTGGCGAAGGACCCGGCGCCAGCTCACGGCGGGCTCGCCCCAACGGATCTCCAGTTTGAGCCGCAGATCCGCCATCACATCGATTTCGTCCAGCTCGTGATACCAGTGGCCTGCTCGCTCGTCATGCAGATCGAAACTTCCTTGCAAGCGTCCTGCATCAATGGCCTGCATTGCAGGCATGACCTCCTTCACCCGCCAGATACCGAGCAGCAACGCATGGCCTGGCCGGTGCCCAAAGAAGCCAATCACCAACGAGCCGACTGGATGCTTGTGGTCTTGACGAGACTGATAGAGCGTCAGAGCGCGTGTGCCCACATAGCGTTGTACCGGATAGTCTCCTGCCGTGTGGCGCATGAGCGTGACCTGTTGGGCGGCAGGGTCAAGCGAATGGAAGGCAAGCAGTTGGTAAAGCTGAGTGGCAGGGAGGTTCATAGCTGGAGCTGATCTGGGGCGATGGCGATGCTGGGCAAAATAGCACGGCTGGCCTCTCAGGGCGAAGCCATGTGCAGTCATATATTGCTCATGCTCGACAGCGCGTCCTGTCCTTCTCCGTGATCGCCTGCACTGCCGGGCACCGCACGCCACGCTTGCAGCAATCACGCCAGATGGAATATCCCGCGTTGCACCGGCCTGGCGAAGCAGCCCTAAGCTTTCAAGCTGCGAACGAATTCGCTGCCCACCTCGACTCCTAGAAGAGGGTCCACGGCCGCTACCCGCTTCAGCGCTTCGTCGATGCTGAAGCCATTTCCTTCCAGCACGGCCGATGCGTCGCTGTGCAGGGCATAGGCCAGGTGTGCTGCGATCCGTACGCTCGGATCTGCGTCCACGTTGCTTCCCAGATATCCGCCCAGAAGAAGCCGGATCTCATATACGGCTTTCGCAAGGATTTTCTCCTCAGTCAGCTGTTTCATCACGCCCCTTTGCCTTATCGCCCCCACAACTGCCTCCATCGCCTCAATCTGCGCATTGATAAAGGCAAGCAGCTCATTGGAATCGACAACCTCCATGGGATTGCTGGGGTAAGCGCCAATCAACAAGCTGGAGATGAGTCCCCATTGTTCTCGCACACGGTTCAGTTGGTTGAACTCATCTTCCGACATCTGAAAGTACAACATGGCGACTCCTTAGCGAAATGGCTTGGAGCCGGGCGCGGAGAAAGGGTAAGAAGCGATGTACAGATCAGAGAGCTGTGGCGCAGTGGAAATTGAGATGGGGAAGGGCTTTGAAACGCCCGCAAAGAAAATAGCCATAAGGCCTCCAAGCATTTTTCCAACACTGCTTTCGGGAGCGGCTTACCGGCTAGCAAGAAGTGTGTTCAGCACTTTGCGCGAGATGATACCCCAGGCCTATGGCAGACTGCCCTGGTTCAGTTCTTCCTTGAACCGATCGCCGGCCGGCTTGGCGCTCAAGGCTTATCTCCGTCACTCACCGAGGATTTCTCATGATCATCACCACCACTCCCCAGATCGAAGGCCGCCGCATCACCCGCTACTGCGGCGTGGTCGCGGGCGAGGCAATTTTGGGCGCCAATGTGTTCAAGGACTTGTTCGCCGGGCTGCGCGACATCGTGGGTGGGCGCTCGGCCACGTATGAGCGCGAGCTGCAGCGGGCGCGCGAGATTGCGCTCAAGGAGCTGGAGGAACGCGCCCAGGAACTGGGCGCGAATGCCGTGGTGGGGGTGGACCTGGATTACGAGGTGCTGGGCCAGGGCAACGGCATGTTGATGGTGTCTGCCAGCGGCACGGCGGTGGTGCTGGAGTAGGCAGGGCCGTTGGTCAATTTGGGCCGAGGAAGTCAACGCGGCGCTGCGCCTGGCATCTCCAGGCAGCGGCCCAGCGCCCGCGCGGCCTCGCCCAGGCGCGGGCCGGGGCGGGAGACCACGTCCGTCTCGACCAGGTCCAGCGCGCAGATGCGGCCGGAGCGCACGGCGGGCATGCGGCTCCAGCCGGGGCGGGTGGCAAAGCTGGCCGATGGCGTCTGCGGCGTGTGGATGATGAGTTCGGGCTGCTGGCGCAGCACGTATTCAGGCGTGATGCGCGGAAAGGGCCCTAGGTTGGGCGGCAGCACGTTGCGCGCGCCCAGGCGCTGCAGCAGCTGGCCTATGAAGGAGTCCGGCCCCGCCGCATAAGGCGTGGCGTCCACTTCGAAATACACCTTCTGTCCTGCGGGCGCGTGCGCAGCCAGCGCCTTGGCCTGCTGGTCCACCTCGGCCTGCATGCGCGCCAGCAGGGCGTTGGCGCGCTGCACGTGCAGCAGCTGGTCGAGCTTGTGCAGCACCTGCTCCAGCTGCGCCATGTCGTTGGCGTCCAGTGCCAGCACCGGAATGCCGAAGCGCTCCAGCTGCGCGATGACGGGTGCGGAATACGCCATCAGCACCACGTCGGGCTTGAGCCGCACGGTGGCTTCGACCAGCGGGGCAAAGGTGTGGCCCAGCTTGGGCAGCGCGGCCACGCGCGCCGGGTGGTTGGAGAACTCGTCCACGCCCACGATGCGCTCGCAGGCGTCCAGCGCGCACAGCGATTCGGTCAGCGAGGGCAGCAGGGAGACGATGCGCTGCGGTACGCGCGCCAGCCGCACCTCACGGCCGCGCATGTCGGTGACGGTGTAGGGCGCGGGTGTGCTCCCCTGGGGCACATCCACCGCCTTTTGCGCGACGGCGTTGCTGGCGCCGCCCGCGCAGGCCAGGGCGGCGATCAGCAGCAGAAGGCGGGACGGGCGCAGAAGCAGGTGCATGGGGTCAGGGCAGAGGTGTCCAGCGCACGGTGACGAAGACCGTTCGGCCGGCGTTCGCATAGCCGCGCGTGGGGGCGTAGTCGCGGTCAGCGATGTTGTTGACGCGTGCCAGCAGCGTCCACTGCCTGGTCAGCTGGCGCTGGGCGTAGAGATTGACCACGCCGTATCCGCCCAGCTTGAAGGTGTTCGCCTCGTCGGCGTAGCGGCCGCTGTACAGCTGCGCTTCGCCGCCCAGCGTCCAGCCGGCTGCCTGGGTGTCGGCATTGAGCTTGAGCATGCGCTTGGAGCGGTAGGGCAAAAGCTTGCCGGTCTCCAGGTTCTCGGGGTTCATGAGGTCCAGCGAGGCGCCCAGGTTGGTGCTGCCCAGGCGCGTGCCGCCCGACAGCGTCAGGCCGGTGATCTCCACGCTTTGCCAGTTGCGGTAGCAGTTGCAGGGAAGGGCGCTGTTCCAGTCGTAGGTGATGAGGTTCTTGAACTTGTTGCGGTAGACCACGGCCGAGAGGCGGTTGGCACCGGCCGCATAGTGCAGGCCGGTTTCCACGTTGGTGCTGCTTTCGGGCTTGAGGTCGGCCGCCGCCTGGCCCGTGAAGCGTTCGTACAGCGTGGGGGTTCTGAAGGCCGTGCCGGCCGATGCCACCCAGCGCCAGCGCTGGTCGATCTGCAGGCCGTAGCCCAGGCCGCCCGTGGTCTTGTTCTGCTGGTCGCGCACCTGGTCGTGGCGCAGGTTGGCGTCGAACTGGTGGCGGCCCTCGGTCAGGCGCCAGCCGGCCGACAGGGAGTTCTGCACGCGCCGGCTGTCGGTGTTCTGCGTCCAGGCGTATTGCGTGTCCAGCTTGTCCTCGCGGCGCTCCAGGTCGATGTTGAAACGGTGCTGGCCCAGCGTGAACAGGTTCTGCAGCAGGTAGTTGGTGGAGCGGCCCTTGGCGCTTTCGGGCGACTGGGTGTGGCGGTCGCTTTGGCTGTCGGTATGGGAGATCTGGACCACGCTTTTGTACATGGCGTTCCAGCCGGCCTGCCAGCGCAGGCTGCCGGTGGTGTTCTTGACCACGTCGTAGTCGTCGAACGGCGGCGGGCTCTGGTCGTAGTGGGTGCGCAGGCGGCTGTGCAGCAGGCTGGCGTCGATCTGGTGGATGCCCGTTTTGTAGCCCGCGTTCAGGCCCAGCGAGGTGTTGCTGTAGCCATCCTTGTCCGGGTTGGGCGAGAAGGTGTTGCCGGGGTAGACGTCGAAGCCGTCGCTGCGCTCGTCCGCCAGGTTCAGGCCATAGGTGAAGCCGTTGGCTCCGCCCTGGAATCCTGTGGCCAGCTTGCTGGTGCCCTGGTTGCCTATGCCGGCCTCGGCATAGGCGCGGGTCTGGCCGTCAGCCCGCTTGGTGAAGATCTGGATCACGCCGCCCATGGCGTCTGAGCCATAGATGGCTGCGGCCGGGCCGCGCAGCACTTCGATGCGCTCGATCTGCGCCAGCGGCAGGGTGGACCAGACCGCTCCGCCCTGCAGCTCCTGCGAGCTGTAGCGCACGCCGTCGACGAACACGGCCGTGTGCTGGTTGCTGGTGCCGCGCAGGTAGACCGAGGTGACCTGGCCCGGCCCGCCATTGCGGTTGATCTGCACGCCCGGCACCTGCACCAGCAGGTCGGCCACGCCGGTGGCGCCACTGCGGGCAATGGTCTCGGCATCGATCACGGTCATGTCGGCCGTGACCGTGCGCAGCGGCTGCTCGCTGCGCGAGGCGGTGACGACCACGGTGTCCAGCTGCGAGGACTGGGTTTGCGCCTGGGCCTGGCAGGCCAGCAGCGAGGCCAGGGCCAGGGCGGACATCCGAGGTGCGGAGAAAGCCGGAGGCGAGCGAAGGGCGGCGCCGTAGGCGCGCGCGAAGGCGAGGGTGTGCATGGATGCGGACCAGTTGCGCGCCAGCGACCCCGCCGGCACGGAAACCACAAAGACCGGCTGCGCTGCATGCGCGGCCGGCCGCCTGTTGGCCGGTATCCAGACTGGTGACGCACTCGCCAAGGCCTTCCCGGGCTGTACGCCCAGTGGCACGGGTTTGGCGGGGGCCGGTGCCATGCACGCGGCGTTTCACTCACTGTTGCGGGGGCAGTACATGCGGGCGGCTTGATCTGGCCGCCCCATGTTTCCCGTTTAACCGCAGCCCCTGGGGCTGCTGGCACCAACGGCGGCGATTGTACGGCGGGGCGTCCGGCAGGCATGTAAAGCTTGCTTGACATGTCTTTGACGGGCATCGCACAATGTCAAGCATCCTTTACACATGCCGAGATCCATCCATGAATCGAACCCTTGCCACCAACCGCCGCTATCAGAAGGAACTGGGATTTGCGCTGCTGCTGTACTCGGCGCTGCTTGTCGGGGCGCTTGTGCTGAGTGCCGACATGGAGGCGGGTGCCCTGCGCACGGCGCTGCTGCTCAGCCCCATGCTGGCGTTTGCGCTGGCTGTACGGGCCATCGTGCGGCTGGTGCGCGATACCGACGAGTTCCTGCGCAAGTCCATGCTGGAGCAACTGGCGATTGCTGCGGCGGGTACGGCGGGCATCACCTTCACCTATGGATTCCTGGAAGTGGCAGGTTTTCCCAAGCTCAGCATGTTCATGGTGTGGCCCTTGATGGGTGCGCTCTGGGTGGCTGCCTCGGTGGCTCACTGGCTGCGCAGCCGATGAGCTGTTCCGCCAAAGTGCCCCTCCCATGAAAAATGACCCCCGCGCTCCCCTTGCTGTGCAAGGTCCGCTGGCCCCCGAGGGGGTGCCTTTTCATCTTGGGGCGGCCCGGCGATGAAAAACACCATCCGTGAACTGCGCGCCCAGCGCGGCTGGAGCCAGGCTGCGCTGGCGGACCTGCTGGGCGTGTCGCGCCAGACCGTGAACGCGATCGAGACGGGCCGCTACGACCCCAGCCTGCCGCTGGCATTCGCCATTGCCCGGGTGTTCGAGACCCGGATCGAGGCGATCTTCCAGGAGGGTTGAGCGCAGCGCTCAGGCCACGATCATGACCAGCAGCACCAGGCCCAGCAGGGCCAGGTAGGCCTTGGCATGCAGGGCATCGGGAATGCGGCCGATCAGCGGGGCGGCCAGCCTGATGCCCGTCCATGAACCGGTCGTCAGCAGGGCAAAGGCCTGCAGGTCCACGTAGCCCACATGCCAGGCCCCCAGACCCGCGCCGTGCGATGCCAGCATGTAGGCCGCGGTGCCCGCCACGGCCATGGGCAGGGAAAGCGGGCTGGCCATGGCCGTGGCGGCCGCCATGCTGGCGCCGCGCCGGCGCATCAGCGGCACGGTCATCACGCTGCCGCCCACGCCCAGGAAGGCCGCGATCGCACCAATGGCCAGGCC
The DNA here is from genome assembly GCF_028401915.1 of Delftia sp. DT-2. NCBI lineage: Bacteria > Pseudomonadati > Pseudomonadota > Betaproteobacteria > Burkholderiales > Comamonadaceae > Delftia > Delftia sp. DT-2. Next base: position 100,161 of record NZ_JAQOTI010000017.1, read on the forward strand.
CGCCGTGGCCGCCGCCTGCCGGCCCATTGGTTGCATGCCGGCGGCGGTGCCGTGCACGAAGCCCGGGCGCAGCAGCGCGTCGGCGATGGTCAGGGCCAGGTAGGCGATGAAGGCCCAGCGCACCCATTCCCCGCTGATCCAGGTGGCGGCCGCCGCGCCCGCCACGGCACCGGCCGCGATGAAGCCAGCCAGTGGCCGCACCTGATCCCAGGGCAGGGCGCCCGCGCGGTGCTGGCGCAGCGTGGCCATGGAGGCGCCAAAAATCATCACGCAGGTGGAGGTGGCCACGGCAATGTGCATGGCAGCCTGGCCAACGGCGGAGTCCGCGCCGTGGATGGAGGTCAGCAGCGCATAAAGCAGCGGAACGGCCACGAAGCCGCCGCCAAAGCCGAAGAGCACGGTGGTCACGCCGGCAAGCACACCGAAAGCCAGCAGCAGGAGAGGGAACACAGACAGTCCTTTGGAAAAAACGAGCAAGGACTGAACCTTAGGATGCCGCGGTTTGGCCTGCTTTCGCGGATGGGTCAATAATCCTTGAATTCCTGCCAAAGCCTGTTGGCTGTTTTCCAGACATTCCCATGCTCAACATCCCGCTGCATTCCGTGGACGCCGTGGCGCGCGATGTGCTGGCCATCGGCACCGACTACACGCCTGGCACGCTGCTGCCCACGCACAGCCACCGGCGTGCCCAGTTTCTCTACGGGATGAGCGGGCTGATGGAGGTGGAAACCGACGACGGTGCCTGGACCATCCCGCCCTACAGCGGCGTGTGGATTCCGGCCAGCAAGCCGCACAGCGTGCGCATGCAGGGCGTGAGCACGCGCAGCCTGTACATCGAACCGGCTGCTGCGCCCCGCCCGGGTGTGCACTGCGAGGCCCTGGTCGTCACCCCGCTGCTGCACCAGCTGCTGCTGTCCTGCGCCGACCTGCCAGCGCTGTACGACGAAGCAGGCCGCGACGGCGCCCTGGTCACGCTGGTGCTGCACGAGCTGGCCTCGGCCCGCAGCCTGCCGCTGTTCGCGCCCATTCCCCGCGACGAAAAGCTGGCCGCCCTGTGCAAGCAGTTCCTGGCCCAGCCCAGCATCCGCGCCACGCCCCAGGTTTGGGCACAGGCGCTGAACAAGAGCCTGCGCACCTTCAGCCGGTTTTTCCAGCAGCACACAGGCATGGCCTTTGGCGCCTGGCGCCAGCAGGCCTGCCTGCTGGCAGCGGTGTCGCGGCTGTCTGCGGGCGCCTCGGTCACGCAGGTGGCGCTGGATTTGGGCTATGACAGCCCCAGCGCGTTTTCCACCATGTTCCGCAAGGCGCTGGGGCGGGTGCCTTCGGAGCTGGTGAGTCGGGTCTAGGCGGGAACGCTGGCCTGGGCAGCCGTTTCCCGCGTCATGGCCCAGAACACCAGGGCCGCCAAGCTGAACGCCGCCCCCGCCACGCAGACGCCGTGCCAGCCAAACCGCGCGTAGGCGTTGGTGGCAATCAGCGCGCCCAGCCCGCTGCCCACGGCATAGAACAGCATGTACAGCCCCACCAGCCGGCTGTGGGCCTGCGGGTTGCTGCGAAAGATCAGGCTCTGGTTGGTCACATGCAGGGCCTGGCCGCCCAGGTCCAGCAGCACGATGCCGGCGACCAGCGCCCACAGCGACTGCTCCAGCAATGCCAGCGGCGCCCAGGCCAGCAGCAGGATCACCAGCGCGCCCAGGCTGGTGCGCTGCGCAAAACCCTGGTCGGCCCAGTGCCCGGCACGGGCTGCGGCCAGTGCGCCGACCACACCGGCCAGGCCAAAGGCGCCAATGGCCGTGAGTGACAGGCTGTAGGGCGGCGCACTCAGGGGCAGGACCAGGGCACTCCAGAAGATGTTGAAGGTGGCAAACATCAGCAGGGCCAGCATGCCGCGTGTGCGCAGCATGCGGTCCTGGCGCAGCAGCTGGAGCATGGAGGCGAGCAGCTGCGTGTAGCTGGGTGCATGCAAGGGCGCCGCCAGCCGGGGCAGTTGCCGCCACAGGGGCCAGGCCAGGGCCAGCATCAGCAGGGCCGAGCAGGCATAGACGCCGCGCCAGCCGGCCAGGTCACCCACGGCGCCGGCAAACACGCGCGCCAAAAGCAGGCCGATGAAAACCCCGCCCTGGGCCGCGCCTACCACGCGCCCGCGCTCATGCGCCTGGCTGGCGCTGGCCGCATAGGCGATCAGCCCCTGCGTCATGGCCGTGCCCAGCAGGCCCACGGCCAGCATGCCCGCCAGCAGCAGAACGGCCGAACGCGCGGTGCTGACGGCCGCCAGGGCCAGCACCAGGCCCAGCAACTGCAAAAGCATGAGCCGCCGCCGCTCCAGCCGGTCGCCCAGCGGCACCAGCAGCAGCAGCGCCAGCGCGCAACCGGCCTGCGTGGCGGTGACCACGCCGCCCACGGCCGCATGGCTGATGCCGAAGTCGGCCGCCAGCGCCTCCAGCAGCGGCTGGGCGTAGTAGACATTGGCCACGCTCAGGCCGCTGGCAGCGGCGAACAGCAGCACCAGGCTGCGCGGCATGCGGACCGTGTCCGGGGCAGGGAAGGCGTTCATGGGTTGAATCCAGTTGCAAAACAAAACTGTTTGAATGCTAGTTGAACCAGTTTTGAAATGCAACCAAAATGACGCCATGAAAGAAGACATCCGTCCTGACACACCACAGCCCTGTCCGGTGGCCCGCTCCCTGGATGTGATCGGCGACCGCTGGTCGCTGCTCATCGTGCGCGATGCCTTTGACGGCATCAGCCGCTTTGGCGATTTCCAGCGCAGCCTGGGCGCGGCCCGCAATATCCTGGCCGACCGGCTGCGCCGGCTGGTGGAGGCCGGCATCCTCGAAACCCGCCCGGCCGCCGAAGGCTCGGCCTACCTGGAATATGTGCTGACGGCCCGGGGGCTGGACCTGTTCCCCGTCATCGTGGCCTTGCGGCAATGGGGCGAAGGCCATCTGTTCGCGCCGGGCGAGGCACATTCGCTGCTGCTGGATCGCCACAGCGGCCTGCCTGTCGAGCCCATGCTGCCGCGCGACGGGGATGGCCGGGCCTTGCTGCCGGGCCAGACCGTGGTTCAGAAAATCGATTGATGGATGTCCATGCTCTCTGCCTTCCTGCCACTCATCTACGTACAGATTTCTCCCGAGCGCCTGACGCTGAAGGATCCAAAGACCGGGCAGACCATCTCGGAGGTTCCCGAGCTGGCTCTGAGTCCGCCGCCCCGGCGCCGGATTCTGGCGGCCGGCCCGCAGGCCAGGCTCGCGGCTGCATCGGAGCCTGCGGAAGTCGTCAATCCGTTCGCGCATCCGCGCTCGCTGATATCGGACTTCGTGCTGGCCGAGCACCTGCTCAAGTACCAGCTCAGGCGCATGCAAGCCGGGGGCTGGCTGGCGGCCTCCCCGCACATCGTCATCCATCCGCTGGGCGACCCCGAGGGCGGATTCACCCAGGTGGAACTGAGGGCCTTGCGCGAGCTGGGCAGCGCGGCCGGGGCCTCGAAGGTGAATGTCTGGACAGGCCGGCCCTTGACAGACGAGGAATTGCTGACGCGCAAGCCCCCTGCGCAGGGCGGTGTCTGGGAGTGAGGCTTTGCTCTTCGCCATGAAAAAAGCGCCCGTCACAACGGGCGCTTTGTCTGGGTCAGCGCAAGGGCTGGTGACAGGCCATCAGAACCTGGCCGTCATCCCCACGAAGTAGGTACGGCCGCCGTTGTCGTAGTTGGCGCCGATGGTGCGGGTTTCCTTGTCGGTCAGGTTGATGATGCCGGCGCGCAGGGTCATCGAGTCGGTGACGTTGTAGTTCATGGACACGTCGAACGTCGTGTAGGCCTTGGCGAAGGTGGTGGCCGTGCCCGTGGTCACGACTTCCTTGCCCACGTGGCGGGCGCTGAACATGGCGGACCAGCCCTGGCGGATCTGCCACTGCAGCGACGAGTAGATGGACAGCTCGGGCACGGCCAGCAGCGAGGCGCCGGTGCTCAGGTTCTTGGACTCGAACATCTTGGTGATATTGGTGTTCCAGGTCAGGCCCTTGGCCAGGGGAACGTTCACGAAGCCTTCCAGGCCGCGCGTGCGGGCACGCTGGGCGTTGGCCATGCGGGTCCACCAGAAGCCGTTGTACAAGCCCAGCGGCTGGTAGTCGATCTTGTTCTTGAAGTTGGTGTGGAAGTACGTGGCGCCCAGGGCCCAGCCATTGCGGTCCCAGCTGGTGCCCAGCTCGAAGTTGGTGCTGGTCTCGGGCTGCAGGTCGGGGTTGCCGGCCATGTAGCAGCCGCGCGTGCCGTCGGCGTTGACGCTGGTGCTGGTCCAGCCCATGCCGGCCAGGCTGCGGCAGCCGTTGCCCCCGGATTGCGTGGCGGCGCTGGCCGAGTTTTCCTTCAGGTTGGGCGCACGGAAGCCGCGCGAGACGCCGCCGCGCACTGTCCACTCCGATGCCGGGTGGTAGACCAGGTAGGCGCGCGGGCTCCAGTTGTTGCCGTATTTCTGGTGGTGGTCCATGCGCAGGCCCAGCGTCAGCGCCAGGTTCTCGCGCAGGAAGATCTGGTCCTCGCCGAACAGCGCCCAGGTGGTGGCGCTCAGGCCCGAGCCCGAGACCGGGCGCCCCGCGTAGTCGATGGGAGCCAGGCCGATGGTGTCGCGGTTGTCCAGCGACTCGCGGCGCCACTGCATGCCCAGCGTCATGGCCTGGTCCAGGCCCCACAGCTTCAACGGCTTGTCGATGCGGCCGTCCAGCGTGGTTTCCTTGGAGTTGTTGCCGATGGTGTCGCCCTTGTCCTCGTACTTGTTGTGCACGAGGTCGAGCTTGGAGGTCATGTCGCCCCAGCGGCCATCGTGGCTGAGGCCGAACTTGGTCTGCTCCAGCTTGCTCAGGCCCCATTGCGATACCACGGGGCGTCCATTCACCAACCGATCGGAGCCCGTGGCGCGCTGGATGCCTTGCGCGGCCTCGATGCCGATCACCTGGTCGGGCGTGAGCTGCCAGTTGAGCAGGGCGTTGAGGTTTTGCTTGCGCGAGCCGGCCGTGGACTGGTAGGTGCCCGGGAAGCCGCCCGTGCCCTCGTCGGCAGCGCGGTCCGTGTAGTTGCCGCCCAGGCGCAGGCCGAACTTGTCGGACAGCGGGCCGCTGATGTTGAAGCCCAGCTGGCGCGTGTCGCCGCGGTCGCCGTCGGAGGGCTTGCTGTAGTTCAGCGTGGTCGAGCCGCTCCAGCGCTTGCCGATCTTGCGCGTGATGATGTTGATCACGCCGCCCATGGCGTCGGAGCCGTACAGCGAGGACATGGGGCCGCGCACGACCTCGATGCGCTCGATCATCTCGGGCGAGATCCAGTCCAGGTCCTGCGAGCCCAGGTCGTCACGGTAGTTGATGCCGGCCGAGTTGCCCTGGCGCTTGCCGTCCACCAGGATCAGCGTGTACTTCTCGGGCAGGCCGCGCAGCTTGATCTTGGACTGGGCGCCCGTGCCCGACAGACCGCCGGTCACGCCGGGAATGGTGGACAGCAGCTCGCCGATGCTGGTGACGGGCTTGCGCTCGATGTCTTCCCGCGTGATCACGCTGATGCTGGCCGGCGCCTCCTTGATGTCCACGGCCGTGCCCGAGGCGGTCACCACCACGGTGGACAGGGACGTGTCGGCCTTGCTGTCGGCCGTCTGGGCATGGGCCATGGCTGTGCATGCCAGGGCGACGCAAAGAGGAAGCGGGCGGAGCACCGAGATTCTGACCATCTTTGTAAAGTTCCGTATGGGTTAAAAATCAAGGCGCGAATGATAACGATTTGTATCTACATCTTTCTCTTCACGTAAAGACAGTTGTTTTTTGTTCACGCGTTATCTAATCGCTGGACACGCCTGAGGCGTTGTGCACAAGTCTGGTGCACAAAAATGACGGGGGTCGGCAGGGCGCTGAGAGGGAGCACGGGGTGCGGCGCCTCCGTGCAAAGGCCGCCCCGGAGCGCAGGGGGCGGCCAGAAACCACGTCAGCGCGGCTTGGCCACGGCGCCCGGCAGGGCGCTGGAAGGCTCAGCGCAGCTGCCCGAGGGTTGGCTCGATGCCCGGCGACGCACGAACTGGTAGGCAATGGCCAGCAGGGCAAACCAGGCCGGCGTCACCACCAGCGCCTGGCGCGTGTCGGCCTGCAGGGTGAGCAGGCCCAGGATGGCCGCAAAGAACGCCAGGCAGGCCCAGCACATGGCCACGCCGCCCGGCATCTTGTAGCGCGAAGCCTCATGCAGGGCCGCGCGCTGGCGCCGGTAGGCCATGTACGACAGCAGGATCAGCGACCACACGAACATGAACAGGATGGCCGATACCGTGGTCACCAGCGTGAAGGCCTCCACCAGATCGGGCACCACCCACATCAGGAAGGCGCCGGCCAGCAGGCAGGTGCAGGAAAACAGCAGCCCGCGCGAGGGCACGCTGCTGCGCGACAGCCGGTGGAAGGACTTGGGCGCATCGCCCTTGAGCGCCAGGCCGTAGAGCATGCGGCTGGTGGAGAACACACCGCTGTTGGCCGACGAGGCGGCCGAGGTCAGTACCACGAAATTGATCACGCCCGCGGCGGCCGGCAGGCCTGCGAGCACGAACAGCTCCACGAACGGGCTCTTGCCCGGCACCACGTCGCGCCAGGGGGTGACGGCCATGATGGCGATCAGGGCCAGCACGTAGAACACGATGATGCGCACGGGAATCGAATTGATGGCGCGCGGCAGCGTGCGCTCGGGGTCCTTGGCCTCGGCGGCCGTGGTGCCCACCAGCTCGATGCCCACGAAGGCGAACACGGCGATCTGGAAGCCCGCGAAAAAGCCCATCATCCCGTTGGGGAACATGCCGCCGTCGTTCCAGAGGTTGGACAGGCTGGCCGCACGCCCCGCAGGCGAGACGAAGGCGGCCCCCACCATGTACAGCCCCGTTGCCACCAGGGCCACGATGGCCACGATCTTGATCATGGCGAACCAGAACTCGATCTCGCCGAACAGCTTCACCGTCAGCAGGTTCAGGCCCAGCAGCAGGCCCACGCAGGCAATGGCCGGGGCCCACTGGGGCAGGCCGGGGAACCAGAACTGCGAGTAGGCCGAGATGGCGATCACGTCGGCAATGCCCGTGACGATCCAGCAGAACCAGTACGTCCAGCCCGTGAAGAAGCCCGCCCAGGGCCCCAGCAGATCGGCCGAGAAATCGATGAAGGATCGGTACTGCAGGTTGGACAGCAGCAGCTCGCCCATGGCCCGCATCACGAAGAACAGCATCACGCCGATGATGGCGTAGACGAAGACGATGGACGGACCCGCCAGGCTGATGGTCTTGCCCGAGCCCATGAACAGGCCCGTGCCGATGGCACCGCCGATGGCGATGAGCTGGATGTGGCGGTTGGTGAGATTGCGCTGCAGGTCGTCTTGACCGTGCAGGCCCTGGCCGGTTGGCGGGGCCTTGTGTGTCATCAGAGAACTCCGGGGAAGACTGGCAAAGCGATGGCAGAAAGGGGGAAATCCGCCTGCCGCGGCCGTGTTTTCAGTCTCTGCATGGAGTCCATGCCTGGAAATGCGGCAGCGCAGCAAAACGGAACGAAGGCCGCGAGGATACCTGAACCTCGCCCCCGCATCAGCCCTGCCGCGCCGTGCCGCTCCAGTCAATGAAGCGGGTTTGATATGGGTGGATCAGCCGCGCGCCAGGCGCCGGGCGTTGGCCACTGCAGTGCGGTGCACGGGCGCCATGCCCTTGCCCACCACGCCCCACATGGCGTTGTTCCATTGCGAGGCCTGCGATGCCAGTGCGCCCCCATTCCAGGTGGAGGCGCTCCAGGGCATCCACCACATGCGCATCCAGGCCTGCATCAGGGCCTGGCTGGCGACCATGGACTGCAGGCCCATGGCGGCCCAGGATTGGTGGAAGGCTGTCTGTTTCTCGGACACCATGCGCGTGAATTCGCGCCGGTCCCGTGCGGAGGGATTGGCCCCGGCCAGCGCCATGCGGGTGAGCCTGTGCGCCACCACCTGCGGCGCGGCAATGGCCAGATCGGTGGCCTGACGGGCCACCGAAGCGGCCTTGGAAGATTTGCGGTTTGCCATGTGCGCTCCTGAAGCTCTGGATCCATTTGCCGGATCTACCTGCCAGATCCACTTGCCGGTTCCACTTTAGCCAGATGCATGCCGGCCCGCGTAGGCCGATGACGCAATGCAGCAAAAACGCGTTTATCGCGGCTGGGGTCGGGGTGCCGGCGCGGCTCCGTCCTGCGTGACCTCAGATACCAGGGCGCGCCACCAGCGCTCGCCTGCATGGGGGGCGGCCAGGTCCACGCGCTCGCCCATCATGGGCGTGGCCACGGCAATGCCGTGCTCGGCGCCCAGGGCCAGCACGCGCTCGAAGGGGTCCCACCAGGCATGCATGGCCAGGCTGAAGGTGCCGTTGTGAATGGGCAGCAGCCAGCGTCCGCCCAGGTCGCGGTGGGCCTGCACGGTCTGGGCCGGGTGCATGTGGACATAGGGCCAGTGCGGGTCGTAGGCGCCGGTCTCCATCAGCGTGAGGTCGAAGGGGCCGAAGCGCCGGCCGATTTCCGCAAAGCCGTCGAAATAGCCGCCGTCGCCGCTGAAGAAGACACGCAGCGTGTCGGCGCTTGCCAGGTCCTCGATGACCCAGGACGCCCACAGCGTGCGGTTGCCGTCGCGCAGGCCCCGGCCCGAGAAATGCTGGGCCGGCGTGGCCGTGAAGCGCAGGCCGTCCACCTGCACGTCCTGCCACCAGTCGAACTGGCGCACCTTCTCGGGGGCCACGCCCCAGGCCATGAGCCGGTCGCCCACGCCCAGCGTGCACAGGAAGAAGTCGACCCGGGGCGCCAGGGCGCGGATGGTGGCACGGTCCAGATGGTCGTAGTGGTCGTGCGAGAGCACCACGCCGCGCAGCGCGGGCAGTTCATGCAGGGCGATGGGCGGCGCATGAAAGCGCTTGGGGCCGATGAAGGAAAAGGGCGAGGCGCGCTCGGCAAACACCGGGTCGGTGATCCACCAGCCGCCGCGCAGTTTCATCAGCAGCGTGGAGTGGCCCAGGCGGTACAGGCTGCGCTCGGGCGCGGCGGCCAGGTCGGCCGGGGTGAGCCGCTGCACGGGCAGGGGCGCCGCAGGCTCGGTGTCCTTGGGCTTGTTGAAGAAGAAGTCCCACATCACCTTGGCGTCGGGCTGGGGGGCATTGGCCGGGCGGGGATGGATGTTGCGAAAGCGCCCGGCCGACGATTGGGGCGATTGGGAGTAGTCGGCAATCGGGGCGCGGAAGATGCGGATTGTTTTCACGGTGCTCCGTCGGTGTTCAGGCCGCCGCCATCATGGAACCGATGGCGCAGCCCTGTCGAGATGGTGGTCTTGGCGGCCCCGTTCAAGGCGCCTTGCGTGTCGTCATGTAAACAAAAAAGGAGCTGCCCCTGCAGGCAGCTCCTTGTGGTGATGGCCCGGAGGCTGGTCATCAATGGGCGCCGGCCGCCTCGGCACCGCCGGCATGGCCCGCGGGGCGCCTGGTCATCCAGATCAGCACGATCAGCACCAGGAACAGCACGGACGACGCCAGGAAGATGTCGTCGGCGGCGCGCGTGTAGGCCTGCTGGTCTACCAGCCGGTTGATCTGGGCCAGCGCCTGCGCCTGGCTCAGGCCTGCGGCCTGCAGCCCCTGCAGGGTGACGCCGAACACGCCCTGGCCCTGGACCAGCCCTTCTGTCAGATGGGCGTGGTGCAGCGCGGCGCGGTTTTCCCACAGCGTGGTGGCGATGGAGGTGCCCATGGCGCCCGCCGTGATCCGCACGAAGTTGCTCAGGCCGGCGGCGGCCGGGATACGGTCCGGCGAAATGCCCGACAGCGTGATCGTGGTCAGCGGAATGAAGAAGAAGGCCATGGCCGCGCCCTGGATCAGCGTGGGCACCAGGATGTGCATGAAGTCCGTCTCCACCGTGAAGCGCGAGCGCATCCACAGCACCAGGGCGAACACGATGAAGGCGCCCGTGGCCATCCTGCGCGGGTCCCACTGCGTGACCTTGCGTCCCACCAGCGGTGTCAGGATGATGGCGAAGATGCCTACCGGCGCCAGTGCCATGCCGGCCGTGGTGGAGGTGTAGCCCATCCACTGCTGCAGCCACAGGGGCAGCAGCACCACGTTGCCGAAGAACAGGCCGTAGGCAATCGACAGCGCCACTGTGCCGGCCGCGAAATTGCGGCGCATGAACAGGCGCAGGTCCACCACCGGGTGCGCATCCGTCAGCTCCCAGACCAGGAAGACCACGAAGCTCACGATGGCCAGCACGCACAGCGTGATGATCTCGCCCGAGGCGAACCAGTCCAGCTCCTTGCCCTTGTCCAGCATCAGCTGCAGCGCGCCCACCCACAGCACCAGCAGGGCCAGGCCCACGGAGTCGATGGGCAGCTTGCGCGTGGGGGTCTCGCGGCTGCGGTAGATGCTCCAGGTCATCAGGGCCGACAGCAGGCCCACCGGCACATTGATATAGAAGATCCAGGGCCAGGAGATGTTGTCCGTGATCCAGCCGCCCAGCAGCGGGCCGACCACGGGGGCCACCAGGGTGGTCATTCCCCACAGCGCCAGGGCCACCCCGGCCTTGGCCGGGGGATAGCTGGACAGCAGCAGCGTCTGCGACAGCGGGATCATGGGGCCGGCAACCAGGCCCTGGAGCACGCGGAACAGCACCAGCGTCTCCAGCGACGAGGCAAAGCCGCACAGCCAGGACGTCAGCACGAACAGCAGCACGCTCATGGTGAACAGGCGCACGGCGCCGAAGCGCTGGGTGAGCCAGCCCGTGAGCGGCACCGAGATGGCGTTGGCCACGCCAAAGCTGGTGATCACCCAGGTGCCCTGGCTGGGGCTGACGCCCACGTCGCCGGAAATCGCCGGAATGGCGACGTTGGCAATGGACGAGTCCAGCACGTTCATGAAGGTGGCCAGCGACAGGGCCAGCGTACCCAGGGCCAGCTGGGCGCCCTTGAGCGGGACCGGCCGTGCAGGCATGGCCGGCGGCGCCGAGGGGGCGACCGGCGGCGCCGGCTCCGGCACGGCGGTGGTAGAGGAAGTCATAGGCAGTCCGCGTAGGTTCTGGGAAGGCGGGGGAGCGATGCCTGCTTACCTGGACTGCATGGCCTGCGCGTCAACCGGCGCGGAGGCCACGGCGGCTGGCGCCTTGCCCTGGGCCCTGTCCTGCACCTCGGCCATGGCCACGGGCGGCAGCTCGGGCAACTGCTTGAGCGGTGCCACGTTCTGGCCCGCCACGATGTGGGCAATGCGCTCCTCGGCCTGCGGCAGCGCCATGTCGTAGACAGAGGTCTGGGCCACGGGTGCGTTGCGCGTGGTCGTTGCCAGCACCTCGCCCTGCTGGTCTCGCACGTCCACCTTGACTTCCATGGACAGGCCCACGCGCAGCGGGTGCTGTGCCAGGTCTTCCGGCGCCAGCGCAATGCGCACGGGCACGCGCTGCACCACCTTGATCCAGTTGCCGGTGGCGTTCTGCGCGGGCAGCAGCGAGAAGGCCGCGCCGGTTCCTGCGCCCATGCCCACCACGGTGCCGTGGTAGCTGATCTTGTCGCCGTAGACATCGGCCGTCAGCTCGGTCTTCTGGCCTATGCGCAGCTGGGCCAGCTGGCTTTCCTTGAAGTTGGCATCCACCCAGAGGTTGTGCAGGCCCACCACCGTCATCAGCGGCGCGCCCGAGGCCACGCGCTGGCCCAACTGCACGCCGCGCTTGGCCACATAGCCTTCCACGGGCGAGACCAGGCGCGTGCGCTGCAGCGCAAGATAGGCTTCGCGCACCTTGGCGGAGGCGGCGATCACGCTGGGGTGCTCTTCGGCGCTGCTGCCCTTGGTCTGGGCTTCGGCAGCCGTCAGCTGCGCCTTGGCGGCGCGCACGGCGGCTTCGGCTGCCGAGGCGGCATTGCCGGCCGTGCGGGCCAGGGACTGGGCGTGGTCGAACTCCTCCTTGCCCACGGCGCCCGTGGCCAGCAGCGGGCGGCGGCGCTCCACATCCTCGCGGGCGCGGGCGGCATCGGCCTGCAGGCGGGCCAGATCGGCCTCGCGCTGGGCCACCTGGGCGACCAGGGGGGCATTGTTGGCGTACAGCGTGCGCACCTGGCGCACGGTCTGGGCCAGCTGCGACTCGGCCTGGGACAGGGCGACCAGGGCATCGGCCGAGTCCAGCTGCACCAGCAGCTGGCCGGGCTTGACGTAGTCGGTGTCGTCGGCGCCGATGCTGATCACCGTGCCGCCGACCTGCGGCGTGATCTGCACCACGTTGCCCGCCACATAGGCGTTGTCCGTGGTCTGGTAGTTGCGCGCCACCATCCAGTGCCAGCCGCCCCAGGCGACGGCGGCCACCGCGACGGCGGCGGCCACGATGGTCAGGCCCTTGCGGCGGCCCTGCGGGTTGGCCACGGGCGAGGCTGCGGCAGCGGGTGCATTGGATGCTTGCTTGTTGGTATCGGTCATGGTGTTCGGCGCTTTGTTATCTGTGAATGTGGTTGTGCGGCCGGGGCAGGGGGCTGGCGGTCTGTCACGCTGGCTGGCGGTCTGCCCGGTGGAGGGTCAAGAGTGCGGTGGATTCCTGTGCGGGTTGCGATCTCAGTGCTGGCTGACCTGCACGGCATCCGTGCCATCGGTCCAGCCGCCGCCCAGGGCCTTCATCAGCGACACGCGCGTGTCCAGCGCGCGGGCGCGCAGGTCCACGTCCAGGCGGCGCTGGGTGATCACCTGGGTCTCGGTGTTGAGCACCGTCACCTGGCTGGCCAGGCCGGCCTTGTAGCGCTGCACTGCAAAGTCGTAGGCGCGTTCGGCCTTCTCCAGCGACTCGGCCTGCAGCTGCTGTTGGCGCACCAGCGATTGCACGGACGTGATGGCGTCACCCGCTTCCTTGACCGCATCGAGCACCACGCCGTTGTACTGGGCAATGGCGGTGTCCAGGTCGGCCTGCGTGCCGCGCAACTGGGCGCGCAGGCGCTTGCCGTCGAACAGGGGCAGGCGCAGCGCGGGCGTCACGCCCATCTGGCGCGAGCTGCCCTTGAACAGGTTGTCCAGCCCGACGGCGTTGAGGCCGATGAAGGCCGTCAGGTTGATATCGGGGTAGAAATCCGCCCGCGCGCTCTCTATGCCCTGCGTTGCGGACTCCACGCGCCAGCGTGCGGCCACCACGTCGGGGCGGCGGCCCAGCAGGTCTGCGCCCAACTGGCCGGGCATGGCCTGGATCTGCAGCGCGGCCAGACGGGGCGCCAGCTGCAGCTGCGCCTCGGGCGCCTGGCCGCAGAGCACGGCGATGGTGCGGCGCGCCAGCGTGATCTGCTCGTCCAGCATCTCGATCTGGGTGCCGGCATCGGGCAGGCCGGCCTGGGCCTGGGTCAGCTCCACCTGGCTGTCCAGCCCGGCGCGCGTGCGCTGCTGGCTCAGCTCCAGCAGCGACTGGCGCTGGGTCAGCGTGCGGCCGGCCACATCCTTTTGGGCAATCAGCCGGGCCAGCGCCACATAGCTGCGCGCCACCTGGGCGGCCAACTGGTTGGCAGCGGCGGCGCTGTCGGCCTGGGCGGCACGGGCCTGGCCCAGGGCGGCCTGCAGGTCGGCCGCATGGCGGCCAAAGAAATCCGGCGTCCAGCTCAGCCCGGCCTGCAGGTTGCCGGTGTTGTAGGTATGGCCGGCAATGGGAGCAGGCACCAGGCCGTTGGCGCTGTAGTGCTGGCGCGTGGCGTCGACGCCGAGCGTGCCGCGCACATCGGTGGCCGTGCTGGTGGCCGTGGCCAGGGCGGCGGCCTTGTCGAAGCGGGCGCGGCTCATGGCCAGGCTGGGGCTGCCCTGCAGCGCCTGGGCGATCAGGCCGTCCAGCTGGGCATCGCCCAGGGACTTCCACCAATCGGCGGCGGGCAGGCTGGTATTGGCGCCTGTCTCGGACTGGGCCGTCAGACCCAGGTCGGCGGCGCCCAGCCGGGCCAGCGGCTCATGGGCCGGGCCCTGGGAAGCACAACCGGCCAGGGCCAGCGCGGCGCACAGGGTGGCCGCTGCGGCGGCCACGCGGCGGGGCGCGGCGGACACGGAAACAGAGGATTTGGGCATGGTGGTCTGCCTGTTTGGGGGTCAAGAATCAGGAAATCGGAAACCGGGGCGGAAAAAGGGGGCTGGCGCTGTCAGCCGACGGGCGTGGCAGGCGCAGGGGCCGGCGGCGCGGCTTCCGGCGCGCGCATCGCATCGCCATTGGCCAGCAGGCGGCGCAGCATGTCCAGCAGCTGGCGCGACTCGTCATGGCTGAAGCCGGCCATATGGGCATTCATCACGCTGGACAGCACCTGCGGCACCTTGGCCGCCATGGCGCGGCCTTCATCGGTCAGCACCAGCTTGACCACGCGCCGGTCCACCGTGGAGCGCTCGCGCCGCAGCATGCCCTTGGATTCGAGCCGGTCCAGCGCCCGCGTGATGGAGGCCGGATCCAGCCCCAGGTCACGTGCCATGCCGGCATTCGTGGCGTCGCTGCACAGCAGCAGCTTGTACAGCGGCAGCCACTGCACATAGGTCAGCTCATGCTCGGCCAACTGCGCATCGGCCTGCTGGAGGATGGAGCTGAGCACCTTGCGCATGAGGAACCCCACGCTCTCGAAGGGCGTGTAGCTGCCAGGGCTGTAGAAGTCCGAGGGCTGCAGGCCGTTGGGCAGGGGTGGCTGGGTCATGGTGTCTTGCAAGTGAAATGATTGACTGCGCAATGATTGTTGCGGCAATTATTGCAGAAGGCATGGACGGATGTGTGACAGGGTCGGAGAGAGGGTCTTTGGAGCCTTGTGGACGCAGCACGATGACCGGGGCAGGACTAGGAGCGCGGCCAGCCTCGGTGCCAGCTCGAACGGCCTACTGTCCGAATCCTCCTATTTGCCGAGGTGGTGCGTTGCGCAGATCCTGAAAGGGTGCCTGCTTGATGAGTACGAGTACTCGATCGCCAATGGATTCGTCAGGGTGCGACTGTTGGACACCGAAAGCGACCACTTGATTTTGCTTGTTTTGACCGGTTTTCCCGGAAAAGTCTCAATGCGCTGCCAGGCAAGCCTGCCTGCTGTTGAGCGCGGGCTGTGGGCCTGGCTTCATCGCCTACTGCATCCCGCTGGGCGGTGCTGGAAATTTGTGGAAGAAGCCTTGGGATGGCAGAGGATTCAGTGTCTATCGATTTGTTCTCACTTCCTTCTTGGACGTTCCTGATTTGATTCGGGTCACCAGTGCTGGGGCATAGCGAATTGATCAGTATTACGAATGATGTGCAACCCATTGATTTGCAATGAATTTGCTGTATGCCTGTGTTGTTGAGGGGGCATCTCTGCTAGCTGGTGTGCCAGGAATTTGGAATGCTGTCGCGATTTGAGTTGACAGCGTTCTTCTTTGTAAGAAAAATGTGATTCCGTAACGCCAAACACGGTGATGCAATGTCATTGCTGTGTGCTATGTGTATTCAAGGAATTTAACTTGATTATGGATTTCGAAAATATTGGGAGGGGTATTTTGAGAGTTTTTATAAAATTGTTCGTATTGATTGTCTCGATTATTTCAATGCCGGCTCATGCTGCGGACTATGGGAAGGCATGCATAGAAAATAAATACTCATTGATTCATGGCGTCGAGTGCAGCTTGACTCCATTATTTACTTCGCCATGGACTCATCAAGGTCCGCGTTTCGGTGGGAACTCAGTTGAAGAAGTGATGGAGCAAGAGTTCGCTTTTGTTAAAGATGAAGGCATGTGTTATTTTGAAACTGGGGTAAATCCCCCAAATTCTCATCACTATGATGGATTTATAAATTCCAAACAATTATTGGGATACAGAACTGGTGGATGGTATCAATATCAGTTTGCTAACTCAAAAGGAGAATGTCCGGGGCCACCGTATGGGGGAGGGTCATTTTATGTTAATAGTTTGAGATATGCAGACTGTTATGACAGAGTGACAGGCCCAGTGGATTGGACAGGCACATATTTTAATGATATTAGCAGCAGCGGCTGCTGGCGTGCAAATCCTGCATCTTTGCAACCACCGATGGTGGAAGAAGTTGCTCCCATGTGCACAAGAGGCGAATTTGGAATGCCTTTGGGCTCATTTCCCGGTACTGTCGGAAATCCTGTTCAAGTCGCCACAGGCAACAAGGTGGAGTATGATAAAGATTTTCAGGATCAGCGCCCCGCCTCACTGGATGTGGTACGCGTATATAACAGCGCCTGGGCCAATGGTCGTGCTGAGCATCCGCCGGTCTCTTATGGAAAAGGTTGGTCAAACAATCACGTCATCTGGCTAAAGTTTGAGCGCAACAATATTGATCCATTGAAAGGCGACAGAACAAAAGCTCTGAAAAAAGGAGATCACGAATCCGTCATCATTGCTTCTGCCGCTGGTGATCAGGCCATTTTTTACAGATTTATTCCTGGGTCTAATTTGCCTGAATCTAGTGGGAGCTACACCCCCGGCGAGTTCGTCAGTGCAATGAAGGGGCGCCAGTTCTTTCGAATTGACAATGGATGGATTTATATCAATGAGCGTGAGGTCAAGTATCAATTTGACAACAACGGCCGTTTGTCCAAAAAGACCTTGCCCAACGGAGATTATTATGAATATATATTTTCCGATCACGGGCAGCTGCTGAAAATCGGAAACAATTTCTCTAGAAGCATTGTCTTTGAGTATGACGCGACTGGACTGGTGTCTCGGATGATTCCCAGCCATGGGCATGCGGTTCAGTTCGAGGCCCAAGCAGGTCTTCTTGTGTCCGTGAAGTACAACGACGGTTCTGCCAAGGGGTATCTATACGAAGATGGAGGCATGCTCGCGGGTAAGATTGATGAGACGGGGGCAAGGGTTGGCGAATATATATACAACGACAAGAAGGTAGTTGTTTCGAGAAAAAATGCCGGGGTGGAAGAATTTCGGTTCGCTTATCACTCATCCTCTACAGCAGTCACTTCCCCGTTGGGTGAAACCGTGTATGTCGCTAATACATCCGTTCCTGGAGGGCGGGTGTATAGTTCAACGTCCACCTCACGCGTAACCATCTATCAGGATGATCCTGTCAAAAATGTTTTTTATGACAACGATGGTTTTCTGAAGGAGCACTCTGGCTACAACTGGTATTTGACTGCATATCAATGGGATAAAAAGCGAAATCTGCCTATAGAGATATCCCAGAACAAGGGTGAAAAGGTTACTCGCATCTCCTGGCATCCTGTGCTGAGAAAGCCCATCAGAATTACAGGTGATGGTTTGGTCAGGGATATGGAGTACGACAGCCGTGGCAACCTGACTCGCAGTGTTACCAGCGGAGCGGGAGACAGCAGGGCGCTTGATTGGTCATGGGATGACAGAGGCAATCTGCACTATTTCAAGGATTCCGGCAGTCTGGTGGCGTCATATACCTATGATGAAAAAGACAACCGCCTGACGGAAACAAATGCCTTGGGACATATTGACCGGTTTTCCAGCTACGATGGTTTGGGTCGTCTTCTGTCATTCGTTGGGTCGAATGGTGCGGAATACCAGTTGACGTATGATGCGAGGGGGAGACTCGCCAGCATAGGCTCTTTGGGGTTAAATACGAAATATGAATACTTTGCTAATGGTCTTGTTCAGAAAGTGGAGTATTCAAATGGATATGTACTCCGCTATCAATATGATGCTGCTCAGAGACTGACGGGGTGGTCTGACAACCGTGGCGCTTCAGGATCCTATGTCCTGGATGGCATGGGGAACCAGATTCAAGAGAAAGTTGGCACGACATCAGGTGTCGCATACGAAGTGAGTCGTACCATCAACGCGATCAACCGAGTTGCCAGCGTCACAAAGGGCGATGGTCAGAAGACAAGTTTCGGTTACGACGATAGCGGTGATTTGACGTCGATTGTGGATGGATTTGGAAAGTCTCTGAGAATAACAAGGGACAGATTCCGCAGAATCTATGCAATGGATAATCAGACTTCGGCCATGTATTTTGCATACACGCCATCAGATCTTGTTAGCCAGGTCAAGGATTTCCGGCAAGTGGCGACGGACTATGGCCGCGATGGCCTGGGCAATATGACCCAGGAAAAATCACCGGACATAGGCGCCAACTCCCTCACCTACGACCAGCGCGGTCTGGTCGCCACCGCCAAGGACGCCGCAGGCCGCACCCTCGCCGTGCAGCGCGATGCCCTGGGCCGCCCCATCCAGCTCCAGTACGGCAGCACCGCCACCTCCACGCTGCGCTACGACCTGCCCGGCACCACCTACAACGGCCCCGGTGCCCCCAAGGCCAGCACGGGCCACCT
>NZ_JAQOTI010000018.1:0-57927 GCF_028401915.1 Delftia sp. DT-2
CGCATCTCTGCAACGTCATGCTGCCCCCCCCGCTGCATTCCCAGCGAGTCGAACTCGTCAAAAAAGTACACTTCCCAAGGCATGCTGCCGCCCGGCGCCACGCAAGGATCTGCCCGGCATGACGGCGCCGATCGCGGCCGCCCGGGCCTGCGGCCCGATGACCGGCCGCAGGCAGCGTTGCAGCCCAGGATGAACCCGGTGCCGGCCTCGCAGCCGGGCCAGTTCGGCAAGTGGCCGCAGGCTCCGCATTCGACCCAGGCTGCAGGGGTGCAGCGCCCGCCAGCCGCCCTGCCCGCTGCCGCCATGCCGGGCGAGCGGGGCCGCGATTCCCGCGTGCCTTCGTGGTCGTCTGCCGCCGCGCAGCAGGGCATGCGGCAGCAGGACCGGCAGGACCGCGACCGTTCCATGGCCGATGCCGCGCGCATGCGCCAGCAGCAGCAACA
This sequence comes from Delftia sp. DT-2, assembly GCF_028401915.1. NCBI lineage: Bacteria > Pseudomonadati > Pseudomonadota > Betaproteobacteria > Burkholderiales > Comamonadaceae > Delftia > Delftia sp. DT-2. Next base: position 444 of record NZ_JAQOTI010000018.1, read on the forward strand.
GCAGATGGAGATGCAGACCGCCCGCCTGCGTGGCGAGGAGCAGTCGCGGCAGCAACAGCAACAGCAACAGCAACAACGGCAGCAACAACAGGCCCAGCGCCAGGCACAGATGCAGGCCAGGGACCAGGCCCGCGAACAGGCGCAGATGCAGGCCCGCCAGCAGCAGTTGCAGCAACAACAGCAACAGCAACAAGCCCGTGCGCAGGAACAGATGCAGGCCAGAATGCAGGCCCAACAACAGGCGCAGCAGCAAGCGCAACGACAGGCCCAGATGCAGGAGCGTCAGGCGCAGCAGCAACGCATGCAGCTCCAGCAGGCACAGCAGGCCCAGGCGCGCGCCCAGCAGCAGCAGGCCCGCGCGCAGCAGGAGCAGCGCCAACAGCAGCAGCGCATGGCCAACGCATCCCGCCCGCAGGAACGGCGCGGCGGACGTGACGAACGCCGGGACCGCTGAACGGCCCGGCAGAGGTTTGGCTTGGCGCACGCTTGGCGGACAATGGGGCGATCGATAACGGCCCCATGCCGGCGCCAAGCCCGCCGCTTCATCCATGCAGATACCGACGACGAATCCCCGCTCCCGCCGACTGTTCGTGCAATCCCTGTGCGCCTCGGGCGCGGGCCTGATCCTTCCCTCCTGGGCCGCCAAGGCCGCAGCGCCCTCCAGCGAATCCCCCTGGCCCCATGACAGCCGCGTGCCCGGCGGCGTGGCCCGTCTGTCGCTGGGGCCCGCATCCCAGCGACCCCAGGTACTGGCCGGCGACGTGCCCGTGCTGGTGGTGGGCGACATGATCGAATGGACGGCCGTGGTCGGCATTGCGCTGTCGGCCGCACCTGGCACCCACAGCGTGACCGTGAAGGGCGAAGGCGCAGCGCGCTCCCTGGCCTACGAGGTGCGTGACAAGAAGTACACCGAGCAGCGCCTGAAGGTCTCGCCCAAGACCGTGGACCTGTCGCCCGAGGACGATGCGCGCTACCAGCGTGAGCGCGCCCACCAGCAGACCATCATGGCGCTGTTCACCGAGCCGCCCGCACGCCCCGGCGACCTGCGCATGCGCCAGCCCGTGCCGGGCCGGCGCAGCAGCAGCTTCGGCCTGCGCCGCGTGTTCAACGGCCAGCCGCGCAATCCGCACAGCGGCATGGACATCGCGGCAGCTACGGGCACCAACGTCGTCGCGCCGCTGCCGGGCAAGGTGGTGGATGTGGGCGACTATTTCTTCAACGGCGGCACCGTGTGGCTGGACCACGGCGGTGGCCTGCTGAGCATGTACTGCCACCTGAGCAGCGTGCAGTGCAAGCTGGGCGATCAGCTGGACACGGGAGAGGCCTTCTGCAAGGTCGGCGCCACGGGCCGCGTCACCGGCCCGCACCTGCACTGGGGCGTGATGCTCAACCGCAGCATGGTGGACCCGGCGCTGTTCCTGGCGGCGTGAACGGGGCTGTGGCGCCCGCCGGCGTCAGTGGTCGGCCGAGGGAATCGTGTTCTGCGGCGCCACCGGCGTGGGCACGGCGATGGAGTCGCGGTCCTGCGCCAGGTAGCGCGAGACCAGCTCGAAGAAGCTGTCGTAGAAGCCGCTCTTGGCAATCGTCTCGCTGCCCACCTTGACCATGGAGTCGCTGCCCGAGGAGAACGGCAGCGACACGGACCCCAGCGCACCCACGCCCAGGCTGGCCGAGTTGGCGCTCTTCTTCAGGGTATAGCGGTCCTGCAGCGCCGTGACAAAGCCGATGCTGACCTGGCCGTCGGCGGTCTCCGGCACGCAGACCACGCGGATGTTCATCTGCAGGTTCAGCTCCGGGTCGGGCTGGAAGCTCTTGCTGCCTTCTATGAGTTCGGCCGTGCGCGCCATGGCGATGTAGCCCTGGCTCAGCAGCGCGCGGCGCGCGGCCTCGCAGGTCTGGGCCGGCGAGGCATCGAACATGCGCGAGAAGGTCTCGGTGGAGCCGAAGCTCTCCTGCACCGGCACATGCTGGGGAATCGTCGAGCCGCAGCCCGCCAGCACCATGATGACGGCCAAAGCCCCTGCGCAGCGCATGCCACGCACCCTGTTTGCTGCACTCCAACGTCGATACACGAACCTGCTCCTTGCTCCGGTGCCGCAGCCTGCGGATGGCGTGGCGGCTGGCCGCCTATTCTCACCCGAGCGCAATGCAATGGCCGGCAACTTTGCAGCAATCGGTTTTTCCGTCTGCATCAAATAGATGCAAACGAATGTGAATAGCGCCCCGTTCTGACAAGCGCCGCCGCGCATCTGCGTTATGGTGCCCCGGTTCGGCAAGGGCCGGTGCGGCTCATGCCGCACCCGGGCTGCCCAAGCCTGCCGCCGCTGCGCCTGTACCTGTACCCATCAACCAAGGAACTCAACATGAAGCCAAGCTGGACCTGGTGCCTGCCCGTGATCGTCACCATGGGGCTCGGCGCCTGCAGCCATATCGACAAGGGCGGCAACGCCGAAGACGGCGCCAAGCCCCAGGTGTCGGCTCCTGCCGGCCCGCCCGGTGACGCCCAATCGCTGACCGCCTACCACTGGAGTCTTCGCCAGGCCTTCACGCCACAGGGCACCGAGGACCAGAGCTGGTTCCTGACGGCCGCCTCGCGCAAGCGGCCCCTGCAACTGGAGTTCGCCGACCAGCGCCTGGCCGTCAAGAACCTGTGCAACGTGGTGACCACGGGCTACCGCACCGAAGGCAACCGCATCGCCACCCAACGCGCCGCCAGCACGCTGATGGCCTGCGACGACGACCAGCTGATGGCGCTGGAGCAAAAGGTGGCCCGCATCCTGCCCACGGCCAAGCAATGGTCCGTGCAACTGGGCGAAGGCAAGCAACCGCCTCGCCTGACGCTCACCTTCATCGACGGCACGCGCTGGCAGCTCGACGGCTCGCCCACGGCCCAGACCCAGTACGGCAGCGCAGGCGAACGCATCTTCCTGGAAGTGGCGCCCCAGCGCACGGCCTGCAACCACCCGCTGATCAAGGACTTCCAGTGCCTGCGCGTGCGCGAGATCCGCTACGGCGACAACGGCGTGAAGACCTCCACCGGCGAGTGGGAGAACTTCTACAGCGAGATCGAGGGCTACAAGCACGAGCCCGGCATCCGCAACGTGCTGCGCATCCAGCGCTACAAGCGCCAGAACGTGCCGGCCGACGCATCGGCCTACGCCTATGTGCTGGACATGGTGGTCGAAAGCGAGCGCGTGGGCCGCTGAGCGCGCCTGCTGCCCCACAGCCCTGAAGGCCTGCACTGCGCAGGCCTTTTTTGTGGGCTGCGCCTCACAGCACCGGACTGAGCATCGCCAGCAGGTTGTTCCAGATGCGCCGGCCCCAGGGCCAGGCGTGGACCTGGGCGGCCGTGATGCGGTCGGACTGGCGGATGTACTCGCCCTGGCGCTGGCGGATGGCGCGGGTCACGGCCTCGTCCTGCAGCAGCACGTTGTTCTCGAAATTCAGGTCGAAGCTGCGCAGGTCCAGGTTGGTGGAGCCCACGAGGGCCACCTGCCCGTCCACGCACAGGGTCTTGGCATGCAGCAGGCCGGGGCGGAATTCATGAAGGATGACGCCGGCCCGCAGCAGGTAGCGGTAGGTGCTGCGGCTGGCCGCGCCCACGATCCACGAATCGTTGCGCGCGGGCAGGATGAGACTGACCTGCACGCCGCGCCAGGCGGCGGCGCACAGGGCCTCGAGCACCGTGGCGTCGGGAATGAAGTAAGGGGTGGAGATCACGACCTCGCGCCGTGCGCTGGCCAGCAGCGTGGACACGAGCTGCGAGGTGGAGCGGGGCCGCTCGGCCGGGCCTTCGGCAATGACGACGGCGGCAAAGCCGCCTGCAGGCCGGTCGGGCAGACCGTTTGCGGACCGGACAGCCAACGGCATGGGAGGAACCTGGGCGACGCTGCGTGCCTGCGCCCAGTCGCTGGCGAACACCTGCTGCATCTGCGCCACCACAGGACCCTGCATGCGCAGCATGACATCGACCCAGGGCGCATAGCGGGCCTTGACGGCAAAGGCTTCATCCGCGCAGTTCTGGCTGCCGCAGTAGGTGATGCGCTGGTCGATCACGGTGATCTTGCGGTGGTTGCGCAGGTCCAGGCGGCTGGTGAACATCACGCGGATCGGATGGCTGGTGGGCAGGGCCACGGCCAGTTGCACGCCCGCCTGGGCCATCTGCTGCCAGAGGTCGGTGCGCAGCAGCGCGCGCGAGCCCAGGCCGTCCACCATGGCGCGGCAGACCACGCCACGCCGTGCCGCGCGCACCAGCGCCTGGGCCACGGCCGTGCCCGTGTGATCAGCCAGCCAGATGTAGTACAGCACGTTGATTTCATGCTGGGCGGCGTCCATGTCGGCCAGCATGCGGGCGCGGGCCTCGGCGCCATCGGCCATGAGCTGCGCGGTGTGGCCCGGCTGCGCGGCAAAGCGGTTGATGGAGGCCGCATAGCCGAAGGCAGCCTGCCACTGCGGGGCGATGCCCGCTATCGGCACGGCGGCGCCGTGGTCCATGGCAGCGCCTGCGGCGAAGTCCTGCACCTTGCGGTACCGGGCCCGGCCGCGGCGGCGCAGCGTGACTTCGCCAAACAGGTAGTACAGCGCGCAACTGACGTAGGGCAGCAGCACGATGACGGTGAGCCAGCCCATGCGAACGTCGGGGCGCACATCGTCACGCAAAAGGATGCGCAGGCCGAAACCCGCGATGAGCAGCAGATGCAATGCGATAAGCAGCCAGGTCATGCGGCCAGCATAGCGGCGGCATTGCGGACCTGTTTCTCAGGCGCGCAATGTTTCACGGGGGCACGGGCCTTGATCTGCGGCGGGCGGCTGCACACCGGTGATGGATCCAGGAACAGAATTCCACGAAAAACCTGAATCATGACGAAAGTACACGCACACATCCCACGAAATTTTTCCGTTGGATGAAGAAAATGACGATGGCGTGACGGTTATGCCCAGCGACTGTGGGCCTGCCTGTGGACAAGCTTCGGGACAACCCGTGTTTGCGGCGCCAGCCTTGGCTTTGCCGGTGGCGCTCAAAAAACAGGCATGTTGCGCCGCCGCCGCAATGTTTCACGCAGCACCGGCAGGGTTCTCAGCGAAAGCGGAAACGGCCTTCGACGAACATGGAGGACCGGTGGCCGCCCTCGCTGGCCGGATCGGCAAAGGACCAGAAGGCCTGCACCGTTCCCTGCGCCGTGTCTATGACCTGGCTGACGGTGAAACCGGTTTTCTCGATCCAGTTGAGGAAGTGCAGGCTGTCGCTGACCTGCAGGTAGCTGAGCCGTTCGCAGCCGTCGGACACATGGCCCAGGGAATCGACCACATGCCAGACCATCTGGCCTTGCGGCGTGTACCGCACATCAGCCTTGCTGTCGGGGAAGTCGATGACCGCTTCGCGCCCGATCAAGGTGCCGGCGTATTGCATGGACAACATGGACATGGTGTGTTGCTCCTCTGATGCGGGGTTCTGGCCTGACCCGTGATGGCATATTCTCGCGCCGCGCCGCGGGTGTTTGTGGGAGCAGACCGCATGCCTTCGTCGGCAGCGTGGAGCGGGCACAACGGCCAGCAAGGCGCCGGCATTTCGCAGATACTGCGCGTGCTCCTCCACGGATATCCGATCTTGCCCTCCTCCCCGCTTCCCCCCTCATCGGCCGACAGCCCCGCTGCCGGCCTGCGCAGCAGCGCCTTCGTTCCCTTCGTCATGGCGCGCATGCTGTCCATGTTCGCCCAGCAGATGCAAGCGGTGGTCGTGGCCTGGCAGGTGTATGACCTGACGCGCGACCCCATGTCCCTGGCCTATGTGGGACTGGCCCAGTTCCTGCCCATGCTGGCGCTGCTGATTCCGGCCGGCGACCTCAGCGACCGCATGAGCCGCAAGCGCCTGCTGTCGGGCAGCTGGACCGTGGCGGCGCTGTGCTCCCTGCTGCTGCTGTGGCTGTCCTGGCACGAGGGCGCGGCCGCGCACGATGTGCACTGGATCTACGCCGTGCTGGTGCTGTTCGGCTGCAGCCGCGCCTTCACGGGGCCGGCCCTGCAAAGCCTGCTGCCGCAGATCGTGCCGCGCGAGCAGTTGGCCCAGGCGCTGGCCACCAACAGCATGCTGATGCGCACGGCCGCCATCGCGGCGCCCGTGCTGGGCGGCCTGCTCTACGCCTGGGGCGGCGCCGTGCTGACCTATGCGGTCTGCGGCGTGTCCCTGGTGCTGGCCGTGCTGCTGCTGGGCACGGTGCCCGTGCGCTATGCCGAAGCCATGGCGCCGGCCGGCGGCTCGCTGTGGCTGCGCTTTGGCGAAGGCATCCACTTCATCCGCACGCGCCCCATCATCCTGGGCACGATTTCGCTGGACCTGTTCGCCGTGCTGCTGGGCGGCGTGGTGGCCCTGCTGCCCGTGTACGCGCACGAGGTGCTCAAGGTCGGGCCCGAAGGCCTGGGCCTGCTGCGCTCGTCCATGACCGTGGGCGAGGTGGCCATGGGCCTGTGGCTGTCGGCCCGCCCCATACAGCGCCATGTGGGCCGCGTGATGTTCGCCGCCGTGGCCATCTTCGGCGTGGCCAATCTGGTGTTTGCGCTGTCGCACTGGTTCTGGCTGTCCATGGCGGCGCTGATGCTGGCGGGTGCGGCCGACATGGTGAGCGTGTACATCCGCTCGGCCCTGGTGCAGTTTTCCACGCCCGACTCCATGCGCGGGCGCGTGAACGCGGTGAACATGCTGTTCATCGGCTCGTCCAACGAACTGGGCGAGTTCCGTGCCGGCACCAGCGCCGCCTGGCTGGGCGCGGTGCCCGCTGCCGTGGTGGGCAGCCTGTGCACGCTGGGCGTGGTCGGCAGCTGGATGACCCTGTTCAAGCCGCTGCGCGACGTGGACCGGCTGGAAGACGCGGCCCGCGTGGGCCAGGGCTAAAGCAGCTCGGCGCGCAGCTGCTGCGCAGTTTTGGGCGACAGCAGGCCGGGCGCCACGTCAAAGACGGTCCTGCAGCCCGTCTGCCCCGATTGCTGCAGCCGGTGCACGGCGCGCGCGTAGGCCACGAGCACGCTGGCCGTGAACTCCGGGTTGCTGTCCAGCTGCAGCCGGTATTCAATGGAATGGCGCAGCCCATCGGAGCTGCTGCCGCTGCGGATGACGAAGCCGCCATGCGGCATGGCCGCATGGTCACGGGCCAGCTCCTGCGCGCTGATGAAGTGCACCGTGGTGTCGTACTCGTCGAAGTAATGCGGCATGCCGGTGATGGCCTGGCGCACGCCGTCGGCATCGGCCCCATGCTCCAGCACCACAAAGCACTCGCGCCGGTGCCGCTCGCGCGCAGACAGTTCGGGCCGCACGCCGCTGCGCACGCGCTGCACGGCCTCGTCCACGGGAATGGTGTACTGCACGCCGCCGGCCACGCCGGGAATGCGGCGGATGGCGTCGGAGTGCCCCTGGCTCAGGCCCTTGCCCCAGAAGGTGTATGTGGCGCCATCTGGCAGCAGGGCCTCGCCCATGAGGCGCTGCAGGGAGAACATGCCCGGGTCCCAGCCGGCCGAGATCAGCGCCGTGGTGCCCGCCGCGCGGGCCGCCGCGTCGACCAGCTCGAAATGCCCGGGAATGCGCGCATGCGTGTCAAAGCTGTCCACCAGGCTGAAATGCGCGGCCAGCGCGGGGGACTGCTGCGGCAGGTCGTCCTTGGAGCCGCCGCACAGCACCAGCACGTCGATGCCTGCGCGATGGGCCAGCAGGCTGTCCATGCCGTGCACGGGCGTGCCGGGCTGCAGCGGACGCAGCTGCGCCGGATCGCGGCGGGTGTAGATGCCGGCCAGCACCATGTCGGGGTTGCGGGCAATGGCCACCTCCACGCCACGGCCCAGGTTGCCGTGGCCGACGATGGCGATGCGGATGGGAGCGGTGCTGCGATGGTCCATGCGGTGCGGTGCCTTTGCGATGAGGTTCAAAAACTGCGGCTCGAAAATGAGGTCCATGCGCCAGCGCAGAACCAGGCGCGATCTTGCATCGCCAAGGAGCAGCCAGTCGTGCACTGCCGGGCAGCACTGCGTTGCCCTGCGCGGGGGTACTGAGCGGCGATGTTGGGCAGGGGTATTGGGAGAGGGTCGTGGGCCGTGGTGGACAGCAGCGCCTACACTCACGCCCTCATGTCCCAGCCCTCATCCCCCATCGCCCAGCCGCTGCCCTCGGAGTGCGGCGACGCACCGCTGCACATCCTCTGGCGCGACGAGCACCTGGTGGCGGTCTACAAGCCCGCAGGCTGGCTGGTGCACCGCACGGGACTGGACGCGCACGAGACGCGCTTCGTGCTGCAGACCTTGCGCGACCAGCTGGGCTGCCATGTGCACCCTGCGCACCGGCTGGACAAGGGCACCTGCGGCGTGCTGGTGATGGCCCTGCATGCCCAGGCCGCGCAGCGGCTGGGCCAGGCGTTTGCCGGGCAGCAAGTGCGCAAGCAATACCTGGCGCTGGTGCGCGGCTGGCTGCCCGATGCGGTGGAGGTGGACCATGCCCTCCGACCCGACGATGCGCCCGAGGACGCGCCAGCCCAGCCCGCACGGACTTCGCTGCGCTGCTTGGCCCGGCTCGAATGGCCCGAGGCCTTTGATCCGCGCCATGCGGCCACGCGGATTTCGCTGGTCCAGGCGCTGCCTGCCACGGGCCGCCGCCACCAGATACGCCGCCATCTCAAGCATGTGGCCCATCCCATCATTGGCGACGCCACGCATGGCAAGGGGCCGCTGAACCGCTGGTGGGCCGAGCGCCTGGGCCTGCAGCGGCTGTGGCTGCATGCCCATGCGCTGGAGCTGGCGCACCCGATGACGGGCGAGCCGCTGCGCTTGGAGGCCGACTGGAGCCGGCTGGGCCATGTGCCCGATGTGCAGCACTGGCGCGCGCTGTGCGCCCTGCCCGGCTGGCAGGCCTGTGCGGGCCTGCCGGCGACGGCCGGGCTGGATCAGGCAGCTTCGGCAGGCGCGCCCGTTTCAGGCTGCTCCATCAGCGGCGCGGCCACGTAGGCGTAGTCGGCCGAGGCATCGGCCTTGAGCACGCCCGACAGCAGCTCCACCAGACGCTCGTTGCCCATCTTGAAGCCGCAGGCCTGGGCATGGCCGCCGCCGCCGAAGCTTTCGGCCAGCGCAATGCAGTTGAACTCCGAGCGCGATCGCAGCCCGACCTTCACGCCCTTGGTGCTGGCATGCCACATCAGCGCGAAGCTGCCGCTCTGGCGCGCCAGCAGGTCGCCGACCTGGCTGTGGAACATGCCGGGGCAGTTGACCATCAGGCCCTGCATGCCGTTGAAGACCAGGGGCTGGGCGGACTCGGAAATGTCGGCGCACAGCTTCTGGAATTTCTCGTCCATGGCGCCGCCGCGTGCCATGAAGGCAGCTTCCTGCTCGGGCGTGAAGGCCGCGATCTCGGCCCAGCGCTCGAAGCTGCGCGGCTCCATGTCCAGCGCCGCGAGAAAGCCCGCGCTCTCGGCGAATTCCCACTTCCAGATGTCGCGGTCCTCGATGAAGCGGATCAGGCCCGGCACGGGCTTGTCGGCCTGGAAGAACTCCCAGGCCAGGCGCGCGCCGGACTTGTTCATGTCGAAGTGCACGACGCCGCAGCGGCACTGGTAGCCGGTGAGCTTTTCGGCAGCGCTCTTGTGGTGGTCCAGCACCACGAGCTTGGACACGCGCGACTCGATCTCGGCCATCAGCTCGGGCTCGAAGGCGAAGTCCAGCACGTAGACCGCGCGGCCGGCCAGCTCGCCCAGGTCGTCGGCCGTCTGGATCTCGCCATGGTCCAGTCCGCGGAATTCGGCCTGCCCGCCGTAGAACAGCCAGGCCGCCAGCGCCGCGCCATAGCCGTCCGGGCAGCGGCGGCCGTGGTACAGGATCAGGGGCTGGGGATCGTCATGCTCGGGGCGCACGAACAATTGCAGGGGCAGGATGGTGTTTTTCATGATGGGGGCGATTGTCGGTCCTGGCGCCATTCCCCTGCATCTGCGCCAACTCCCAGGCCAGGGCATTGCGCGGGCAGCTATCAAAGAACGTAGCGCAAAGCCGCGGCAGCACAAGGCCTATCGGCGCGGCAGACGGCATAGGCAAACCCCAGGACCTATCATGTCCGCCTTGTCATTGAATTGCTGCGACCGCCTGCGGACCCGCTTGGCGTGCAGGCCGTCGCGGCCCCTGTATGCGATCCACACCCGACATCACCCCCCATCTCGGCTCCCTGCTGAAGTTCCGCCACGACCTGCATGCCCACCCCGAGCTGCGCTACGAGGAGCACCGCACCGGCGACAAGGTGGCGGCCTATCTCCAGGCGCTGGGGCTGCAGGTGCACCGCGGGCTGGGCAGGACCGGCGTGGTGGCAAGCATCCACGGCCGGGGGCGCAGCGCCGCCAACCCGGGCCGCAGCCTCGGCATCCGTGCCGACATGGATGCGCTGCCGGTGACGGAACTCAATGCCTTCGGCCACGCCAGCCAGAACCCGGGCTGCATGCATGCCTGCGGCCATGACGGCCATACCACCATGCTGCTGGGTGCGGCCACGCTGCTGGCGCAGCAGCCCGATTTCGATGGCACGGTGCACCTGATCTTCCAGCCCGCCGAGGAAGGCGGCGCAGGCGCCAAGGCCATGATGGACGATGGCCTGTTCGAGCGATTCCCCTGCGAGGCCGTGTTCGCCCTGCACAACTGGCCTGCCCTGCCTGCCGGCGAAATGGCGGTGCGCGTGGGGCCCATCATGGCGTCCACGCTGCGTTTCGAGATCCGCGTGCACGGCAAGGGCGGGCACGCTGCCATGCCCCACACCACGCTGGACCCGATTCCCGTGGCCTGCGCCATCGTCGGCCAGCTGCAGACCCTGGTGTCGCGCAGCACCGATCCGCTGGACAGCGCCGTGCTCACCGTGGGCAAAATCACCAGCGGCACGGTGGAAAACATCATTCCCGACGAGGCCAGCATCTTCGGCACGGTGCGCGCCCTCAGGACCGAGACGCAGCAGATGTTCATCGAAGGCATGCAGCGCATCAGCGAGCATGTGGCGGCCGCCCATCTGTGCCGCGCCGAGTTCATCCTCAAGCCCGGCTACCCCAACACCACCAACCACGCGCACGAGGCCCGCTTCATGGCCGATGTGATGCGCGAGGCGGTGGGCGAGGACCGCACCCACGCCGACATCCTGCCGGCCATGACGGCCGAGGACTTCGGCTTCATGCTCGAGGCCGTGCCCGGCGCCTATGGCTGGATAGGCAACGGTCCCGCCACGGGCCAGCCCGGCGTGGGCCTGCACAATCCCGGCTACGACTTCAACGACGACAACCTGGGACGTGGCGCACGCTTTTGGGATCTGCTGGCGCGCCGCTGGCTGGAGCAGCCCGCCAACCAGGCCAGGGACTGAGACAGGCCGCGCCAGCGCCGCGACCCTGGCGTGCCTACGGCCTCAGACGCCGGCCGCCCCCACTTGAAGATCCACCCACTCGGCGGCAGGCAGCGGCCGGCCGTAGTGGTAGCCCTGGAACAGCACATCCTGGTTCCAGGCGCGCAGGGTGCCGGCCTGCTCCTCGGTCTCCACGCCTTCGGCCACCACGCGCAGGTGCAGGCGACGGGCCATGAGCAAAATGGCTTCGACCATGGCGGCATTGCCGGGCGAGGCATGGCAGTCCTGCACAAAGGACTTGTCGATCTTGAGTTCACGGAACGGCAGCCGCTGCAGATAGGCCAGCGATGAATAGCCGGTGCCGAAGTCGTCCAGCCCCATCTCCACGCCCAGCAGCTGCAGCTCGGTCATGCGCTCGCGCGCCTCGTCCACGTCGCGCATGACCACGCTTTCCGTGACCTCCAGCGTCAGCCGGCGCGGGTCGGCGCCGGTGGTGGCCAGGATGCGCTTGAGCTTGTTCACCACATCGGGCTGGCGGAACTGCCGCCAGCTGACGTTGACCGACAGCCGCCAGCCGTGCTGCACGAATTCGGGCCGCACCAGCATGCGGCAGGCCTGCTCCAGCATCCAGTCTCCCAGCTGCACGATCAGGTCCGACTCCTCTGCCACGGCAATGAAGTCGCCGGGCTCGACCATGCCCAGGCGCGGATGGTTCCAGCGCACCAGCACCTCGGCGCCCACGCAGCGCCCCATGCGGTCCACCTGGGACTGCAGGTAGGGCTGCAGCTCGCCGGCCGGGATGGCGCGGCGCAGGTCCTTTTCGATGCGAAAGCGCTTGCCCACGGCCTCGGCCATGTCGGGCTGGAAGATGACGACCTGGCCCAGACCGGCCTGCTTGGCCTGGTGCAGGGCCACGCCGGCGCGGCGCAGCACGTCATGGCCGCCGCTGTCGGTGCGCGAGGCGGCAAAGCTGGCCGCGCCAATGCTGCAGCTGGCCTGCACTTCCTCGCCGGTTTCCTCCAGCCACAGCGGCCGCTCCAGCGCGTCCTGCAGCACCTGGGCCAGGGCGCGCATGTGCTGGTCGACCTCGGCGGCCTCGTGGCCTGCCTTCTCCAGCAGCACGGCGAATTCGTCGGCGCCCATGCGGGCCAGCAGCACGCCGTCGGGCAGGGCATCGGCCAGGCGCAGCGCCAGCGCGCCCAGCAGCGCGTCGCCGCGCACCGTGCCGCGCACGTCGTTGAAGGCCGTGAAGCGGTCCATGTCCAGCAGCAGCAGGCCGTGGCGCGGCTCGCCCCCCTTGCCGCCCTCGCGGAACTCGCGCGCCAGCGCGCGCAGCCGCTGGGTCAGCGACAGGCGGTTGGGCAGGCCGGTGAGCGCATCGAAATGCGCCAGCGCATGGATCTGGCGCTCCGCGCGCATGCGCTCGGACAGGTCCTGCTTGAGCTCCACATAGTTGACGATGCTGCCGTCCGAGGCCCGTATCGGCGCCACGAGCACGGCCTCGGGCAGGTCCTCGCCCTGGCGCGTGCGGTTGGTCATCTGGCCGCGCCACAGCGCGCCCCGGCCCAACTGGTGCAGCGCCTCTTCCCAGGCCGGAGCATCCAGCCCCATGGTGGAGTAGCGGTGCGTGGGCTGGCCCAGGACTTCGTTGCGCGCAAAGCCCGTGCGCTGCAAGAAGGCCTCGTTCACATAGACGATGTTCTGGTGCACGTCGGTGATGACGATGCTCTCGGGGTTCTGCTCCACGGCGCGGTAGAACTTGCGCAGATCGTCCTGGTGCTGCTCCAGCGCGCCCAGTGTGTCCTGCAGCTCCTGGGCGCGGCGGATCAGGCTGCGCCGCGCCATCAGCGTGACCGTGCCCGTCAGTCCCAGCATGCCCACGAAGTAGAGCATGGAGAACACGGGCGAGGTCTCGCGCTGGCCGATCCAGTCAACGCCTTCCCGGCCCGCCACCCAGAAACCGGCCATGGTCAGCACGGACAGGACCAGCATGACCAGCGTGGTGCGCACGCCCAGCACCCAGGCGCACATGACCAGCAGGGCAGGAAAGGCCAGCACCGAGCCGCTTTGCACGCCGCCCGTGGCGGCCACCACGGTCACGGCCGCCGTCCAGGTGCCCCAGACAAGCACATTGGAGGCCAGCCGCCAGTGCCGGCGCCAGCCCAGCAGCACGGCACCGAAGCTCACGCCTGCGGCAACCAGGTTCAGCCGCACGCTGAGCCAGGGAACGGGGTCCTGCATCAGCAGCGCCATGGCCAGCATCACGGTGAGGCTGGTGATCCATATGCTGCCCACCAGGACCACCCTGCGCAGGGACAAATGGGTTTCCGCCTCGACTCGATGACGCCGCATGAAAAAGCCCCAACAGAGAAAGAACACTCAACATGCTAGCGGTCGGCGCCGCCTGCGGCTGTGGTGGTTGTGCCACCGCCCCGGTCGGACGCGCTCTTGCACCAAACAGGGTATGCGGGCGCCGGTTCAGGGCGCGCTTTTGCGCTCGCGCGGCGGCCGCTTGCGCGCCTTGACGGCGTCCTTGCGCGCCTGGCGCTCGGCATCGCGTTGCTGGCCCACGGCCAGCCATTGCGCGTACTCCTCGGGAGTCTCCAGCGTGATGCGGCCCAGGACCGCTGCGCGGAAATCCGTGAGCACCAGCTCGGCCGCCTTTTGCACATTGACACGTCCGCCGCCCATCATGGCGCCGCGGCGCCGGCCGATGGCGTCCAGCAGCTCGTCGTCGTGCAGGGCGGCGATGCGTTCGTTGTCCAGGCCCAGCTTGTAGCGCGCCTCCAGCATGTCCGCGTAGTTCTTCTGCAGATAGCCCAGCAGCTCCAGCGCCACCAGTTCCTCGTCATAGGCGTTGCGGCCGACGGCGCCGCTGGCGGCCAGGTTGTAGCCGCTTTGCTCGACGATGATGCGCGGCCACAGCATGCCGGGCGTGTCCCAGAGGTAGAAGTCGTCGGCCAGCACGATGCGCTGCTCCAGCTTGGTGATGCCGGCCTCGTCCCCCGTCTTGGCCTGCCGCTTGCCGCTCATGGAGTTGATCAGCGTGGACTTGCCCACGTTGGGGATGCCGCAGATCAGCACGCGCATGGGCTTGGCCATGCCGCCACGGTTCGGCGCCAGCAGCTTGCAGGCCTCGATCAGCCGGCGCGTGGGCGCGGGCTCGGAGGCGTCCAGCGCAATGGCGCGCGTGTCGCTCTGGGCGTTGTACCAGTCCAGCCACAGCGGCGTGCGCGCGGCATCGGCCAGGTCCTGCTTGTTGAGCACCTGCAGGCGCGGCTTGTGGCCCGTCAGCTCCTGCAGCAACGGGTTGCTGCTCGACCCCGGCAGGCGCGCATCCAGCACTTCGATGACCACATCGATTTCCTTGACGCGCTCGGTGATCACCTTGCGCGTGAGATTCATGTGACCGGGGAACCACTGTATGGCCATGGGATTACTTTCTGGGAAACGGGGGGACTGGCAGGGGCGCAAGGATAATTCATGGCTTGCGCAGACAGGATGCAACAACGCGCGGCGCCCCGGCGCAACCCGCAGACTTCCATTTTTTCTTGCGCAAGCCGCAATTGTCCCCCGCTTTTACGCCCAGCCTCACTGCCCATGTCCTTGCCCGATACCCCCTCGTCCCGCTCCGCCTCGCGCAAGGCAGACATCGAACTGCTGATCAAGGGCGTGACCTGCGCCGTGATCGGGCTGGTGATTCTGCTGGCGCCACAGTTCATGGCGCCCGGGGGCATCGTGCAGATGATGGCCCAGTCGTACCTGGTCGGCTGGTTCGCCCTGCTGCTGGGCACGGCCTTCATCGTGCTGTTTGCGGTGCGCCGCAGCAAGGCGCGGCGCTGAGCATGGTGCAGGGGCCGCTGGAGCAGGCGCTGTCGCAGATCCAGCTGTGGCAGCAGCGCGCCCAGGCCGCAGGCATTGCACTGCGCCCTGCGCCGCCCCAGCCCACGAGCTGCTGCGGCCGCGGCTGCAACGGCTGCGTCTGGGAGGGCTTCTACGACGCCGTGCTGTTCTGGTGCGAGGACGCAGGCCAGGCGCTGGGCGCCGGGCGGGGTTGAAGCGCGCTCAGCGCAGGTTCTCCGGCGCCATGTAGCGCAGGCGCCATTCCTCGAACGACAGCGTGTCCGCGGCCTCGATGTCGCGCTGCTCCTGCACGGACTGCGCCGACCATTGCTCGAAGCGCTGCTGCTGCGCCTGGCTCCAGGGCAGGGCCAGCAGCGAGTCGCGGGCCTGCTCGGACCGGGCCAGCGTGAAGTTCGCAAAGCTGTTGCCGTATGCGCCCGTCAGCTCGCCCAGCACATGGGCCGACGGCGTGCGCTCGGGGTGCTCCAGGCGCTCCAGCGCCTGGGCCAGGGCGGCGCTGTAGTCCTGCGTGCCGTGGGTGCTGTCCAGCGCCTGGGCGTAGGGTCGGCACTGGTCCAGCACTTCATGGGCCCAGTCGCGCAGCGGCACTTCTCGGCCGGCGCGCACCAGCTGCAGGCCCGGCTCGCGGCCGCGCTCGGCCGTCAGGTGCTGGTTGTGCTTGAGTTCCGCGATCTCGTCCGGCGTATCCGGCGGGCTGTCGGCGTTCAGGCAGTGCAGCAGGAACACGTCCAGCATGCGCATGGTGGGCGCGGCAATGCCCACGTCCTCGAAGGGATCGAGGTCCATCAGGCGCACTTCCACATACTCCACGCCGCGCTCGCGCAGCGCGTGCAGCGGGCGCTCGCCGCGGCTGACGGTGCGCTTGGGGCGGATGGTGCCGTAGAACTCGTTTTCGATCTGCAGCAGGCCCGTGCCCAGCTGGTTGTAGTCGCCGCCCGGGTTGCGCACGCCCAGCATCTCATAGGCGGGATAGGGTTGGGTCAGCGCGTCGTACAGCGAATTCGCATAGCCTTCCAGGCCGTTGTAGCTGACGTTGATGCTGGCCTGCGCATCGCTCTGGTAGCCCAGGCGTCCCATGCGCAGCGAGGTGGCGTGGGGCAGGTACAGCGCCTGGCCCGTATTGCCCAGCGGCTGCAGCCGGTGCTCGCGCCCCTCGACGAAACAGGGACACAGCGCGGGCGACGCGCCATACAGGTACAGCAGCACGAAGGCATGGCGCCGGAAATTGCGGATGAGCGAGAAATACTGGTCGCTGGTCACGCCGGGCAGCGACCAGTTGTAGTGGATGCCCGAAATCGTCTGCATGCGCCGGCCATAGCGGTGGCCCAGCCCCATGCGGTACACGCTCTTGGAGCGGCCCGAGTGCGAGGAGCCGTAGCGCGCCAGCGGAATCGTCTCGTCCGTGGGCAGCTGGCAGGGCATGCTGGACGACCACAGCATCTCGCCACCCGCATCGCGCAGGCTGCGCAGCACGAACTGGTGGATCTGCACCAGCTCGTCCAGGCATTCCTGCACGCCCAGCCGCGCGCCGGTGATCAGCTCGATCTGCGATTCGCTGTAGTCGGTGGTGATGTGCGGATGCGTGAGCGCCGAGCCCAGCGCCAGGGGATGCGGCGTCAGTGCCAGGCTGCCGGAAGGCAGCACGCGCAGGCCCTCCTTTTCTATGCCACGGCGTGTGCCCTTGAGCCGCTCAGGACCGGGAACCGCCATGGATGCCTGCGATGTTTTCATTCTTGTTTACCGATTCGTTGATGGGCATCGGCCCACACGGAAACCACCAGGATTCCCGGCGGACCCGACCCGGACGCCGAATGATAGAGAAACGGCAGGAAACGCGATGGCGCCTGTCCGCTTAACCACGCGTTTTGGCCTGTTGCCCCGCATGGGATCGCCGCGAGCGAAAGGAATATGTCAGAGTTTTGCCCTCCCGGCCGGCGCTGCCTTGATACCGGGCAAGGGACGGCCGGCCAGCGGCGAAACCTCTGGCCGGCCCCTGGTCATCGACGGGCTGCAGCCATGGCCTTGCCCACTTCCAGCGTGCCCTGGGCGGCGCCGCTGGCGGGCACCTGTTCGCCGCTGCGGTCCAGCACCTGGGCCAGCTGCGCGGCCAGCTGTTCCGGCACCTGCTCGCCCTGGCCCAGGTAAACGCCTTCGGTCAGCGTGATGAAGGCGGCCTCGAAGCCGCCCGCGCCTGCGCACAGCGTGGTGCGTGTGGGCGCACTTTCGTGGGCCAGCACCAGCATGGCGGGCACCACGGCCTCGGGCTTGAGGGCGGCCAGCACGGCCTCGGGCATCAGGCCTTCCGTCATGCGGGTGGCCGCCGTGGGCGCCAGCGCATTCACATGGATGCCGTGCTTGGCGCCTTCTATGGCCAGCGTCTGCATGAGGCCGACCTGGGCCAGCTTGGCCGCGCCGTAGTTGGCCTGGCCGAAGTTGCCGTACAGGCCCGTGGACGAGGTGGTCATCACGATGCGCCCGTAGTTCTGCGCCTGCATGTGCGGCCACACGGCCTTGCAGCAATGGGCGGCGCCCATCAGGTGCACTTCCACCACCAGGCGGAAGTCGTCCATGCCCATCTTGGCAAAGCTCTTGTCGCGCAGGATGCCGGCGTTGTTGACCAGGATGTCCACGCGGCCCCAGGCATCGACGGCCTGCTGCACCATGGCCTGCACGGCCTCGAAATCGGTGACCGATGCACCGTTGGCCAGCGCCTGGCCGCCCGCCGCGCGGATCTCGTCCACCACGGCCTGGGCCGCCGTGGCCGAACCGCCGCTGCCATCGACCGCACCGCCCAGATCATTGACCAGCACCTTGGCGCCGCGCGCCGCCAGCGCCAGCGCATGCAGGCGCCCCAGGCCGCCGCCGGCCCCCGTCACGATGGCCACGCGGCCTTCAAACTCAATCGCCATGGAGATGCTCCCTTTGTGTCGTTGGATGCCGGTTGCGCCCTCCGGATGGCAGGGCACCGGCCACCCAGCAATGTAGACGGACGCCGGCCGCATTCCGGTTGCCGAAGCGACTGCGGCAGGCCCGCCGGCCTTGTCCCCATCATTTCGTGACAAGCCTGTGGAAAACCATGTGCAGGCTCGGGACTGGCTGCTTAAGTAATTGTTTTGATTCGATTTTTTCGTTTTGCCTATTTTTTAATCAAATCCACAAGTCGTGTGCCCGACTTATCCCGCCTCACCCTGAACAATCTTGTGAACAACTTTCACAGCGGGCGGGATAAGGCACGCAAGTCATTGATTCAAAAGAAAAACAGAAGGAGCGCTTAAAAAATAGGCAGAAGACCCCTGATTTTCGGGCCACATCCCGCTTATCCACCGCGCAACCCGCATGTACGCATTTACCCCCATTCGTACTGGACAAGCATGTGGACAAGCCGCCAAAAATGCCGAATTCGCAACATAAGTCATTGATTTGACAAACAAGCCAGTCAATTGCTCAAAAAACAGGCAAACCTGTGCGTCGCAGCCGGACGCGTTCAAACGCCTTGCGACCCGCTCCCCTCACAGGCCTCATCACGCGCATGCGCTGCAAGCGCCCCGCAGACGGCACCGGCAACCAGGGGAAAGACATAGACGCCGAGGGATTTGGGAAACGGCGTGCCGGAGGTCGCTGAAAAGCACGCAGCCAGCGCGGCGACACCGCTCACCGCACCCAGCACGGCGCCGAACTCCCTGGTGCTCAGTACCTGGAGCAGGCCCCTGAGAGGCCAGCCGACCACATAGATCACCCCCGCCAAAGCGGCAGGAACAGCACCTATGCCATAGCCGAACACGACGAGCAGCCAGTTCACCGGCAGGACCGGCGCACCGTCCGCGCCCACAAGCATCACGGTCAGCACGCCCACACCGGGACCGACCAGCAGGAAAACGAGCACAGGCAGGAGGTAGGGCTTGATATGCATGGCGCCAAGCCTAGCGCACCGCTGACCGCTGCCCGGGAGACCCACCTCAACCCGGCCCCTGGCGCCAGACATTGCCTGATATAGGCCCGATACAGAGCCCGATACAGGGTACAAACACCCTTCGCCCCACAGAATTGCAGCCCCCCCCCCCTTGATAACCATGAGCCAGGATTCCCCCGCCTCCTCCCCTTTTTCCCCGCCCTTCTTCACCGCCCGCCTCACGCCCAGCGGTCTGCAGGTCGATGCCTGGGCCGACCAGCCGCTGTTGCACTCGCTGGAGCAGGGCGGCGTGGACTGGCCCAGTTCCTGCCGCAACGGCACCTGCCGCACCTGCATCGGGCAGTTGGTGTCGGGCAGCGTGCGCTACGAGATCGAATGGCCGGGCGTGACGCGCGAGGAGCGGGCCGAGGGCTGCGTGCTGCCCTGCATCGCCTATCCCGAAGGCGATGTGGTGCTGCAGGACCCCGGCCCCTGAATCCGGCCAAAGCCCGCGCCGCCTGCGGCCGATGGCCGCTGGAATAGAATGTGCGCTTTCGCAAGGTCATTCCGGGTCATGCCGATTGCCGACAGCGGCTGCGCCGCGCCACACGTTCTTTGGAAGCCCACTTCTGACGCCTGCCAGGCCGAGGGAGCCGGCGCGTGTGCCGCGCCCCGTCCGCACGACCCGGCTCCTCCAGAAGGCACTCCATGAACAACTCCACGTCCCCCGTGCCCATCTCGCCGGTGGAAGACATCATTGCCGACATGCGCGCGGGCCGCATGGTCATCCTCGTCGATGAGGAAGACCGCGAGAACGAAGGCGACCTGGTGCTGGCCGCCGACCATGTCACCCCCGAGGCCATCAACTTCATGGCGCGCTTCGGCCGCGGCCTGATCTGCCTGACGCTCACGCGCGAGCGCTGCGAATACCTGAAGCTGCCGCCCATGGCCGCGCGCAACGGCACCGTGTACAGCACGGCCTTCACCGTCTCCATCGAAGCGGCCGAGGGCGTGACCACCGGCATCTCCGCCGCCGACCGCGCCCGTACCGTGCAGGCCGCCGTGGCCAAGGACTCCAAGCCCACGGACCTGGTCCAGCCGGGCCACATCTTCCCGCTGCAGGCCGTCGACGGCGGCGTGCTCATGCGCGCCGGTCACACCGAGGCCGGCTGCGACTTCGCCGCCCTGGCCGGCTGCAGCCCCGCCGCCGTGATCTGCGAGATCATGAAGGACGACGGCACCATGGCCCGCCTGCCCGACCTGCAGCTGTTCGCGGCCGAGCACGGCCTGAAGATCGGCACCATTGCCGACCTGATCCAGTACCGCAGCCGCAACGAAACTCTGCTCAGCAAGGTCGGCGAGCGCCCGCTGCAGACGGCGCATGGCGAGTTCATCGCCCATGCCTTCCGCGACCTGCCCAGCCAGTCCGTGCACCTGGCCCTGGTCAAGGGCCAGTGGGATGCCGACACGCCCGTGCCCGTGCGCGTGCATGAGCCGCTGTCCGTGCTGGACGCGCTGGAGACCGGCCGCACCCTGCATTCCTGGAGCCTGGACACCAGCCTCGAATACATCGCCCGCCAGGGCCACGGCGTGGCCGTGCTGCTCAACTGCGGCGAAAGCGGCGACCAGCTGCTGGCCCAGTTCGACGGCAGCGCACGCGCCGCCCAGGCGCCCGAGCGCGGCCGCATGGACCTGCGCACCTATGGCGTGGGCGCGCAGATCCTGCGCGAGTGCGGCGTGCAGCGCATGCAGCTCATGGGCCAGCCGCGCCGCCTGCCCAGCATGGCCGGCTACGGCCTCGAAATCAGCGGCTACATCCCCAAGGAATAAGAAATGTTGAACGCAGAAAAGGGCCAGGCCCTGAATCTTGATGGTGCGCAACTGCGCATTGGCATCGTGCAGGCCCGCTTCAATGAAAGCATCACCAACAGCCTGACCCAGGCCTGCCGCGAAGAGCTGCTGGCCCTGGGCGTGCAGGCCGGAAACATCGACCACGTCACCGTGCCCGGCGCCCTCGAAGTGCCCGTGGCGCTGCAGGCGATGGCCGAGTCCGACCGCTACGACGCCCTGGTGGCGCTGGGCTGCATCATCCGTGGGGAGACATACCACTTCGAGCTGGTGGCCAACGAATCGGGCGCGGGTGTCACGCGCCTGGCCCTGGACTACCAGCTGCCGATCGCCAACGCGATCATCACCACCGAGAACACCGAGCAGGCCATTGCACGCCAGACCGAAAAGGGACGCGACGCGGCCCGGGTCGCCGTGGAAATGGCCAACCTGCTCCAAACCATTGACCGACCATGAGCGACGAACACTCCACACCGGCCTCCGCACGCCCTCCCCGCCAGAGCCGCACCGGCCTGACCAGCACCGGCGCGCGCAAGGCCGCCTCCAAGTCCAACCGCAGCCGCGCGCGTGAATTCGCGCTGCAGGCCCTGTACCAGCACCTGGTGGGCGGCAACGACGTGGAGGCCATCGACCGCTTCACGCGCGACCTGTCGGGCTTTCACAAGGCCGACTCGGTGCACTACGACGCGCTGCTGCGCGGCTGCATCAACTCCCAGGTGGACCTGGACGCACTGATCGCCCCCAAGCTGGACCGCACCATGGCCGAGATCTCGCCCATCGAGCACGCCAGCATGTGGATAGGCGTCTATGAATTCCAGCACTGCATGGACGTGCCCTGGCGCGTGGTGCTCAACGAGTGCATCGAGCTGGCCAAGGAATTCGGCGGCACCGACGGCCACAAGTACGTGAACGCCGTGCTCAACGGCCTGGCGCCCACGCTGCGCGCCGATGAGGTGGCACACGACCGCGCCGCAAAGAGCAGCGCAGCGCCTGCGGCCGACGACGCGGCCGGCCAGGCCGGCTGAAGCGCGTCCTGCCACGCGCCTGCATCCACCGGGGCACAGGCCCCGCCGCATCCGGCCGTCCCTGGCCCGCCCGCGCCTGCCGGGCGCGGGCGCCTCTTTCAGGATTTCACCCGTCATGAAGTTTTCGACCCGCGCCGACCGCATTGAGCCCTTTTACGTGATGGAGATCGCCAAGGCGGCGCAGGAGATGGCGCGCGGCTGCGCGGACAGCGACACGCCGATGATCTTCCTGAACATCGGCGAGCCCGACTTCACCGCGCCCCCGCTGGTGCAGGAGGCTGCGGCCCGTGCCGTGCAGGACGGCGCCACGCAGTACACGCCGGCCCTGGGCCTGCCCCAGCTGCGCGAGCGCATCAGCCACTGGTATGCGCAGCGCTTCGGCGTGGATGTGCCGGCGCGGCGCATCGTGGTCACGGCCGGCGCCTCGGCCGCGCTGCAGCTGGCCTGCCTGGCGACCATCGACGCGGGCGACGAAATCCTCATGCCCGACCCCAGCTATCCCTGCAACCGCCACTTCGTGAGCGCAGCCGAAGGCCGGGCCGTGATGGTGCCGACCACGGCGGCCGAGCGCTACCAGCTGAGCGCCGACAAGGTCGAGGCCGCCTGGAACGAGCACACACGCGGCGTGCTGCTGGCCTCGCCCTCCAATCCCACCGGCACCTCGATTGCGCCGGCCGAACTGCGCCGCATCCTCGACGTGGTGCGCGCCAGGGGCGGGCTGACCATCATCGACGAGATCTACCTGGGCCTTTCGTACGATGCGGCTTTCGGCCAGACCGCGCTGGCGCTGGGCGAGGACGTGATCAGCATCAACAGCTTCAGCAAGTACTTCAACATGACGGGCTGGCGCCTGGGCTGGATGGTGGTGCCCGAGGCCATGGTGCCCGTGGTCGAGCGCGTGGCGCAGAACCTCTTCATCTGCGCCAGCACCGTCTCGCAGCGCGCCGCCCTGGCCTGCTTCGAGCCCGAGTCCATTGCCGAGTACGAACGCCGCCGCGCCGAGTTCAAGGCCCGGCGCGACTTCTTCATCCCCGCGCTCGAGGCCCTGGGCCTGCCCGTGCCCGTACAGCCCGACGGCGCCTTCTACGCCTGGGCCGACTGCCGTGCCGCTGCCGCCAGGCTCGGCGTCCAGGGCAGCTGGGACTTTGCCTACGCCGTCATGGAGCGCGCCCACCTGGCCATCACGCCGGGCCGCGACTTCGGCACGTTCGAGACCGCCGACTTCGTGCGCTTTTCGACGGCCAACTCCATGGAACAGCTGCAGGAGGCCGTGCGCCGCCTGCAGCGCCTGCTGGCCTGAGGCCCGCCGCACATGGCCTTCGAATTTCCCATCCGCGTCTACTGGGAGGACACCGATGCCGGCGGCATCGTGTTCTACGCCAACTACCTCAAGTTCTTCGAGCGCGCCCGCACCGAGTGGCTGCGCGCCCTGGGCATAGGCCAGCAGCAGCTGCGGGAACAAACGGGCGGCATGTTTGTCGTAACCCAGGCCCAGCTGCAATACCTGCGGGCGGCCCGGCTGGATGACCAACTCCTTGTTACCGCCGAGCTGCAAAGCAGTGGCCGCGCTTCGCTGACAATACGCCAGCAGGCGCTGCTGGCATCCGCCGGCGATGGCAATGCGCCGCCGCCCCTGTTGTGCGAAGGCACGATCCGCATTGGATGGGTGGATGGCTCGACCATGCGCCCCGCAAGAATTCCGAACCGCATCCTGGAGCAACTCTCATGAACTCCCATGACATGTCCATACTCAGCCTCGTGCTGCAGGCCAGCTGGGTCGTGCAGCTGGTCATGCTGATCCTTGTGGGCGCCTCGGTGGCCAGCTGGGCCACCATCTTCCGCAAGTCGCAGACCTTGAAGCGCGTGCGCACGCTCAACGACGGCTTCGAGCAGGACTTCTGGTCGGGCACCAGCCTCAACGACCTCTATGCCTCGGCGGCCCACCATGCCAAGCAGGGCGGCCCCATGGAACGCATCTTCGCCAGCGGCATGCGCGAGTACCAGAAGCTGCGCGAGCGCCGCATCGCCGACGTGAACCAGTTGATGGACGGCACCCGCCGCGCCATGCGCGCCAGCTTCCAGCGCGAGATGGACGAGGTCGAATCGGGCCTGTCCTTCCTGGGCACCGTGGGCTCGGTCTCTCCCTACGTGGGCCTGTTCGGCACCGTCTGGGGCGTGATGCACGCCTTCACCGGCTTTGCCAACATGGAGCAGATCACGCTGGCCACCGTGGCCCCCGGCATTGCCGAGGCGCTGGTGGCCACGGCCATGGGCCTGTTCGCCGCCATCCCGGCCGTCACGGCCTACAACCGCTACGCCCACCAGATCGACCGCGTGGCCAGCCAGCAGGAAACCTTCATCGAAGAGTTCTCCAACATCCTGCAGCGCAACGTGGGTGCGACCGGCTCCAGCACCCCGTCCGGCCATTGAAGTCGCGCACAGTTTGCAAGGAGTGAGCACATGCCCGCAGTAGCCTCGCGCGGCGGCCGCAGCCGCCGCACCGTCAACGAGATCAACATGGTGCCCTTCATCGACGTGATGCTGGTGCTGCTCATCATCTTCATGGTGACGGCGCCCATGCTCACGCCGGGCTCCATCAACGTGCCCAGTGCCGGCAAGGCCGCGCGCACGCCCCCGAAGCGCGCCGACGTGATGCTCGACAAGGACGGCGGCATCCGCATCAAGGCCGGCAGCACCGACAAGACCGTCACGATCCAGGAACTGGGCGCGGTCGCCAGGAGCTGGCAGGACCAGCAAAGCGACGACAGCGCCGTGCTGATCTCGGCCGACAAGAAGCTGCCCTTCGAGACCGTGATGGCCGCCATGTCGGCCCTGCAATCGGCCGGCGTCAAGCGCGTGGCCTTCGGCGTCAAGTCCTCCCAGTAAGCAGCGCCGCCCGCCTTCGACTCCATGCCCAACCTGCAAGACCACGACCAGTTCGCACCGCCGCGCACGCGCGGCCGCACCCGTTCGTGGGCCATGGCCGTGGCCGCGCACGGGCTGCTCGTGGCCGCCATGCTGTGGACCGTGCGCCCCCCGAAGCAGGCCGACGAGCCCATGGTCGAGGCCGAGTTCTGGTCCACGGCCGCGCCGGCCCCTGCCCTGCCCGTGCCCGCGCCTCCCCCGCCACCTGCGCCCGAGCCCGTTCCCCAGCCGCCACCGCCGCCGCCCGCGCCCGTGATTGCACCGCCCCCACCTCCCAAGCCGCAGGCCGTGGACGACGACCGCGAGGCCGAGATCGCGCTGGAGAAGAAGCGCAAGATCGAGCAGCAAAAGAAGGAGCGCGCCGAACAGGCCGCCCGCGAGCAGCGCGAGAAGGAACGCCAGGAGCGCCTGGACAAGGAAAAGGCCGAGAAGGCGGCCAAGGACAAGGCCGAGCGCGAGAAGGCGGAAAAAGCCGAGAAGGACCGCCGCGACAAGCTCGAGCAGCAGAAAAAGGACAAGGCCGAGCAGGACCGCAAGGAACGCCTGGAGCAGCAAAAGAAGGACAAGGCCGAAAAGGAAAAGGCGGACAAGGAAAAAGCTGCCAAGGACAAGGCCGAGCGCGAGAAAGCCGAGAAGGCGGAGAAAGAAAAGGCCGCCAAGGCAGAAGCCGAGAAGAAGGCCGCCGAGGACAAGCGCAAGAAGGAACAGGCCGCCAAGGAAGCGCGCGAGGCCAAGGAAGCCGAGGCACGCCGCCTGGAGAACATCCGCCGCATGCAGGGCCTGGCCGGCAGCGGCGGCTCGGCCGGCGAAGGCGCCGGTGGCAGCAAGAGCGGCGGCTCGGGCAGCTCCGCCGGAGGCCCCTCGGCCGGCTATGGCGCCAAGGTGGCCGCGCGCGTCAAGCCCAACATCGTCTACCCGGACGCCATCAGTGGCAACCCGCGGGCCGAGGTGCGCGTGCGCACCGCACCCGATGGCACCATCACCGGCGCCACCATCGCCAAGTCCAGCGGCAACAAGGCCTGGGACGACGCCGTCATCCGCGCGCTGCAAAAGACCGAGACGCTGCCGCGCGACATCGATGGCCGCGTGCCTTCGGACCTGGTCATCGGATTCCGCCCGCAGGACTGAACGGGCACAGGCCCTTCATCAAAAAGCCCCGCCGGTACCTGCCGTTGGGGCTTTTTCCATCTTGCGTTGTATGCAATCCGCCACGCGCCTGCGACTTCGCTTGCGGCACCGGCCGCTTGTCCCTAGCATCCCCGTCTTTGCCGCATTCGCGGCACCCGTCCACCATCGCAAAGGAGAGAACCCATGTCCCATTCGACACGTCCCTTTGCAGTCGTGCACGCTTGAAGCCCTAGCGCCTCCAGGCCACGCTGCAGACCTGATTCCCGGCCCCGCAAGAGGCCCGGCTTTCGGCTGCGCGTGCGCTTTTCCTGATGCCTGTCCATCGAGCTTGCGGCGACTGCCCATTGCGCATTCCGCATCTGCCGGAATGTGCCCCAAGCACTCGATCGAAAGCCATTCATGGGCAATTCCATAGTATTCCGTGGCGCAAACGCGGCACCCGCAATCACTCAAGCCAGAGACACCGAGGAAGGGCCGCCCCGCACCGAGGGTGTCGTCTCCCCCCGCGAAGCGAGAGGGGGGAAGGCGCGCAGCGACTCAGGGGGGCCGGACATCCATCTTCAGGTGTTCGCCAACCGCGGCGTCTGGATTGAAGACGCCGCCATCCAACAACTTCAAACGACGGCCCGCAACCTGGCCGGCATGCGCGCAGCCGTGGGCCTGCCGGACCTGCACCCGGGCCGGGGCTACCCGGTAGGGGCGGCCTTCTTTTCCGTCGGCCGCTTCTACCCTGCCCTGGTCGGCGGCGACATCGGCTGCGGCATGTCGCTGTACAGCACGGAGCTGGCAGCGCACAAGACCTCGGCTCCCAAGCTGGAAAAGGCGGTGGGCAACATCGACGGCCCCCTGCCCCAGGAACTGCTGGACGCCGTGGACATGCAGCAGCTGGAGCACATCGCCCAGGCCAGCGGCGTGGCCGACCTGGCGTATCTGCAGGACAGCCTGGGCACCATTGGCGGCGGCAACCACTTTGCCGAACTGCAGGTGGTGGACACGCTGTACGAGGACGGCGCGCTCGACAGGAAACGCGTGCACCTCATGGTGCACAGCGGCTCGCGCGGGCTGGGCGGCGCCATCCTGCGCGCCCATGTGGAGGCCTTCAGCCACGACGGCCTGGCCGCCAGCAGCGATGCCGCCACGCAGTACCTGCGCCAGCACGCGGCCGCCATCGCCTTCGCCCAACTGAACCGCGCCAGCATTGCGGCACGCCTGCTGCGCGCCCTGCGCACGCGCGGCCAGGCCCTGCTGGACATCACCCACAACCACGTGATCGCCCACCACTGGCGCGGCGAAGACGGCTTTTTGCACCGCAAGGGCGCCACGCCGGCCGACCAGGGTCTGGTGGTGATCCCGGGTTCGCGCGGCGACTACAGCTACCTTGTGCGGCCCGTGGCCGGGCGTGACGAGGCACTGCACTCGCTGGCGCACGGCGCGGGCCGCAAGTGGGCACGTACCGATTGCATGGGCCGCCTGCGCCCGCGCTTCACGCTGGACGAACTGCTGCGCACAAAATTCGGCAGCGCCGTGGTCTGCGCCGACCGCGAACTGGTCTACGAGGAGGCCCCCCAGGCCTACAAGGACGTGGACTCCGTCGTCGCCAGCCTGCAGGAAGCCGGCCTGGTGCAGCTGGTGGCGCGGCTGCGCCCCCTGCTGACCTACAAGAAGGGAGCCATGCAATGCTGCTGATCCAGCTGACCGCATCCCACGGCCCCGCCGAGTGCGAGCATGCCGTGCGCCTGACCCTGCGCGAGCTGCTGCGCGACTGCGCTGCCAGCGGCATCACCGTGGACGTGCTGGAAGAAACGCCCACGCCGGCCGGCTACAGGTCCGTGCTGCTGCGCTGCGAGGGCGACACCGGCCTGCTTCACGGCACGCTGGGCGCCTGGCTGGGCACCATCCAGTGGGTCTTCGACAGTCCCCTGCGGCCCCACCATCCGCGCAGGAACTGGTTTGTTGCCGTGCAGAAGTGCGAGCCGCCCCGGCAATTGCCGGCAGACGGCGAAATCGTCTTCCAGGCCTGCAAGGCCTCGGGCAAGGGCGGCCAGCATGTCAACACCACGGACTCCGCCGTCCATGCCCTGCATGTGCCCAGCGGGATCTCGGTGAAGGTCATGAGCGAGCGCAGCCAGCACGCCAACAAGCGGCTGGCGCGCGAGCTGCTGGCCCTGAAGCTGGCGCGCCTCAACGCGCAGGGCGAGGGCCAGGCCCGGCGCACGCGCAGCCAGCAGCACTGGGAGGTGGAGCGCGGCAGCCCCGTGAAGGTGTTCCGCGCCTGAACGCCCGGGGCTAGCCCCGGGCGCACATGTAGATGCCCAGGGCCAGCAGGCCCAGCATCAGCACGCGCTTGAAGACCTGGGGCGACAGCGACTGGCGCAGCCGCTCGCCCCAGGCCATGCCGGCCAGGGCGGGCAGCAGCATCAGCGCGGAAACCAGGGCCGTGGCACCCCACCCCGTCCAGGACGAAGCGGCATGGCCCGGCCCGGACCCCTGCGCCAACGCCAGCGCCATGCCCGCGCCCAGCGCCAGCGTGGACACCGTGAAGCACAGGCCCATGGCCTGCATCAGCGCCTGCCGGCCCAGCGCCAGCGATTGCAAAAAGGCCACGGCCGGCACCACGAACACGCCGGTCAGCGCCGTGATCCCGCCCGTCAGCAGACCACACAACAGGCCCAGCCAGGCCTGATGCCTCTGCGGCAACTGCAGGCCCGGCCCCCACAGGCCCCACAGGGCATACACAACCAGGGCCACGCCCAGCGCCGTGCGCGCCACGGCGGCCTCGCCCACCGGGCCCCACCACAGCATGCCGCCCACCGTGCCCGCGACAATGCCCAGCTGCATCCAGCCCAGGCGCCGCAGCAGCGGCCGCAGCGATGGCAGGGGCCGCATCTGCACCACATTGGTCACCAGGGACGGCAGCAGCAGCCAGGCCGCCGCCTGCCCGGCCGGCATGAACAGCGCCAGCAGCGCCATGGACACCGTGGGCAGGCCCAGGCCCACCACCCCCTTGACAACACCGGCCAGCCCGAACACGGCCACCGCCGCCGCCAGCACCCACCACGCATCCCACATCACGGCCACCCTGCACTTTCACTGACCTGGCTCAGGCCCTTCCTGAACCTCATGGCGCCATGCTCGTGTACCAACAAAGGGATCACAATCGGGAATCTTCAAACCAAGGCTCAGGCATGGCCTGATCCTTCAGCACCACAGGCCATGCGATTCGACCTCACCGACCTGCAGCTGTTCGTCCACATCCTCGACTGCGGCACGCTCACCGCGGCGGCCGGGCGCGCGCACATGACGCTGGCCTCGGCCAGCGAGCGCGTGCGCGGCATGGAGGCGCAACTGGGCTGCGCCCTGCTCGCGCGCCAGGCGCGCGGCGTGCGGCCCACGGCGGCCGGCCACACGCTGGGCCAGCATGCGCGCAGCGTGCTGGCACAGATGCAGCGCCTGCGCGGCGACATGGCCGAATACGGCGCGGGGCTGGCCGGCCATGTGCGCGTCTGCGGCAACACCTCGGCCGTGGGCGAGCACCTGCCCCTGGCCGTGGCGGGCTTTCTGCGCAGCCACCCGCGCGTGGCGCTGGAGCTGCAGGAATGCGGCAGCGCCGAAGTGCTGGACCGGCTGCGCCAGGGCCTGTGCGACATCGGCGTGGCCAGCGATGCGCAGGACACCACCGGCCTGCAGGCCACGCCCTGGCGCCCCGACCCGCTGGTGGCCGTGCTGCCGCGCGGCCACCGCCTGGCCCGGCGCACGCGCCTGGCCTTGCAGGAGCTGCTGGCCGAAGACTGGGTGGGCCTGCCGCACGATGCCGCCCTGCAGATGCTGGTGCGCCAGCAGGCCGCCTTGCTGGGGGGGCCGTCGGAAGGGCAGTTGCGCTGGCGCGCCCAGCTGCAGCACCTGGACAGCATCTGCCAGCTGGTGGGCCAGGGCGTGGGCGTGGCCGTCATGCCGGCGGCAGCCGCGCAGCGCCTGGCCCCGGCCAGCGGCGCCCGCGCCGTGCCCTTGAGCGATGCCTGGGCCCGGCGCCAGCTGCTGCTGTGCACCGTCCGGGAAGACCAGTTGCCCGCCCATGCCAGGCAGTTGCTGGTGCATCTGCAAGGGCTTGGCTCGCCTGAGCCTTAGCGAACCATGTTGGAAAGCGCTATGCAGGACAATACGGGGATCATGACCCTCAAAGCCCCCGAACTGCTGCTGCCGGCCGGCTCGCTCGACAAGATGCGCGCGGCCTACGACTTTGGCGCCGACGCCATCTACGCCGGGCAACCCCGCTACAGCCTGCGCGCACGCAACAACGAATTCCGCCTCGAACAGATCGCCCAGGGCATCTCCGAGGCGCATGCGCGGGGCAAGAAATTCTTCGTCACCAGCAACCTGATCGCCCACAACGACAAGGTGCGCACCTATATCCGCGACATCGAGCCCGTGATCGAGTGCAAGCCCGACGCGCTGATCATGGCCGACCCCGGCCTGATCATGATGGTCAAGGAAAAGTGGCCCGAGACCGAGGTCCATCTCTCGGTGCAGGCCAACACCACCAACTGGGCCACGGTGAAGTTCTGGCAGAAGGCCGGCGTCTCGCGCATCATCCTGTCGCGCGAGCTGTCGCTGGACGAGATCGAGAAGATCCGCCAGGAATGCCCGGACATGGAGATCGAGGTCTTCGTGCACGGCGCGCTGTGCATCGCCTACTCGGGCCGCTGCCTGCTGTCGGGCTACTTCAACCGGCGCGATCCCAACCAGGGCACCTGCACCAATGCCTGCCGCTGGGACTACAAGACGCATGACGCGGCCGTGGACCCCAATACCGGCGAGGCCCTGGCCCAGACCATGGAGCAGGACTTCAGCTTCGAGAAGGCCCGCGAGGAAGCCGACAGCCAGTTCACCAGCACCTGCGGCGACGGCGCGCGCCACCCCAAGGCCGAGCAGGTCTACCTGCTGGAGGAAAAGGGCCGCCCCGGCGAGCTGATGCCCATCATGGAAGACGAGCACGGCACCTACATCATGAACTCCAAGGACCTGCGCGCCGTGGAGCATGTGGAGCGCCTGGTGAAGATCGGCGTGGACTCGCTCAAGATCGAGGGCCGCACCAAGAGCCTGTACTACGTGGCACGCACGGCCCAGGTCTACCGCCGCGCCATCGACGATGCCGTGGCCGGCCGCCCCTTCAACCCCCACCTGATCACCGAGCTCGAAGGCCTGGCCAACCGTGGTTACACGGGCGGCCTGCTGGAGCGCCGTCCCTCGCAGGACTACCAGAACTACGAGACCGGCCACTCGGTGCTGCAGCGCAGCCACTTCGTGGGCGAGGTGCGCAGCTATGCCGACGGCATGGCCGAGGTGGAGACCAAGAACCGCTTCTCGGTGGGCGATACGCTGGAGATCATCCACCCGCAGGGCAACCGCCAGGTGCTGCTGGAGAAGATGTTCAACCTCGACGGCGAGCCCGTGCAGGTCGCCCAGGGCAACCCGATCCGCGTGCGCATCCCCCTGGAAGGCCCGGCTGAAGGCGCGCTGATCTCGCGCCTGCTCTGAGGGCGGGCTTCGCCCCTGCTTCCAGTTTTTCTTCTTGGCGGCCGTCCAGGTCCATTGCCGCAATGGCCTGGAGCGGGCGCCTTTTTCTTTCATTCCTCATTTCTGCACTGCCATGGACATCGTCGTCAACGAAGAACTCAAGGCCTACATCGACCCGCTGACCCCCGATGAACTCGACGCGCTGGAGCGCAGCATCCTGGCCGAGGGCTGCCGCGATGCGCTCGTGCTCTGGAACGACCTGCTCATCGACGGCCACAACCGCTACGCCATCTGCCAGAAGCACGGCCTGCCCTTCAACACCATCCAGGCCACGCAGTTCAAGAACATGGACGACGTGCACCTGTGGATGATCGACCAGCACCTGGGCCGCCGCAGCGTGTCCGACTTCCAGCGCGGCGTGCTGGCGCTGCGCAAGCGCGAGATCATTGCGGCCCGCCGCTCGGCCGCTGCCGCCGCCGTGATGGCGGCCAAGGCCGAGGCGCCGGCCCAGCCCGAAGGCGAAGCGCCCTGGGAAGGCGAGACCGACCCCGTGGTCGCCGCCGCCCTGGCCAGCGTGGCCAAGGTGCCCGATGAGGCCCTGGACACGCGCGAGGCCCTGGCCCGCGTGGCCCGCCTGTCCAGCAGCCAGGTCAAGCTGATCGAGACCATCCAGCAAAAGGCCGCGCCCGAAGTGGTGGCCGCCGTGCGCTCGGGCGACATCTCGCTGAGCACCGCCGCCGTGGTCGCCAGCCTGCCCGTGGATGAGCAGCAGGCCGTGGCCGCCGCCGGCGCCGACGAACTCAAGCAGGCCGCCAAGCGCGTGCGCGATGCGAAGAAAAAGCCCAAGGCCGCCAAGCCCGAAGCCGACGCTGCCGACGGCGAAGGTGCGGCCGTGACCGCCTCGCCCGAGGAACTGCAGCAGCGCGTGAACGAACTTGAAGCCGAGAACGAGCGCCTGCGCCAGCAGATCAAGGCCTTGCAGGAACTGCTGGCCGAACAGGGCTGATCCCCGGGCCGCGACCTCCCCAGGCATGACGCGCTACCAGGAACTGGCCGACGATATCGAGGCCTCCATCGCCGCAGGCGTGCTGCGCGCGGGCGACAAGCTGCCCTCCGTGCGTCACACCAGCGAGCGGCGCGGCGTCAGCGCCTCCACGGTGTTCCAGGCCTACTACCTGCTGGAGGCACGCGGCCTGGTGCGCGCGCGCGAGCGCTCGGGCTACTTCGTCGCGGCGCGGCCGCACAGCGCCCCGCCCGAGCCCACGCAGCTGTCGGCCCCCCCGGGCGAGCGCTTTGCCGTGGTCGATGTGAGCGAGCGGGTGTTCGAGGTTCTGGAATCGTCCATGGACCGCGATGTCGTGCCGCTGGGCTCGGCCTTTCCCTCGCCACGCCTGTTCCCGCTGCAGCGCCTGGGCCAGGCCCTGGCCCGCGCCGCGCGCCAGGCCGATCCGCGCAGCGCCCTCGATGACCTCACGCCCGGCAGCATGGCATTGCGACGCCAGATCGCGCGGCGCTACCTGGCCGACGGTCTGGCACTGTCACCGTCCGACCTGGTCATCACCAATGGCGCGCTGGAGGCACTGAACCTGTGTCTGGCCGCCGTCACGCGGCCCGGTGGCGCCGTGGTCATCGAATCGCCCTGCTTCTATGGCGCGCTGCAGGCTCTGGAGCGCATGGGGCTGTCCGCCATCGAGGTGCCCACGCATCCCGGCGAAGGCATGGACCTGGCCGCGCTGGAGACCGCCGTGCAGCGTCACCGGCCCCAGGCCATCTGGTTGATGACCAGCTTCCAGAATCCGCTGGGCAGCCTGATGCCCGAGGCGCGCAAGAAGGCCCTGGTGGAACTGGCCACGCGCCACCAGCTGCCGCTGATCGAGGACGATGTCTACGGCGAGCTGTACTTTGGCGAACACCGCCCGCCACCGGCCAAGGCCTTCGACACCGAGGGCTGGGTGCTGCACTGCGCCTCGTTCTCCAAGTGCCTAGCGCCCGGCTGGCGCGTGGGCTGGACCGCTCCGGGCCGCTTCACGCGCGCCGTGGCGCGGCAAAAGCTCACCACCACGCTGGCCACCAATGCCCCCAGCCAGCAGGCGCTGGCCGACTACCTGGAAAGCGGTGGCGTGGACCGCCACCTGCGCCGCCTGCGCCAGAGCCTGGCCCTGCAGCGGGACCACATGGCATCGGCCATTGCCCGCCACTTTCCACAAGGCACGCGGGCCACGCGGCCCGAGGGCGGCTACTTCATGTGGATAGAGCTGCCGCCGTACTGCGATGCGCTGGCCCTGCACCGCGCAGCGCTGGCGCGCGGCATCAGCGTGGCGCCGGGGCCGATCTTCTCGGCCTCGCAGGCCTTCGGCCATTGCCTGCGGCTGAACTACGGCCATGACTGGAGCGACGAGACCGGGCAGGCCCTGGCCACGCTGGGCGAGCTGGCCCGCGCAATGCAGTCCCTTCCAGCAGCAAAAGCAGCAGGGTAAGCGCCCGCTGCGCTGGCGGCACCTGCTGCGCTGTAGCGCCCGGGCAACGCGACCCCGCGCAGCTGCTGCCAGCCTGGTGCCGGCTGGATGATTCTCATTTAGACTCGCGCACCGAACCGGCATTGCCGCCATGCATGCTGACCGGTCCTTGTCTCCTGCTTCCGCCTCGCCCGCCGCCACGCGTCCTGCAGCCTGCCAGCCGACCCTTCAGCGCTGCACCATTCCCAGAGGCACAAAGGAAGTTTTCCATGGTTTCCAGCAATCACTGCGCCACGCTCACACGCTGCGCGGCCGCTGTCGCCGCCGCCCTGCTGTCGCTGCAGGCGTCGGCACAGGCACCATCGCCCACCACCACCGCACCCGAGGCCGGCCTGTCCACCATCACCGTCACGGGCAACTGGCTGGACAACCCCAGCGAGGAAAAAGTGCTGGACCATGCCGGCGCGCGCACCATCGTCGAGCGGGCGCGCATCGAGGAAACCGGCTCCTCCAGCCTGCGCGACGTGCTGCGCCTGGTGCCCGGCGTGCAGGTGCAGGACAGCAACGGCACGGGCGGCAGCGATGTGTCGCTGAACATCGGCGTGCGCGGCCTGACGGCACGCCTGTCGCCGCGCTCGTATGTGCTGATGGACGGCGTGCCCGTCTCCTACGCGCCCTACGGCCAGCCCCAGCTGTCGCTGGCGCCCGTCTCGCTGGGCAACCTGGAGTCGGTGGACGTGATCCGCGGCGCGGGCTCGGTGCGCTACGGCCCCCAGAACGTGGGCGGCATCATCAACTTCGTCACGCGCGCCATTCCCAAGACCTTCGCGGCCGAGGCCTCGGTGGGCACCGAGTTCTACAGCCACGGCGGCAATGCCAAGACCACGCCCAGCCTCTTCGTGGGCGGCACCAGCGAATCCGGCCTGGGCCTGGCCCTGCTGTACTCGGGCACGCATGGCGACGGCTGGCGCGCAGGCAATGACAAGACCGATATCGACGACATCCTGCTCAAGGGTGCCTACCGCATCTCGGCCCAGGACGACATCGCCGTGTCGCTGCACCACTTCGAGGGCTCGGGCCGCATGCCCGGCGGCCTGACCACGGCGCAGTACGCGGCCGACCCGTTGCAGTCCACGCGCTCCTACGACAGCTTCGACGGCCGCCGCACCGATGCCTCGTTCAAGTACAACCACAAGGACGGGCGCAACAACTTCGAGGTGCTGGGCTACTACGTGGACTCGTTCCGCGGCAGCCACATCGAGCAGGACAACGCCAACCAGCGCCGCCTGACCGCCGCGCCGCGCAGCTACCACTACTTCGGCATCGAGCCGCGCTACTCGCGCCTGTTCGAGACCGGCTCCGTGGTGCAGGAAGTCAGCGTGGGCTACCGCTACCTCAAGGAAAGCAGCTCCGAGGTCGCGCTGCGCACCGCCTACTACAACCCCGCCACCATGGCCAACGCCATGGCCCTGCCGATCACGCCCTACCAGACCAGCCAGGGCGGCACCACGGCCCATGCCTTCTACATCGATGACCGCATCGACATCGGCAACTGGACCATCACGCCCGGCGTGCGCTACGAACGCATCAACTCCTTCAACAACGTCAGCAACCTGGGCGCCGACGGCAGCACCGTCACCAGCCAGCTGTTCCCCAAGGCCGATGCACGCGAGCTCCTGCCCACGCTGTCCGTGCTCTACCGCATGAATGCGCAGTGGTCGCTGTTCGCCAACGCGGGCAAGTCCTTCGGACCGCAGCAGTATGCGCAGCTGGCCCAGACCGAGCGCGGCCTGCATCCCGAATCGGCCAAGACCTATGAGGTGGGCACGCACTACAACAGCCCGGCGCTGAACGCCGAGCTGACGCTGTTCAACATCGACTTCGACAAGGAACTGCTGCTGACCCGCGTGGGCGTGGACGGCATCTGGACCGACCTGGGCGCCACGCGCCACCGCGGCATCGAGTCCTCGCTGCGCTACGACCTGGGCCAGTGGAATGCCGCGCTCAAGGGGCTGACGGCGGGTGTGTCCTATACCTATACCGAGGCCGTCTCGCGCGCCGGCGATTTCGCGGGGCGCGACCTGCCGCTGTACTCGCGCCACACGGGCCAGCTGTGGGCGCGCTATGCGCTGGGGCAGTGGACGCTGAATGCGGACCTGGCCGCGCAATCGAAGCAGCGCTCTCCGGGGTCGGGCACGCAGTATGTGACGCAGGAAGATGCTGCGGGGCGGCTGGGCGATATTCCCGGGTTTGCAACCGTGGGCCTGCGTGCGGGCTATGACTTTGGCAAGTCGCTGGGCAATCTGCGGATGGCCGTGGGGGTCAAGAATCTGTTTGATCGCAGGTACTACACGCGGTCTACGGACAACAACGGGGGCAAGTATGTGGGGATGCCTCGGACGTTGTATGTGCAGGGGACGTTGCCGTTCTGAGGCTTTGGTTTACGTGGGTCTGTTTTTGACCCTGCCGGGTGGTATTTTTCTGAGGCCGGGTCTCGGTCCGGCGGCCGACTGCCCTTTCTTGATTCGCCAAGAAAGGTCAGATCAAAGAAGGCGACCCGAATGTCCGCGACCCTCCGCTTTGCTGCGGGCAACCTGCGCTGACATACGGGGAGTGGGGAGTGGGCATGGAGCGGACCGTCGCTTCGCTCGGCCCGTTTTGTTCTTTTTAGCCTTCTGCCGTGAATCCCACGCGCTTGACGATGGGGCCCCATTTGGCGAGTTCGGACTGCAGTAGCGCGGCCAGTTCGGCGGGGGTGGAGGATTGGGCGTCCAGGCCGAAGGTGGCCAGGCTGTCCACCACGTCGGGCGTGGCCAGGGCCTTGCGCATGTGGCCGTTCAGGCGCTGCACGGTCTCGGCGGGGGTCTTGGCGGGCACGAAGAAGGCGAACCATTCGCTGTGCGCCATGTCCTTGTAGCCCTGCTCCACCAGCGTGGGCACCTGGGGTGCGAAGCGGCTGCGCTTGGCGCCGCTGACGCCCAGGATGCGCATCTTGCCGCCGGCCAGGTGCTGCAGCATGTCGCCCACGGGGCCGCAGACGGCGGAGACGTTGCCGCCCAGCATGTCCAGCAGCGCGGGCTGGGTGCCGCGGTAGCCGGCGTGCTTGAAGTCCACGCCGGCATGCTGGCCCAGCAGGGCGCCGATGAAGTGCGGCGTGGAGCCGGGCGCAGGCGAGCCGAAGTTGGCGCCTGCGGGGTTGGCCTTGGCCCAGGCGAAGAATTCGGGCACGGTGGTCACGCTGGCGGGCACGGCGGGGCCGACGGCAAAGCCGAAGTCGAAGATGCAGCCCACGGTGACCGGCGCCAGGTCGGCCACCGGGTCATAGGGCAGCTTCTTGTAGATGTGCGGGTAGATGGACAGCATGGACGTGGGCGTCTGCAGCAGGGTGGCGCCGTCTGCGGGCCGGCCCTTGACGTAGCTGATGGCGATCTGCCCGCCCGCGCCCGTGCGGTTTTCCACCACGGCGGTCTTGGCATAGCCCGACAGCTTGGTGCCCACGCGGCGGCAGATGGCGTCCGAGGTGCCTCCGGCCGCGAAGCCGGTGATGATGTTCAGGGTCTCGATGGGGCCCTGGGCCTGCGCCCAGGCCTGCTGGCCCAGGCTGGCCAGCAGCGCACCCGCTCCAGCGGTGCCCAGCCATTGGCGGCGGTCGATGTTCATGCGTATGTCTCCGGTTGAAATTGAAACTCTGAAAAAAAACAGTGGGGGAACAGCGGGGGAAATGCGTGCCAGCCCGGCGGCTTCAACTGTCGTCGCGCAGCCAGACCACCTGGCCCGAATGCGTGACCGCTCCCTGGTGGGCCGGGCGCACGGTGAGCGCGTATTTTTCCAGCACGCCGCCCAGCGGCGGCATCTGGCGGCGCGCGGCGGCCGATTGTTCCAGACGTGCGGCCAGTTCGGCCTCGCCGATTTCCACCGTGATGCTGCGCGCATCGGCGCGGGCGTCGATGGCGATGAGGTCGCCGTCGCGCAGTGCGGCAATGGGGCCGTTGTCGGCGGCCTCGGGACCTGCGTAGCCGATGCACAGGCCGCGCGTGGCACCAGAGAAGCGCCCATCGGTCAGCAGGGCCACCTTGTCGCCCATGCCCTGGCCATACAGCAGCGCCGTGATGCCCAGCATCTCGCGCATGCCGGGGCTGCCGCGCGGGCCTTCGTTGCGGATGACGATGACATCGCCGGCCGTGTACTGCATGGCCTGCACGGCGGCCTGGGCCTGTTCCTCGGACTCGAAGACGCGCGCGGGGCCCCGGTGTACCAGGGTCTTGAGGCCGGCCGTCTTCAGCAACGCGCCATCGGGGCAGAGGTTGCCCTTGAGCACGGTCAGGCCACCGTCGCGCGTGATGGGGTTGCCGGGCGTGCGCACCACCTCGCCATCGGGCGGCGCGGCATCGGCCAGTTCTTCGGCCAGGGTGCGGCCCGTGAAGGTGAGCGCATCGCCATGGACAAAGCCCTGCTCCATCAGCGTGCGCAGGATCACGCCGGCACCGCCGATGTAGTACACGTCGCGCGCCAGGAAGCGCCCGCCGGGGCGCAGGTCGGCGATCAGCGGCGTGCGCGCGAAGATCTCGGCCACGTCGTCCAGGTGGAAGCGGATGCCGGCCTCATGCGCGATGGCCGGCAGGTGCAGGGCGGCATTGGTCGATCCGCCCGTGGCGCTGACCACGGCGCAGGCATTCTCCAGCGCCCGGCGCGTGATGATGTCGCGCGGCAGCGGGCCGCCGCCTTCGGCGCTGGCCCACACGGCCTGCATGAGCTGGCGCGCGGCGCGGCGCATCAGCGGTGCGCGCTCGCTGAACACGGCGGGCACCATGCTGGAGCCGATGGGCGCCAGGCCCAGCGCCTCGCTCACCATGCCCATGGTGTTGGCCGTGAACTGGCCAGCGCAGGCGCCGGCCGTGGGCAGGCAGGCGCGGCTCATGGCCTCCAGGTCCTGCGCCGTGGCGGTGCCGGCCAGCACCTGGCCGATGGTCTCGTAGGTATCGACCACGTTCAGGTCGCGCCCGTGCACGCCGGGCGCCTGCCCCGGCAGGGCCGAGCCGCCATGCACGAAGACGCTGGGCACATTGCAGCGCACCATGCCCATCATCAGCCCCGGCAGGTTCTTGTCGCAGGCGCCGATGGCGAAGATGCCATCCCACTGGTGGCCGCGCACCGAAGCCTCCACGCTGTCGGCGATCAGCTCGCGCGAGACCAGCGAGAACCGCATGCCCGAATGCGCCATGGTCAGCCCGTCGCTGACCGACACCACCGGGCATTCATGCGGCGTACCGCCCCCGGCATAGATGCCGGTCTTGGCATGCTGGGCCTGGTCGCGCAGGTTGAGGTTGCAGGGGCTCATCTCCCCGCCCGTGTGGAACACGCCGATGTGCGGGCGCTCCATGTCTTCGTCGTCCTGGCCCAGGGCATGCAGGAAGCTGCGCGTGGTGGCACGGATGGTGCCGGAGCGGATCAGGGCGGAGCGAAAGGGCGTGGGCGTGGGCGTGGGCGTGGCCGCTGCCGGGCTGCTGCCGGTGGCGCCGGCTGTGGAGGTGGAGGCGGCCAGCGATGCGGAGGCGCTGGACTCGGAAAAGACGTTGTCGGGGGAGGCAGGTTTCTTGTTCATACGCGGGACGGAAAACAGCCGCCCACCATAGCGGGGTCTGCGGATTTCCCTATGAGCATTTACACCAGATCGTGTCGCCCGGGAGTCGCCCGCATACCAC
Organism: Delftia sp. DT-2; assembly: GCF_028401915.1. Classification (NCBI taxonomy): domain Bacteria; kingdom Pseudomonadati; phylum Pseudomonadota; class Betaproteobacteria; order Burkholderiales; family Comamonadaceae; genus Delftia; species Delftia sp. DT-2. The sequence continues at coordinate 40,130 of NZ_JAQOTI010000018.1, forward strand.
CCTTGTGTCGCCCCGGCTCAGAGGATGGCCTGAAGGCCTTTGTCGGCGATGACGTTGAGCAGCTTGAGCGCCGGTCCGGCGGGACGGGTTTCGCCCTGCTCCCATTTGCGCACCGTGGAAGCCGTGGTGTGCAAATGCAGCGCGAACACCGGTTGGCTGAACTTCAAAGTCTCGCGCAGCTGTTTGATGTCGGCCGCCTCGAACTCCCGCACCGGGGGAGGACAGATCGCGTCGAACTCGCGCATCGTCACCTTGTCGATGGCGCCCGCTTCGTACAGCGCAGCCAGATCGCCGCGCAGGGATTCAATGATCTTGCTCACAATGCACCTCCAACAAAACGCCTGACTGCAAGGCCGCCGACAAGGCCTGGGTGGACAGGTCCAGAAACAGCTTGCCTGCAAACCTCAAAGCCCTCTGTTCTTCCTGTGTGATGTTCGCCTTGTCGTTCTTGGTGAAACCATGCAGGAAGATGTATCGGTTGCCGATTCGTGCCGACAACAGCGTTCGATAACCCCCACTCTTGCCCGCGCCTGGACGCGCCACCCGCTTCTTGTAGAGAAAGCCCCCCAGGTCCGCGTCGATCAGCCCTCTTTCCATCTCCCTGACCGCCTTGCACAGCGCGGTATCGGGCAGTTTCTCGCTCGCCTGCCATCGGGAAAAGTCCTTGCGTTTGAGAACGCGCGCCATGCCAGCCTCCCAACTATACCCGTTACGGGTATGTATTTCACCTTCATACATATCACCACAGGGTAGAGCCTGCGAATTTGAAGTGCTGCCTCGTGCCTGCCTCATTCAAGCCCCTGTCGTTTCTCCTTGGCCTGACTGCCAGCCCGCTTGTCCGCCTTGTCGGGAAGACACGATAAAAAAAGGCCCCGGAACAAACTTCCGGGGCCTCAAAACCGATGCCCGCCCGCGCTGCAGCGGACCAGGCATCGTGCACAACAACTGCGCTGTACTCCTGAATCAATCCATCCAACGGGCCCTTCAGCGCGGCACCAGGAACGTGCTGTGCGCCTGCTTGGTAAGCGCCGGATCACCCACCGCCGTGGCGGTGATCTCCACGCCGTGCGAGCCAGGGCCGGCCGCGCCATAGGGCGCCTGCAGCCGCACCACGACCCAGCGGTCCTGGGCCGCGCCCACGTCCACCTCGGTCTCCGAAGCCACGCGCAGGCCTTCGATGCCCGAGGCCGACAGCACATAGCGCTGGTCCTGCTCCGTGGCATTGCCGATCTGCACGCGGTAGATGTTCTCGATCTGGCCGCCGGCCACGATGCGCGACAGCGTGCCCCGGTCGCGCACCACGTCCACCTTCAGCGGCGTGCGCAGCGCCAGGCTGGCCACCATGGCCGTGGAGATGGCCACCAGCGCCGTGCCGTAGATGAGCACGCGCGGGCGGAAGATGCGGCGCACCAGCTCGCTCTGGCGCCAGCCCCGGGCCATGCCGTTCTGCGTGGACAGGCGGATCAGCCCGCGCGGGTAGTGCATGCGGTCCATGACGCTGTTGCAGGCGTCGATGCACAGGCCGCAGCCGATGCACTCGTACTGCAGGCCGTCGCGTATGTCTATGCCCACCGGGCAGACCTGCACGCACAGCGTGCAGTCGATGCAGTCGCCCAGGCCCTGGGCCCGGTAGTCCACGCCCTTGTGGCGCGGGCCGCGCGATTCGCCGCGTGCGGTGTCGTAGGTGACGACCAGGGTGTCCTTGTCGAACATGGCGCTCTGGAAGCGCGCATAGGGGCACATGTGCTTGCAGACCTGCTCGCGCAGGAAGCCCGCGTTGCCGTAGGTGGCCAGCGCATAGAACAGCACCCAGAAGATCTGCCACGCGCCGGTCAGCGCCAGCACCTCGGGCAGCAGGCTGCGGATGGGCACGAAGTAGCCCACGAAGGTCAGCCCCGTCCACAGCGCAATCAGCAGCCACAGCGCATGCTTGCCGCCACGCCGCGCGATCTTCTCCGGACCCCAGCCGCTGGCATCCAGGCGCAGGCGTGCGCTGCGGTCGCCTTCGAGCAGGCGCTCCACCCACATGAACAGCTCGGTGTAGACCGTCTGCGGGCAGGAAAATCCGCACCACAGCCTCCCCGCCACCGTGGTGAACAGGAACAGCGCCAGCGCCGAGACGATGAGCAGCACGGCCAGGTAGATGAAATCCTGCGGATACAGCAGCCAGCCGAAGATGTAGAAGCGCCGCTGCTCCAGGTCGAACAGCAGGGCCTGCCGGCCGTGGATCTGCAGCCAGGGTATGCCGTAGAAGAACAGCTGCGTGAGCCAGACCATGGCCCAGCGCCAGTTGGCGAAGCGCCCCGAGATGGAGCGCGGCTGGATCTTGCGGCGTGACTCGAACAGCGGGGAATCCGCGCTGGCGTCGGCGATGGGAATCACCTTGCGCGGCGCGGGCCGCGGCCGGGGGGCTGCGGCGGTTTCATCGGGAAGCGGTTTCGGTCGTTCTGACATGCGGGGCCTTCGCCCCGGCCGGTGCGCCCGTGATGCGGGCTTGTCATGAATTGCCGGGGACTGCCTGGACTATGCCCAGCGCCCTGCTCCGCGGGTAGCAGCAGATGCGGTGAATTCGACCGTATCAGATGGAGCTTCAGGCCTGGGGAGCACGAAGACGCGGCACCGCCAGCCGCAACCCCCACGCCACCAGGCACAGCCCCAGCAGCGACGTCAGCGTGCCAATGCGCACATCGGCCTGGAGCACGCCCCAGCGGCTGAAGATCTCCGTCCAGTCATGGTCGCCGCCGCCCACCAGCGGCAGGACCTGGGCGCGCGCGTCCTTCATGTAGCGGGCCACGTTCATCAGGTTCTCGCCCAGCCACATCAGCGAGGCGATCCAGCCCGTGCGCTGGCCCTGCCTGCGGAAATGGCGCATGAACAGGGCGGGGAACAGCAACTGGAACAGCGTGCCGCCGTAGACCGAGAGATGCTGCGAGAACAGGGCCACCAGCGGGTGCCCGGCCTCGTGCAGCGCGAGGTTGGCGTTGTCCAGCAGCATCAGCCAGCGGTCCTCGCTGAAGAAGTGGCCCCAGATGATCCAGGCGCCGAAAGCCGTCAGCGCGATGGCGGCAGGGCGTGTGACCGGCGTCCATTCGACCGGGTCGTCGGAATCCTCGAGGTCTGCGCCGCGCTTCATGGCGCCAGCAACGCCGTTGCGTTCAGAGGGCATGCCAGCGGCTTGGCGGGGTACATGCGAGGTCGGCAAAAAGGGGCAGGCGCAGGATGCATGGCGGCAGTGTTCCGGAGAGTGGGAGGAAGATAGCAGGTTGCACCGGCACCGGGCTGCCGCGTTGCAATCCATCCCGGACAGGTTCTGGCAAAGTCGGGCATCCGCATCTTCAAGCCAAGGAACATCCACACCATGAACCTGCGCCCCCTATTGCATGAGCTTGTCCGCCAGCATGGCCTGGACCGCAAGGCCGCCGTGCAGCTGTTTGCACTGGCGGGATTCGAGCAGGAACCGGCCGCCCTCAGAACCCGCCTGTGGCCCGTGGTGGCCTTGCTGGGCGCGGCGCTGGGCGGGCTGGGCATCGTGCTGTGGATTGCCGCCAATTGGGAGAGCATGGGCCGCATGCAGCGCTTTGCCCTGCTGCAGGGCTTCGTGCTCGTGATGTGTCTTGGCGCGGCATGGCGCGCGGCGGCGCGCGTGCCGCTGTCCGTGCTGGCGCTGCTGGGCACGGGTGCGCTGTTCGCCTTTTTCGGGCAGACCTACCAGACGGGAGCGGACCCCTGGCAGCTGTTTGCGCTGTGGGCAGCGCTGACCCTGCCGCTGGCCCTGGCGGCGCGCAGCGATGGCGTCTGGGTGCCCTGGGTGGTGGTTGCCATGACGGGCATCGCGCTGTGGGCGCAGGCCCATACGCCGCAGTTCTGGGAGGTGGAGTCGCGCGACCTGGGCGTGCATGCCGTGGCCCTGGGCGCCGCCCTTGCCGTCACCGCAGTCATGGCACCGGCCCTGCGGCGCTTCACGGGCGCGGGGCTGTGGGCCTTGCGCGGCGCGGGCGCGCTGGCGCTGGCGATGATCACCTCCACCGCCATCAGCGGGCTGTTCCACAGCACGGTGGCGCCGCAGTACCCGCTGGGGCTGGTGCTGCTGGCAGGCGCGGCGGCGCTGGCGGGCCTGCGCAGGCATTTCGACATCTTCCTGCTCAGCGGTGCGGCGCTGGGCCTGAACGTGCTGCTGGTGTGCGGCCTGGTCTATCTGCTGCTGGAAAAACTGGGGGCGGACTTCACGGGCATGCTGCTGCTCGTCGGCCTGGGCGCTGCGTGCCTGCTGGCGGCCACGGTCAGCCTGGTGCTTCGAATGTCACGCAACGCGGAAGGAGGCCTTCAATGAGCCACGAACACGACACCCTGCTGCGCCAGGCCGTGGACCAGGGCATCCTGCCGCCTGCCGCCTTGCAGGACCGCCGCCCTGCCGCCAACGACCGCCATTGGGCGGTGGTGCTGCTCACGGCGCTGGGCGCCTGGCTGGCCCTTCTTCCCTTGCTGATTCTGTTTGCGTTTGCCCTGTCCGACTGGATAGAGCGCGGCGCCGGCACCTATGTGATCGGCGCCATGATGCTGGCCGCAGCCGTGGCCGTGCTGCGCGCCGAGGAGCTGCCCGTCTTCCTGGAGCAGCTGGCCCTGCCTGCCATGCTGACCGGCGCCGGCCTGCTGGGCTTTGGCCTGGCGCGCGACCTGTCGGGGCAGGCTGCGGCCGCGATAGGCCTGGCCATTGCGCTGGCCTGCACGGCCGCCATTGCAAGGCCCTGGCTGCGCGTGCTGCTGGGCGCCGCCTGCGCGCTGCTGTTTTGCACCATGCTCTGGCCGGACAACGATCCATCCACCCTGTACGCAGGCCTGCCGACCTGGGTCATCGTGCATGCGGCACTGCTGCTCTGGATGCTGCTGGCAGCCCAGTGGCGCGCGCTGGGGCAGTCTGCGGCACAGACCCGCATGGCGGCGGCGCTGGAGCCCTTTGCCACGGGCTGGCTGCTGGCGGTGCTGGCTGGCCTGGCCTTTCTGTCCGGCAGGAGCTTCATGGTGGCCGGCGTGCTGGGCGGCGGCCTGGCGGGCGAGCTGGCGCAGGAAGCCGCCCCGAACATCTCCATGGGCGTTCTGACGCAGGCCGGCTCGGCCGTGCTGGCCCTGGCAGCCGCCTGGTTCGCCCAGCGCGCATGGCCCACGCTGCGGCAGCCGCGCGCCGCCGTGGCTGCCGTGGTGCTGGCCGTGCTGAGTGCCTTCCTGCCCTGGCTGGGCGCCTGCCTGCTGGCGCTGGCGGTGACCGGCACCAGCGGCCGCTGGCGGCAGGCCGCAGCGGCCGCCCTGGCTGCGGCCTGGATCGTGGGCAGCTTCTACTACCAGCTGGCCTGGCCACTGGCCACCAAGGCCCTGGTGCTGGCCGGCTGCGGCGCCTTGCTGGGCCTGCTGGCCTGGGCAGGGCCGCGCGCCGCAGTCCTGCCGGGCAGCGCGGAGACCGCCGCCGCATCGGGCGCGGCGCCCCTGCAGCGCTGGGCGCCGTGGCTGGTGGTGCTGACGGCGGCCTGCACGCTGGCGGTGGCCAATATCGGCATTGCGCAGAAGGAGCGCACCATCGCCCAGGGCCGCAAGGTGTTCGTGGAACTGGCGCCGGTGGACCCGCGCTCCCTGATGCAGGGCGACTACATGCGCCTGAACTTCCGCCTGCCTTCCGAGGACAGGGACGTGGAGAAAGAGAACCTGCGCAGCGGACGCCTCTACGCCATCGGCAAGCTCGATGAGCAGGGCGTGGTGCAGTGGCTGCGCACCGGCACGGCCAGCGAGCCGCTGGCGCCCGGCGAACAGCGCTTTGAACTCACCCCGCGCGGCGGCCGGTGGACGCTGGTGACGGATGCCTGGTACTTCCGCGAAGGCGATGGCCAGCGCTGGGAGCAGGCCCGCTACGGCGAGTTCCGCGTGGAACCCGACGGGCGTGCGCTGCTGGTGGGCATGGCTGACGCGCAACTGCGCCCCATCGTGCCCTGAGCGCACCACGCAAATCACTCGAAACTGTCGCCCTCGGCCAGCGGCGCATGCCGGTAGCTGGCCGGCGTGCGGCTGAGCTTGACGGGCGCGCCCAGGCCCCGGTAGCCGCCCTCCATCTCCACCACCATCTCGCGGTGCAGGGTATGCGGGTGGTTGAGCGCCGCGTCCACGCCCAGTACGGGTGCGGCGGGCACGCCGATGGCCATCAGCGCATCGGCCAGGGCGGGGCCGTCGCAGGACTGCAGGGCCTGCTCCAGCAGCGGCTTGAGCGCATCGCGGTGGTGCGAGCGCTGGCCGGCCGTGGCAAAGCGCTCGTCGGCCACCAGTTGCGGGCATCCCAGGTGCTCGCACAGCAGGCGGAACTGGCGGTCGTTGCCCACGGCCAGGAAGACCGGCGTGGTGCCCGTGGCAAAGCTGTCGTAGGGATAGATGTTGGGATGGGCGTTGCCCGAGCGCCCTGGCGTCCTGCCGCTCATGAACCAGTTGCCCGCATGCGGATGCAGCAGCGAGATGCCGCTGTCGTACAGCGAGACATCGACCAGCTGGCCCAGGCCGCTGCGCTGGCGCTCCTGCAGCGCCAGCAGCACGCCGATGACGCCGTTCATGCCCGTGACCATGTCCACCACGGGCAGGCCCACGCGCAGCGGATCGCCGCCGGCCTCGCCGTTGACGCTCATCAGCCCCGTCATGGCCTGGATGGCCGCGTCATAGCCGGGCCAGGCACCCAGCGGACCATCGGCGCCGAAGCCGCTGACGCGGCACCAGATGAGGCGCGGAAAGCGCTCGCGCACCTGCTCCCAGCCAATGCCCCACTTTTCCATGGTGCCGATCTTGAAGTTCTCCACCACCACGTCGGCCTGCCCCATCAGCGCCAGCACGGCCTGCTGGCCTTCGGGCAGGGACAGGTCCAGGAACTGCAGCCGCTTGTTGCGGTTCAGGCCCCGGTAGTAGGAGGACACTCCGTCCTGGAACGGCGGCCCCCAGGCGCGCGTATCGTCGCCCTGCGGCGGCTCCACCTTGAGCACGTCGGCGCCGTGGTCGCCCAGGATCTGGCCGCACAGCGGGCCACCAAGAATGCGGGAGAGGTCGAGGACACGGATGCCCTGGAGCGCTCCCGCCCGTTGATTTGTGTTCATGGGGATACTCTCGTCAGTCGAGCTTGGCGCCGGAGGCATCGACCACGGCCTTCCACTTGGTCACTTCCTGCGCGATGAAGGTCGACAGCCCCGCTGGCGAAAGATCGGAAGCCGGCTCCAGCCCCTGGTCGGCAAAGGTCTTGCGGATGCGCTCGCTGCCCAGGGCCTTGCGGAAGGCCGCGTTCAGCGTCTCGATGCGGTCGGCCGGCGTGCCGGCAGGTGCCACCACGCCGAAGAACACGCTCACGTCGTAGCCGGGCAGGCCCTGCTCGGCGATGGTGGGAATATCGGGCATGGCCTGGGAGCGCTTTTCCGTGGCCACGCCAATGGCCTTGAACTTGCCGGCCTTGATGTAGGGCATGGCGGTGAGGATGTCGGTGAAGGTCATGTTCACCTGCCCCGCCAGCAGGTCGTTGAGCGCCGGGCCCGTGCCCTTGTAGGGGATGTGCTGCAGCGAGGTGCCGGCCATCTTGTTGAACAGCACGCCGGCCAGGTGCGAGGAGGCACCGTTGCCCGAGGATGCATAGTCCAGGCTGCCCGGCTTGGCCTTGTCCTGCGCAATCAGCTCCTGCACGGTGGTGGCCTTGGTCGCCGGATTGACCACCAGCACGTTGGGCAGGTGGCCCACGCGGATGATGGGCGCGAAGCTGGTCTGCGGGTCGTAGTTGATCTTGCGGTACAGGTGCTTGTTGATGGCCAGCGGCCCCGAGGTGCCGAACATGATGGTGTAGCCGTCCGGCCTGGCGCGGGCCACGAAGTCGGCGCCGATGTTGCCGCCTGCGCCGGCCTTGTTCTCCACGATCACGCTCTGGCCCAGCGTCTCGGTCAGCGCCGTGGCCAGCACGCGTGCCATGGCGTCCGTAGGCCCGCCGGGCGGGAAGGGAACGACGAAGCTGATGGGCCGCTCGGGAAAGCGCTCGGCCAGTGCGGCGGCCGGCAGCGCGGCGGTGGCGGCGAGCGCACAGGCGCACAGGAATCGGCGTTTCTGGAAGGACGGCTTCGGGTCAGTGCAAGGCATGGTGTTTGTCTCCGGTACTTGTGCGGTCATCCCTGTGGACGGGATGTGTGTTCTGGGTCGGTGCGGTCGATGGGCTCAGCGTGTCCAGCCTTCGGGCAGGTCGCCTGCCGCCAGCGGGTCGCGCGGCAGCACGCGGTGCAGCAGCACCAGCTGGGCCCAGCGCATGCGCTCGGCGCTGCCGGTGCACGAGGCCTCCCAGGCCATGGCCGTGGCCGTGAAGCAGTGGTACAGGCCCGAGGCGGCGGCGCGCGCCAGGCGGTCACCGCCCTCCTCGGCCGCGCGCAGGGCCAGGGCCGCAGCCTTGTCCATGCTGGCCGACAGCGCGGCCTTGAATTCCGTGGCCGCCTCGGTCTGGGCCAGCAGCTGGGCCGCGTGGTCGCACAGCACGGGCAGCGAGCCTTCTCGCTTGATGGCGCGGATCACGTCCAGCGCCACGATGTTGCTGGTGCCTTCCCAGATCGATCCCAGGTGGGAGTCGCGCACCAGGCGCGGATCGCTCCATTCCTCGATGTAGCCGCATCCGCCGCGCACTTCCATGGCGTCGCCCGTGACCTTGCGCGCGTCGCGGCAGGCGCGGAACTTGATCATGGGCGTGAGGATGCGCAGCAGCGCGTAGGCGCCGTCTTCGCCTGCGTCCGAACGCTGCAGCGCCTGGGCCGTCTGCAGCACCATGGTGCGGGCCTGCTCGGAGTAGATGCGCAGCTTGTCGAGCTGGCGCTGCATCAGCGGCATGTCCTGCAGGGCCTTGCCGAAGGCGCGGCGCTCGCGCGCCACGTACTCGGCCTCGGCCACGGCACGGCGCATCAGCCCGGCCGAGCGCACGCCGTTGGACAGGCGCGAGTTGTTCACCATGTCGGCCATCTGCACGAAGCCCCGGCCCTGCTCGCCCACCAGGTAGGCGACGGCGCCGTCGAGCACGATCTCGCCGCTGGCCATGGAGCGCGTGCCCAGCTTGTGCTTGAGGCGCACGATGCGGTAGTGGTTGGCCGAGCCATCGTCCAGCCGGCGCGGCAGCAGGAACAGCGAGATGCCCTTCATGCCCGCTGGCGCGCCTTCCACGCGCGCCAGCACCATGGCGAAGTCGGCATCGGGGTTGGAGCAGAACCACTTGTCGCCGGACAGGCGCCAGCTGCCGTCGGCGGCCGGGCGAGCCAGCGTCTGGGTGTTGGAGATGTCGGAGCCGGCCGCCTGCTCGGTCATGAACATGGCGCCCTGGGCCTGGTCCTCGAAGCGCAGCTGCGTCATGCGCGGCCAGTACTTTTCGACCAGGGCCGGCTCGCCGTACTTGCGCAGCGTGCGCGCCAGCGAGTCGGTCATGGACAGCGGGCAGCACAGGCCGAACTCGGCCTGCACGAACAGATAGGTCAGCGCGTACTTGGCCAGCGGCGGCAGCTTGCCATCCCAGCCCAGCACGCCCGTGCGGTGCGACATGATGGCCAGGCCGAACTCGCCATAGGCAATGCGCTCCATCTCCACATAGGCCGGGTGCTTGACGATGCGCTGCGCATCGCGCCCCGTACGGTCGCGGTGCTCCAGCTCGGGCGGGTTGCGGTCGGCGGTCAGCGCCCATTCATCGAGTTCGCGGCCGGCCAGGGCACCCATGCGCTCCAGATGGGGCTGCAGGTGCGCGTTCACCTCGGGCGGCAGGTACAGCGCCAACAGCGGCTGCAACTGCGAATCGGTGGTGTACAGGTTGCTGCCGTGGCGGTCGGGCACGGCCTGGAAAGCCTGGGCGGGGGAAGACTGCATGGCGGCCAGCGCCTGCGGTTCGGGGTTCATGGTCTGTCTCCTGTGCGGGAACCGGGCCCGGGCGCATGGGCTCCGGGTCTTGGGGATGCCCCCATTCTTGGAAACAGTTCTATTCGAGTCAAATATCGATAACGTATTGATCAATAGTCAAACCGGATAGAACGCCATGGAGCTGAGACAACTGAGGTACTTTCTGGTGCTGGCCGAGGAGCTGCACTTCAGCCGCGCAGCCCAGCGCCTGTCCATCTCCCAGCCGCCGCTGAGCGTGGCCATCCGCCAGCTGGAGGAGGAGTTGGGCGCCCAGCTGTTCGAGCGCACCAGCAAGGAGGTGCGGCTCACGGCCGCCGGCAAGCACCTGCGCGTGCAGGCCCAGGACATCATGGAGCAGGCCCAGCGCGTGCGCCAGGACATGCGCGCCATCGCCGACGGCGTGCAGGGCCGCATCCGGCTGGGCTTTGTGGGTTCGGCCATCTACCGCGGGCTGCCCGAGGCGCTGGAGAGCTTTCGCGCCCGGCACCCGCTGGTGCGCATCGACATGCTGGAGCTCAACAGCGCAGAGCAGATCGCCGGCCTGCAGCAGGAGCGGCTGGACCTGGGCCTGCTGCACGCCACGCGCCCCGCGCCAGGCCTGCAATCACACACCCTGGTGAGCGAGCCGTTCATGGCCTGCCTGCCGGACAGCCACGCGCTGGCCGGACTGCGCAAGCTGCAGGTGCGCCAGCTGGCGGGCGAACGCATGGTGCTGTTCTCGCGCCAGGTCTCGCCCGACTACCACCAGCAGATATGGCAGATCTGCCAGAGCGAGGGCTTCACGCCCGAGCTGCACCACGAGGTGCGGCACTGGCTGTCGGTGCTGTCCATGGTGTCGCTGGGCCAGGGCGTGTCCCTGGTTCCGTCCTGCCTGCAGCGCGTGGGCTTTCCGGGGCTGGCCTTCGTGCCCATCCAGGGCCGGCACCCGCAGTCGCAGATGCAGGCCATGTGGCACCCGGGCCATGTGCAGCCCCTGGTCGAATCGCTGCTGGCCCACCTGCGCGACAGCGTGGGCAGGCTGGGGCAGCAGCCCTAAACGCCACACCCTTGCTCAGTTCACTCTGTCCAAAACCGGCGTGACCCAAAAGCGAGGGACACCGAGCAAGGGCCGCCCCGCCGCCAGGGTGTCGTCCCCCTTGCAGGGGGAAGCCGCATAGCGGCTCACGGGGTTTCCAACTTCATTCCAGGAGCTGCCTGAGAACGTACGGCAGGATGCCGCCGTGCCGGTAGTAGTCCACCTCGATGGGCGTGTCGATGCGCAGCTTGACCACCACGGTCTGCTTGCTGCCGTCGGCACGCGTGATCACCAGCTGGGCCTCGCTTTGCGGTGCCAGGTCGGCGGCGGGAATCACTTCCACGAACTCCTCGCCCGTCAGGCCCAGGGTCTGCCAGCTGTCCGTGCCCAGGAACTGCAGCGGCAACACGCCCATGCCCACCAGGTTGGAGCGGTGGATGCGCTCGAAGCTGCGCGCCACCACGGCCTTGATGCCCAGCAGCTGCGTGCCCTTGGCGGCCCAGTCACGGCTCGATCCCGTGCCGTATTCCTCGCCTGCAAAGATCACGGTGGCACGGCCCTCGGCCTGGTACTTCATGGCCGCGTCGTAGATGGGCATCTTGGTGACCTGGCCCGTGCCGTCGCGGTACAGCGTCAGGCCGCCCTCCTCGCGCGAGCCATCGGCCTGCGCGGGAATCATCAGGTTCTTGATGCGCACGTTGGCAAAGGTGCCGCGCATCATCACCTCATGGTTGCCGCGCCGCGAGCCGTAGCTGTTGAAGTCGGCCTTTTGCACGCCGTGGGCCAGCAGCCACTGGCCTGCGGGCGAGCTTTCCTTGATGGAGCCGGCCGGCGAGATGTGGTCGGTGGTGATGGAGTCGCCGAACAGCGCCATCACGCGCGCGCCGTGCACCACGTAGGGGTTGGAGCCCTCGGCGCCGGCAGCACCGGCGGCAGGCGCTTCCAGCTCAAGCCGGAAGCCGTCGAAGAACGGCGGCTCGGCAATGTAGGTGCTCTCGGGCCAGGTATAGGTGGCGCCCGTCACGCCGTGGATCTTTTCCCAGAGCTTGCCGGGCTCGGAGCGCACCTTCTCGTAGTTCTCGCGGAAGGCCTTGCCGTTCATGGCGTACTTCATCAGCGCGTGGATCTCTTCGCTGGTCGGCCAGATGTCGCCCAGGTAGATGTCACGGCCGTTCTTGCCCTGGCCCACGGGCTCGGTCATCAGGTCGCGGCGCACCGTGCCGGCAATGGCATAGGCCACGACCAGGGGCGGGCTGGCCAGGAAGTTGGCCTTGATGTTGGGGTGGATGCGCGCCTCGAAGTTGCGGTTGCCCGACAGCACGGCCGCGCAGACCAGGTCGTTGCTGGTGATGGCCTCGTTGAGCTCCGGCGTGAGGTCGCCCGCGTTGCCGATGCAGGTGGTGCAGCCGTAGCCGGCCAGCGCAAAGCCCAGCTTTTCCAGGTAGGGCAGCAGGCCGGCCTCGGTCAAATACTCGGTCACCACGCGCGAGCCCGGCGCCAGAGAGGTCTTGATGTGCGGCTGCACCGTGAGCCCGGCCTTCACCGCCTTCTTGGCCAGCAGGCCGGCGGCCAGCATCACGCTGGGGTTGGAGGTGTTGGTGCAGCTGGTGATGGCGGCAATCAGCACGTCGCCGTTGGCGATGCTCAGGCGCTTGGGTGGCGTTGGGGCATCGACCGGCGCCTCGCTGTGGGCGGCCTCCAGCTTGGGCTTGTTGGCCTCCATCTCGGCCAGCGAGCGCTGCGCGCCCGGCGGATGGGCCGGCGTCTCGGGCGCCACCTCGCCCTCGCCGCCACCGCCTACGGGAAAGCTCCGGCCCAGCCGTTCGATCGGCTGGTTGAACCCGTTGTGCGCAGCAGGGGCGCTGAACAGCTCATCGAACTTGGACGACACATTGCCCAGCTCGATGCGGTCCTGCGGGCGCTTGGGTCCGGCCAGGCTGGGCGCCACCGTGCCCAGGTCCAGGCGCACCACATGCGAGTAGTCGATCTCGCCGGCGGCCGGCACGCCGAACAGTTCCTGTGCGCGGAAATAGCCCTCGAAGGCCTCGATCTCGGCCTTGCTGCGGCCCGTGCCCCTGAAGTAGTCGATGGTCTTTTCATCGACGGGGAAAAAACCCATGGTGGCGCCGTACTCGGGCGCCATGTTGCCGATGGTGGCGCGGTCGGGCAGCGCCAGGGTGCGCGTGCCTTCGCCGAAGAACTCCACGAACTTGCCCACCACCTTCTCGCGGCGCAGGATCTCGGTCACCGACAGCACCAGGTCCGTGGCCGTCACGCCCTCGCGCAGCTGGCCCGACAGCTCGAAGCCCACCACATCGGGCGTGAGGAAGTACACGGGCTGGCCCAGCATGGCGGCCTCGGCCTCGATGCCGCCCACGCCCCAGCCCACCACGCCGATGCCGTTGATCATGGTCGTGTGGCTGTCCGTGCCCACCAGGGTGTCGGGGTAATGCACGCCGTCCTTGGTCTTGTGCACGCCGCGCGCCAGGTACTCCAGGTTCACCTGGTGGACGATGCCGAAGCCCGGAGGCACCACGCCGAAGGTGTCGAAGGCCTGCATGCCCCACTTCATGAACTGGTAGCGCTCCTTGTTGCGCTGGAACTCCAGCTTCATGTTCAGGTCCAGCGCCTTCTTGGTGCCGAAGTAGTCCACCATGATGGAGTGGTCCACCACCAGGTCCACGGGCACCAGCGGCTCGATGGACTTGGGCTTCTTGCCCAGCCTGGCGGCCGTGCTGCGCATGGCGGCCAGGTCGGCCAGCAGCGGCACGCCCGTGAAATCCTGCAGCACCACGCGAGATACCACGAAGGGGATCTCGTCCACGCGCTCGGCCTGGGGCTTCCAGTTCGCCAGCTGCTCCACATGCTCGCGCGTCACCTTGTTGCCATCGCAGTTGCGCAGCACGGACTCCAGCACGATGCGCAACGACACGGGCAATCGCCGGACCTGTGGATATTGCCTTGCCAGTTCAGGCAGGGAAAAGAACTTGCCCTTCTTGCCCCCCGCCGCAGCAAAGGTCTTGAGGGTGTTTTCATATTCGTGGCGCATCGTGAGACTCCTGGATGAAACTCTGGGAAGGCACATGCGCGCCGCCTTTTTTTCCGGGCTGCTGGGCATGCACCAAGACTCTGATTTCCATTGTGCCCAGAAGTGCCCGCGGATGCTGTGGTCCATTGGCGATAGTCACACGCGGACAACGCTGTCCGCGCGGAAAAAGCGGCAGGCTTTCACAGGGCTGTCATCGAACCGGCCAGCGAAGCCCTGCTGCGCCACAACCCCGCGCACTGCAGATCGCCCAGCGCCACGCCGATGGCCGCCTGGCCCAGCACCCATGCCCAGCCTGCGGGCGCAGGCTCCAGCACGCCGCTGTACAGCACAACCCCGCAGGCCAGGGCCCAGCCGAAGTTGCCGAACACGGCAATGGCCACCAGCCCCCGGCTGCGCGGCATGCGGCACGCGCCCCAGCCAGCCACGCAAGCCCAGGCCAGCAAGAAGCACCCCGTGCCCAGCAGCAGCGCCTGCGGCAACCCCGTGACAACGGCCAGTGGCTGCGCGAAGGCCAGTTGCACAGCACCGGCAGCGGCACAGCAGATGGCGTCGGCCCACAGGGTGCGGGGCAGGAAACGGGCATGGGAAAACATCGGCATCAGCACTCCTTGTGGATTGCCGGGCATGCACCTCGCAAGCCGGCCCTGCCGATGCTCCGCCGCCACCGCCCCCCGCGTCCATGACCTGCCAGGTCATGCCAGCCCCGCTGGAGCAACTCCAGTCGCTATGCCACAATCCGCACCAGCCCCCTGTCACGGGGCCGGTGCTTGAAAACACCTTTGAAGAATAGCGGAGCGGCCTCCCCGATAGCGAGGCCTTGTCACGTCTGATTTGCTTGGATCGTGGGCGCTTGCCTGCATCCGAACGGTTTGGGACGGGATGGGGCTCACCGCAAGGCTGCCCGCACGACTATTCTCGTGTTTTCAACATCCCGTCCACCATTGCTGTGCTTGAAAACCCGGCCTGGTGGTTCAGTCTCGAATAGGAGCACGGAACCATGTACATCGCATCCATCTCGATGGCCCGCCTCACCTTTGCATGGAGAGCCGAGCCATGACACCCAGACCCCCACCCAGCGCCGAGCATTTCACCCAGGTCGTGACCGAGGTGGACCGCCTGGTGCAGCAAGGCTGTGCCGAGATCTCGGCACTCTCCCGCATGGCCCTGCTGTGGCTGGAAACGCCCGAGACCAGCAACCGCCTGGAGGTGCTCGCCAGCGCCCTGCGCACCATCCGCAACAGCGCCGACATGCTGGCCAGCGAAACCAGCGGCGAAGTCGTCGCCGTGGGCTGCTCCCACCACGTCAAAAGCAGCGCAGTCCCCTGAACCCGGCCGAGCGCAGCAAAGGCCCGCACCAGCTCCCCGTATGCCAGCGCCTGCGTCGGGCCGCCTTCTTTGATCTGACCTTTCTTGGCGAATCAAGAAAGGGCAGTCGGCTGCCGGGCCGAGACCCGGCCTCGAAAAACAACGGCCCGCAGGGTCAAAACAAGCCCGCTGTAGTCATGACATGGCAACACGCGCACCGCCAACCACAGCACGCGTGCGCCGCAACCCAGTCCACTGCAACTCAGCCAACACCACAACCACCAACGCCTGAGCCAACACCCACGCCACCCCCCAGGCAGACAACCCCAACCCACCAAACGCCAACAGCGCAACACAGCCCACAGCCCACCCCAAATTCCCCAAAACCACCAGCCCGATCAACCGCCGCGGCACAGGCGAGCGCGCCGCCATCCACGCAGCCAGCAGCGCATAGCCCAGCAAAAACCAGCCTGTGGACTGCAGCAGCGCCAGAGGCAACCCCGTCACATCCGACAGCGGCTGCCCCGCCACCAGTTGCAAGGCGCCCGAGGCGGCGCAGGAAGCAGCATCGGCCCACATCACGCGGGGCAGGAAACGGGGGGAAGCGAACATCGACATGGCGAACTCCTTGAGAGCAACAGGCACACACCGTGCATGCCATGGACTGCATGGTCCGCCGCAGGCTGCACAGGGTCGATAACCTCGCAGGTCATGGCCGCCACGCCAGCCCCGCCGCTACGATGCGGACCATGACCTCCACCGCCCATCCACCGTCCGCGCGCTCGCCCTTCGGCGACCATCTGCGCCACTGGCGCCAGCACCGCCGCCTGAGCCAGCAGGGCCTGGCGCTGGAGGCCGAGATCTCCACACGCCACCTGAGCTATGTGGAAACCGGCCGCGCCCAGCCCAGCCGCGAGATGGTGCTGCGCCTGGTCGAGCGCCTGGGCGTGCCGCTGCGCGAGCGCAATGCCCTGCTGGTGGCCGCAGGCTACGCCCCCATGTACCAGGCCCGGCCGCTGGACCACCCGGATCTGGCCGCCGCGCGCCAGGCCGTGGACCTGGTGCTCAAGGGCCACGAACCCAATCCCGCCCTGGCCGTGGACCGTCACTGGAACCTGGTGGCCGCCAACGCCATCGTGCCGCTGCTGCTGGCCGGCGTGGCGCCCTGGCTGCTGGAGCCGCCCGTCAATGTGCTGCGCCTGAGCCTGCACCCCGAAGGCCTGGGCCCGCGCCTGGCCAATGCAGCCCATTGGCGCGCGCATCTGCTGCACCGCCTGCAGCAGCAGATTGCCGCCACGTCGGATGCGCAGTTGCAGGCGCTGCACGACGAGATTGCCGCCTACCCGTTCAAGGAAGATGAAGCGGACTCACATGGCGCAGCACCTGCCAGCCACATTGCCGTGCCCTTCGCGCTGGACACCGACCATGGCCGGCTGAACTTCATCAGCACCATCACCATCTTCGGCACGCCGGTGGATGTGACGCTGCAGGAGCTGGCCGTGGAGTCGTTCTTTCCGGCGGATACCGCAACCCAAGTGTTGCTGAGCCAATTGAGATCAGGAACTGCAACGCACCCGTGAAAGAGCCCGCTTTCGCCGCAGGGGCGAGGTGGAGCGAAAGACCATGCCTATGGACAAGAAAATCATCATCATTGCGGGCCCCAACGGTGCGGGTAAAACCACGTTCGCCCGCTCTTTCCTGCCACAGGAGGCTCAGTGCCCCCGCTTCATCAATGCAGACCTGATCGCGGCTGGACTATCCCCCTTCGCACCAGAGGCGGCCGCCATCAAGGCAGGACGCTTGATGCTGGACGAAATGGCCGCTTGCGCTGATCGTGGTGACAGCTTTGCTTTCGAGACCACTCTTTCAGGCCTGGGCTACCTGCGGCATATCGACCATTGGCGCTCGCAGGGCTACCGCGTTGATCTGTACTTTCTGGCCTTGCCCAACGCGCAGGCCGCTGTGGATCGCGTTGCGGAGCGTGTGAGCCAGGGCGGGCATGACATCCCAGAGCCAGTCATCCGCCGCCGTTTTGCCGCCGGACGATCCAATTTCGACCAGCACTACAAGGCCAAAGTCGATACATGGGCTTTGTACGACAATGCGGGAGCCATGCCAGTGCTGCTCGAATGGAGAGAGAACACATGAAGACACCCGACATTTCCACAGCCAAGAACCCCGACCTGCGCGCATCGATGGCTGCGTTGCAGCGCGCCGCTGCGCTGGCCCGCAAGACAGCCATCCAGACGGATACCGGCATCGTCATCGTGCGTGATGGGCAAATCGTGCACGTATCGGCGCAGGAGCTGCGGCAGAGCGCCGAAAGCACGGAAAAGCAGCCGGGCTGAATCCACTCAACCGGCGAGTGCGATGGGCACGGCAAGGCCACAGTCACCAAAAAGCCCGCCAAGGCGGGCTTTGCTCATGGAGCCGGATCAGGCTGGACTCAGGCGCTCACGCCCTTGGCCACGTCCGCGTACTCTTGGAATCGAGACTCCAGCGTGCACTGCCTCAAGG
>NZ_JAQOTI010000018.1:58481-107408 GCF_028401915.1 Delftia sp. DT-2
GGCGAGGCTCCACTGGTTCACTTGGTTTCCACGTTAGCACATGCTCAAAAGCATGCTTGCGGACATGCCAGATGCCCAGACAGACCCATCGCAAAAGACAAAGCCCGCCGAAGCGGGCTTTGCTCATGGAGCCGGATCAGGCCGGACTCAGGCGCTCACGCCCTTGGCCACATCCGCGTACTCTTCGATCTGGTCGAAGTTCATGTAGCGGTAGACGCTGGACTTGTCGGCATCGATCACGCCCATTTCCTTGAGGTATTCCTCCTTGGTGGGCAGCTTGCCCAGGCGCGATGCGATGGCGGCCAGCTCGGCCGAGCCCAGGAACACGTTGGTGTTCTTGCCCAGGCGGTTGGGGAAGTTGCGGGTCGAGGTGGAGATCACCGTCGCGCCTTCGCGGACCTGGGCCTGGTTGCCCATGCACAGCGAGCAGCCCGGCATTTCGGTGCGGGCACCGGCCGTGCCGAAGGCAGCGTAGTGGCCTTCCTTGATCAGCTCGTTCTGGTCCATCTTGGTGGGCGGAGCCACCCACAGCTTGACGGGGATGTCGCGCTGGCCGCCCAGCAGCTTGGCTGCTGCGCGGAAGTGGCCGATGTTGGTCATGCACGAACCGATGAAGGCTTCATCGATCTTGGTGCCGGCCACTTCGGACAGGAACTTGGCGTCATCGGGATCGTTGGGGCAGCAGACGATGGGTTCCTTGATGTCGGCCAGGTCGATCTCGAACACGGCAGCGTATTCGGCGTCCTTGTCGGCTTCGAGCAGGTCGGGCTTGGCCAGCCAGGCTTCGACCTTCTCGATGCGGCGCTGCAGCGTCTTGGCGTCGGCGTAGCCGTCGGCGATCATGTTCTTCATCAGAACGATGTTCGAGGTCAGGTACTCCTTGATCGGCTCGGGGTTGAGCTTGATCGTGCAGCCGGCAGCCGAGCGCTCGGCCGAGGCGTCGGACAGCTCGAAGGCCTGTTCCACCTTGAGGTCGGGCAGGCCTTCGATTTCCAGGATGCGGCCCGAGAAGATGTTCTTCTTGCCGGCCTTGGCCACGGTCAGTGCGCCTGCCTTGATGGCGTACAGCGGAATGGCATGCACCAGGTCACGCAGGGTGACGCCGGGCTGCATTTCGCCCTTGAAGCGCACGAGCACGGACTCGGGCATGTCCAGGGGCATCACGCCCGTGGCGGCGCCGAAGGCCACCAGGCCGGAACCTGCAGGGAAGGAGATGCCGATGGGGAAGCGCGTGTGCGAGTCGCCGCCCGTGCCCACGGTGTCGGGCAGCAGCAGGCGGTTGAGCCAGGAGTGGATCACGCCGTCACCGGGACGCAGGGCCACGCCGCCGCGGTTGCTGATGAAGGCAGGCAGCTCGCGGTGGGTCTTGACGTCCACGGGCTTGGGGTAGGCGGCCGTGTGGCAGAAGGACTGCATGACCATGTCGGCCGAGAAGCCCAGGCAGGCCAGGTCCTTGAGCTCGTCGCGGGTCATGGGGCCGGTGGTGTCCTGCGAACCCACGGTGGTCATGCGCGGCTCGCAGTAGGTACCGGGGCGCACGCCCTGGCCTTCCGGCAGGCCGACGGCGCGGCCGACCATCTTCTGGGCCAGCGTGAAGCCGGCGTTCGAAGCAGCGGGCGCCTGGGGCAGGCGGAACACGGTGGAGGCAGACAGGCCCAGGAATTCGCGGGCCTTGGCGGTCAGCGAACGGCCGATGATCAGGTTGATGCGGCCGCCGGCGCGCACTTCGTCGAACAGCACGTCGCTCTTGAGCTGGAACTCGGCGACGGTCTCGCCGTTCTTGACCAGCTTGCCGTCATAGGGCAGCACGTCGATGACGTCGCCCATCTCCAGCTTGGAGACGTCCACTTCGATGGGCAGCGAGCCGGAGTCTTCCTGCGTGTTGAAGAAGATGGGGGCGATCTTGCCGCCCAGGGTCACGCCGCCGAAGCGCTTGTTGGGCACGAAGGGGATGTCCTGGCCCGTGGCCCAGACGATGGAGTTGGTGGCCGACTTGCGCGAGGAGCCGGTGCCGACCACGTCGCCCACGTAGGCGACCAGGTGGCCCTTCTTCTTGAGGTCGTCGATGAACTGCATCGGGCCGCGCTTGCCGTCTTCCTCGGGCTTGAAGGCCGCGTCGGGACGGGTGTTCTTGAGCATGGCCAGGTAGTGCAGCGGGATGTCCGGACGGCTCCAGGCATCGGGTGCAGGCGACAGGTCGTCGGTGTTGGTCTCACCGGGCACCTTGAAGACGGTGACGGTGATCTTCTTGTCCACTTCGGGGCGCGAGGTGAACCACTCGGCGTCGGCCCAGCTCTGCATGACTTCCTGGGCCTTGGCGTTGCCGGCCTTGGCCTTGGTGGCCACGTCGTTGAAGAAGTCGAACATCAGCAGCGTCTTCTTCAGCGCGTCGGCAGCGACGCCGGCGACTTCGGCGTCGTCCAGCAGCTCGATCAGGGGATGCACGTTGTAGCCGCCCACCATGGTGCCCAGCAGCTCGGTGGCCTTGGCCTTGGAGATGAGAGCCACCTGGATGTCACCGTGGGCCACGGCTGCCAGGAAGCTGGCCTTGACCTTGGCGGCATCGTCCACGCCCGGAGGAACGCGGTGCGTGAGCAGGTCGAGCAGGAAGGCGTCCTCGCCAGCGGGCGGGTTCTTGATCAGCTCGATCAGTTCGGCAACCTGCTTGGCATCCAGCGGCAGCGGGGGGATACCGAGCGCGGCGCGTTCGGCCACGTGGTCACGGTAGGCTTTCAACATGATTCTCTCTCCATGGTTTTCTAAAGTGGGGCTGCTTGCGGGACGCTCAGGTCCGGGCCTGGATTACTGGCCGGCGGGCTTGGGTGCTTCCAGCAGGCTGGGAGGCGGGTTCTTCTTGATGGCCTCGGCCACCTGAAGCTGGTCAGGGCTCATGCATTCGTCGGCCAGGCGCTGGCCGACCTTCTGGTTCATGAGCATGGACTTGTTGGCGATCTGCAGCCAGACGGCGCCGGCATGCTTGTCTTCCAGGCGCACGGTGCCGGTCGAGGTCTTGACGGGCGCCATGTGGTACTTGAAGCCCTTGCCGTCGATGTTGAAGTAGCCGGGGTTGGACTGGTCGGCCGTCACATTGACGAAGGCGCCCAGCTCGCAGGGAATGCGGCCGGTGTGCACGCGCTCCGAGATGGCCAGGTCTTCGGCGGACAGCGGCTGCTGGGCAGCAGCTGCCACGGCAGCCGCACCGCCGACTGCGGCAGCGCCGGCAGCGGCCTTGGCCGCGGTGGCCTTCTTGGCGGGAGCCTTCTTGACCGCAGGCTTGGCGGCGGCCTTGGCCGGAGCCTTCTTGGCAGGTTCGGCGGCGCTGGCGCCCAGGCCCATGGCCAGCAAGGGGGCTGCGATCAGGATGGAGGCGATAGCTGTCTTCATACGTTGGGCTCCTGCAAATTCCCGGTGTGGGCTAAGCAAGTGATTCTGATGCAAACCAGGGCTGCACCTGCGGGGGCAGCGCCTGGCCGGTCTGGTGGGCACGTGTGAGCAACTGCCAGAAGTAGCGGTAGCTCGCCCGGTCATGTAATACACCATCCACGCTGACGGGCGCCCAGTCGGCGGCCTCGGCGGCGGTAAGTATTTGTGCGGCCTGCGCCACTTCGTCGGCCTGGGGCGCGAACGCGGCGAGGATGGGACGGATCTGGTCCGGGTGGATGCTCCACATGCGGGTATAGCCGAGCCGCCGTGACGCCTGTGTGGCAGCGGCCTGCAGCGCCTGTGGATTCCTGAATTCGGTGACCACGCAGTGCGAAGGCACCTTGCCGTGCGCGTGGCAGGCAGCTGCGATCTCCAGCTTGGCACGCACGACCAGCGGATGGTCGAACTGGCCGGCCGAGCCCATGGCCGAGGCGGGAATCGCGCCGCCATGGGCCGAGACGAAGTCCATCAGGCCGAAGGAAATGCTCTGCACGCGCGGGTGTGCGGCGATGTCGAAGGCACGGTGCACGGCGGCGGGCGACTCGATGAGCACATGCAGCGGCAGTTCGCGGCAGCCCAGTCGGCCCAGATGCCGCTCGGCCAGCAGCACGTCGTCCACGCTTTCCACCTTGGGCAGCATGAGGTGGCACAGGCGGTCGCCGGCCTCGCCGACGATGATGTCCAGGTCCTGCGCGAAACTGGCGTGGTCCACGGCATGCACGCGCGCAGCCACGCGGGCGCCGGGCGCGGCATCGCGCGCCAGCGAGGCCACCAGGCGCGCATGGGCCGCCTCCTGGCCCACGGGGGCACCGTCCTCGCAGTCCAGCGTGACGTCGAACACGCAGGTGCCGAACTCGGCCATCATCTCGGCCTGCAGCTGCAGGCTCTTGCGCATGCGCACTTCCACGCCGCTGTAGTGGTCGCAGACGGGCAGGTGCAGGGCACCGCCCTGCGCATCGAGCAGCACCTGGGCCGGGTGTGCGCGAGAGGGTGTGGACGTGGCGGCGGTCATGGCTTGCGCTGGGCGACGATGAACAGGCGGGGGAAGGCCAGCAGGCGCCGGCCGTCGGCGCGCACGCCGTAGGCGGCGTCCACGCGGTTTTCGTATTCGGTGAGGAAGTCGGCCTGCAGGGCTTCGGGCAGGCCCTCGACGAAAGGCTTGAGGCCGGTGCCGCGCAGCCATTGGACGATGGCGCCGGCCGAGTCCATGGGATGCTGGTAGACGGTGTGCCAGACATCGACGGCGCCGGCCTCGACGCCGGCCTGCTCCTGCGGTCCGGCCAGCAGGTCGTAGTAGCTGCGGATGGGCAGGATGTCGGCCCGCACCTTGGCGGCATCGCCGATGTAGGCGGCAAACTTGGGCAGGCTGGCGATCTCGCGCATCACGCGGTGCGTGGCTTCCTGCCGGTTGTCGGGCATCTGTATCGCCAGCACGCCCCCTGGCGCCAGTTGGGCGAACAGGCGGGGTATCAGCGTTTCATGCTCCCCCACCCACTGGAGGGAGGCATTGGCATAAATCAGGTCGGGAGCGCTCTCGCCGGGGGCGGGCGTCCAGCAAGCAATGTCGGCCAGCGCGAAGCGGGCCTCAGGCAGATGCTGGCGCGCGGTGGCCAGCATCGCCTGGGAGTTGTCTATGCCGGTGATCGTGGCACCGGCATAGCGCTGTGCAAGCAGCGCGGTGGAATTGCCCGGCCCGCATCCCAGGTCCACCACATGGCGGGCCTGGGCCAAGGGCACACGCTCCAGCAGCTCGGCTGCGGGGCGCGTACGCTCATTGGCGAAACGCAGGTAAAGCGCGGGATTCCAGTCGAGCATGGCTTGCCGGCGGCTTACAGCAGGTGCTTGACGCCGTCCTGTTCGCCTTGCAGCTCGGCCAGGGTCTTGTCGATGCACTCTTGCGAGAAGGCGTCGATTTCCAGGCCTTCGACGATCTTGTACTCGCCGTTCTCGGTGGTGACCGGGAAGCCGAAGACGATGCCGGCGGGGATGCCGTATTCGCCGTTGGAGGGCACGCCCATGGTGACCCATTCGCCGCCCGAGCCCAGGGCCCAGTCGCGCATGTGGTCGATGGCGGCGTTGGCAGCCGAGGCAGCCGAGGACAGGCCGCGCGCTGCAATGATGGCGGCGCCACGCTTGCCGACGGTGGGCAGGAACACGTCCTTGTTCCAGGCCTGGTCGTTGATCTTGGCCTTGACGCTTTCACCGTTGACGGTGGCGAAGCGGTAGTCGGCGTACATCGTGGGCGAGTGGTTGCCCCAGACGGTCAGCTTGCGGATGTCGCCGACCTTGAAACCGGCCTTGGCAGCCAGCTGCGATGCAGCGCGGTTGTGGTCCAGGCGCAGCATGGCGGTGAAGTTCTTGGCCGGCAGGTCCGGAGCCGACTTCATGGCGATGTAGGCGTTGGTGTTGGCGGGGTTGCCGACGACCAGCACCTTCACGTTGCGCGAGGCCACGGCGTTCAGCGCCTTGCCCTGGGCCGTGAAGATCTGTGCGTTGGCAGCCAGCAGGTCGGCACGTTCCATGCCGGGGCCGCGGGGACGCGCGCCGACCAGCAGGGCGTAGTCGGTGTCCTTGAAGGCTTGCAGGGGGTCGGAGTGGGCTTCTATGCCGGCCAGCAGGGGGAAGGCGCAGTCTTCGAGTTCCATGATCACGCCCTTGAGCGCGTTCTGGGCCTTCTCGTCGGGAATCTCCAGCAGTTGCAGAATGACGGGCTGGTCCTTACCCAGCATTTCGCCGGAGGCGATGCGAAACAGCAGGGCGTAACCAATTTGACCGGCGGCACCGGTGACGGCGACACGAACGGGCTTCTTGCTCATGATGAAACTCCAGGGATGGGGAAAAAATCAGGTGTTATCGGCGCCAGGTCGCACCAGCGTCAGAAACCAGCAGCCCGTGCTCCGCAAACAACGCGAAAGTGTACTCCCGATTTCGGAGCCCGGTCAATTTGTCTTATGTCTTATATAAGATATGATCGACGTCTGTTTCCAAGTCTTTCATCTGCGTCGCCGGGAGCCTCCCCACCCCGAACTTTCCCATGCCAGCCCTGCCTCCCCTCGCCTCTGAAACCGCCGCTGCCACCATCGGCGCGGGCGCATCGACCCCGGCCTTCAGCCCGCTGTACCAGCAGATCAAGGGACTGATACTGCAAAGCCTTGAAGCAGGCGAATGGCGGCCCGGCGAGCTGATCCCCAGCGAGATGGAGCTGGCGGCGCGCTTTCGCGTGAGCCAGGGCACGGTGCGCAAGGCCATCGACGAGCTGGCCGCGGAAAACCTGGTGATGCGCCGCCAGGGCAAGGGCACCTTCGTGGCCACCCACGCGGCCCAGCATGTGCAGTACCGCTTCCTCAAGCTGCAGCCCGACGCCGGCGACCAGCAGGGCGAGGGCCGTGCCGAGCGCCGCATCATCGACTGCCGGCGCCTGCGCGCATCGGCCGACGTGGCGCGCGGCCTGGCGCTGCGCAGCGGCGACGCCGTGATGCATGTGCGCCGCGTGCTGTCGTTCTCCGCAATCCCGACCATTTTGGAAGACATCTGGCTGCCGGGCCACGCCTTCAAGGGCCTGACCGCCGAGCAGATGTCCGCCTACCAGGGCCCCACCTACGCCATGTTCGAGCTGGACTACGGCGTGCGCATGGTGCGCGCCGACGAAAAGATCCGCGCCGTCCTGCCCGAGGCCGAACAGGCCCTGCTGCTGGACGTGCCCAGCACCACGCCCCTGCTGAGCGTGGAGCGCACCGCTTACACATACAACGATGTTCCCATGGAGTTACGCCGTGGCCTGTACCGCACCGACACCCATCACTACCGCAACGCGTTGAGCTGAACGATCCGTTCCCCAGAGATGCGGGCGAAAATACGCAATTCCCAGCAAAGCTGTTTTTATTGCATTGCAATAGAATTTTGCATCGCCGCCCCTGAGCGATTACGAAGCAGTTACATCCACGAAAGTACCCTGCCATGACTGAGCAAGCCAAAAAGCGGCCAGAGTTCCGCAACATCAACTTCTTCAAGGACCTCCCCACCTACCGGTTGCCGCCGGCCGGCATCGTGTCCATCCTGCACCGCATCAGCGGCCTGCTGATGTTCATCCTGCTGCCTTTCATCCTGTGGATGATGGACATGTCGCTGACCTCGGAGATCTCCTTCGACGGCTTCACCTCGGTTTTCACGGGTCCCTTCGGATGGTTCCTCAAGCTCGTGTGCCTGGCATTGATCTGGGCCTACCTGCACCACTTCTGCGCCGGCCTGCGCCACCTGTTCATGGACGTGAACCACCATGCGGTCAACAAGCAGTTCGGCAAGACCTCCGCCCTGGTGGTGCTGGTGCTGAGCGTGGGTCTGACCCTGATCCTGGGCGCCAAGCTGTTCGGCCTGTACTGATAGACGATCTCCCCTCACGATAAGGAAAAAGAACCATGTCCGTGAATTACGGCTCCAAGCGCACCGTGGTCGGTGCGCACTACGGCATCCGCGACTGGATGGTGCAGCGCGTCACCGGCGTGCTGATGGCACTGTTCACCATCGTGCTGCTGGCCAAGCTGATCTTCAGCACCGGCTCCGTCGGCTATGACCTGTGGGCCGGCATCTTTGCCCCGCAGTGGATGAAGTTCCTGACCTTCGCCGTGATCGTCTCGCTGGCCTGGCACGTCTGGGTCGGCGTGCGCGACATCTGGATGGACTACGTCAAGCCCGTGGGCCTGCGCCTGGTGCTGAACGTTTTCACCCTGGTCTGGCTGGTCGGCTGCGCCGGCTGGGGCATCCAGATCCTGTGGCGTATCTGATAGAGACTCGGTCTCCACGATTGAAGGTTAAGAATGAGCTACTCCAAAGCAAACATCACCAAGCGCAAGTTTGACGTCGTCATCGTCGGCGCTGGCGGCTCCGGCCTGCGTGCCGCGCTGGAACTGTCGCGCGCCGGCCTGTCCGTGGCCTCGCTGTCCAAGGTCTTCCCCACGCGCTCGCACACCGTGGCCGCGCAGGGCGGCGTGTCCGCTTCGCTGGGCAACATGAGCGAGGACAACTGGCACTACCACTTCTACGACACCATCAAGGGCTCCGACTGGCTCGGCGACCAGGATGCGATCGAGTTCATGTGCCGCGAAGCGCCCAACGTCGTGATCGAGCTGGAACACTTCGGCATGCCGTTCGACCGCAACCCCGACGGCACCATCTACCAGCGCCCCTTCGGCGGCCACACGGCCAACTACGGTGAAAAGCCCGTGCAGCGCGCCTGCGCCGCGGCCGACCGTACCGGCCACGCCATGCTGCACACGCTGTACCAGCAGAACGTCAAGTCCAAGACCAACTTCTTCGTGGAGTGGATGGCGCTGGACCTGATCCGCAACACCCAGGGCGACGTGGTCGGCGTGACCGCCATCGAACTGGAAACCGGCGACCTGTACGAGCTGCACGCCAAGGCCGTGCTGCTGGCCACGGGTGGCGCTGGCCGCATCTTCCAGGCATCGACCAATGCCTTCATCAACACCGGCGACGGCCTGGGCATGGCTGCACGCGCAGGCATCCCGCTGCAGGACATGGAGTTCTGGCAGTTCCACCCCACCGGCGTGGCCGGCGCGGGCGTGCTGCTGACCGAAGGCTGCCGCGGCGAAGGCGCCATCCTGCTCAACAGCGAAGGCGAACGTTTCATGGAGCGCTACGCTCCCACGCTGAAGGATCTGGCACCGCGTGACTTCGTGTCCCGCTCCATGGACCAGGAAATCAAGGAAGGCCGTGGCTGTGGTCCCAACAAGGACTACATCCTGATGAAGCTGGACCACCTGGGCGCCGACACCATCCGCAAGCGCCTGCCTTCGGTGGAAGAGATCGGCCACAACTTCGCCAACGTGGACATCACCAAGGAACCGATTCCCGTGGTGCCCACCATCCACTACCAGATGGGCGGCATTCCCACCAACATCAACGGCCAGGTCGTGGTGTGGGACGGCCAGCAGAACAACGTGGTCAATGGCCTGTATGCCGTGGGCGAATGCTCGTGCGTGTCGGTGCACGGCGCCAACCGCCTGGGCACGAACTCGCTGCTGGACCTGCTGGTCTTCGGCAAGTCGGCCGGCAAGCACATCGTGCAGTTCGTCAACGGCTTCGGCGACCACAAGCCCGTGCCGGCCGATGGCTCGGAGCGCACGCTCACGCGCCTGAACCAGCTCGACGACTCCAAGGAAGGCACCTACGCCCAGGACCTGGCTGGCGACATCCGCGCCACGATGCAGCAGCATGCCGGCGTGTTCCGCACGCAAAAGAGCATGGACGAAGGCGAAGTCAAGATCAACGCCATCCGCGAACGCGTGGGCTCCGTGACCCTCAAGGACAAGTCCAAGGTCTGGAACACCGCCCGCATGGAAGCGCTGGAAGTGGACAACCTGATCGAAGTGGCCCAGGCCACCATGATCTCGGCCGCTGCCCGCCACGAATGCCGCGGCGCCCACACCGTGTACGACTACGAGCATCCTGCCGACCACGCCGAGTTCCCGCTGGGCCGCAATGACAAGGAATGGCTCAAGCACACCCTGTGGTACAGCGCCACCAACAGCCTGGACTACAAGCCCGTGAACCTGAAGCCCCTCACGGTGGACAGCGTGCCGCCCAAGGTCCGCACGTTCTAATCCAGCAGCCCACGAGAGAACAGACAAATGAAGCGCACTTTCAAGATCTACCGCTACGACCCGGACAAGGATGCCAAGCCCTACATGCAGACCGTCGAGGTCGAGCTGGACGGCCACGAGCGCATGCTGCTGGACGCCCTGGTCAAGCTCAAGGAGATGGACCCCTCCATCTCGTTCCGCCGCTCCTGCCGCGAAGGCGTGTGCGGCTCGGACGCGATGAACATCAATGGCAAGAACGGCCTGGCCTGCCTGACGAACATGAAGACCCTGCAGGGCGACATCGTTCTCAAGCCCCTGCCCGGCCTGCCCGTGATCCGCGACCTGATCGTGGACATGACGCAGTTCTTCAAGCAGTACCACTCGATCAAGCCGTACCTGCAGAACGACAGCTTCGCGTCTCCCACCAAGGAACGCCTGCAGTCGCCTGAAGAGCGCGAAGAGCTCAACGGCCTGTACGAGTGCATTCTGTGCGCCAGCTGCTCCACCAGCTGCCCCAGCTTCTGGTGGAACCCCGACAAGTTCGTGGGCCCGGCCGGCCTGCTGCAGGCCTACCGCTTCATCGCGGACAGCCGCGACGAGGCCACGGGTGACCGCCTTGACAACCTGGAAGATCCGTACCGCCTCTTCCGTTGCCACACCATCATGAACTGCGTGGACGTGTGCCCCAAGCACCTGAACCCCACGCAGGCCATTGGCAAGATCAAGGAACTGATGGTCCGTCGGGCCATCTGATGACCATGACGAATACTCTGCTCGACGAACGCGAGCGAGACCTGCTGCGCTGGCGCTGCCGGCGCGGCCTGGTCGAGAACGACCTGTTCATCGCGCAGTTCTTCGCCACCTACGGAGACCAGCTCACGCGGAGACACGCGAGCGGTCTGTCTGCCTTGATGGACCTGGCAGACAACGACCTGATGGACCTCTTCTTGCGTCGCAAGGAGCCTGAAGGTGAACTCGATACCCAAGAAATCAGGGAAGTTCTGGAACTGGTGCGCAAGCGCAAGCCCGGTTCTCTCCCGCTAGTAGGCTAGGTAATCTAGAGAAGGAAGTTTGGAAATGAAACTCGCAGACAACAAAGCAACGCTGTCTTTCAGCAACGGCGCCCCCAGCGTCGAGCTGCCCGTCTACCAGGGCAACGTCGGTCCCGACGTGGTGGACATCCGCAAGCTGTACGCGCAGACCGGCATGTTCACCTATGACCCGGGCTTCCTCTCTACCGCCTCGTGCCAGTCCGCCATCACCTACATCGATGGCGACAAGGGCGAGCTGCTGTACCGCGGCTACCCCATCGAGCAACTGGCCAAGAACTGCGACTACCTCGAGACCTGCTACCTGCTGCTGTACGGCGAGCTGCCCAACGAGTCGCAGAAGGCCGACTTCGTCGAGCGCGTGACCAAGCACACCATGGTCAACGAGCAGATGCAGTTCTTCCTGCGTGGTTTCCGCCGTGACGCCCACCCCATGGCCGTCCTGACGGGTCTGGTCGGCGGCATGTCGGCCTTCTACCACGACAACATGGACATCAACAACGCCGAGCACCGCGACATCGCCGCGATCCGCCTGATCGCCAAGATGCCCACGCTGGTCTCCATGGCCTACAAGTACGGCATCGGTGCGCCGTACATGTACCCCAAGAACGACCTGAGCTACGCCGGCAACTTCATGCGCATGATGTTCGGCAACCCCTGCGAGGAGTTCAAGGTGAACCCCGTGGTCGAGCGCGCACTGGACCGCATCTTCATCCTGCACGCAGACCACGAGCAAAACGCCTCCACCTCCACCGTGCGTCTGTGCGGCTCGTCGGGCACCAACCCCTTCGCCGCCATCTCGGCCGGCGTGGCCTGCCTGTGGGGCCCTGCCCACGGCGGCGCCAACGAAGCCTGCCTGAACATGCTGGAATACCTGCAGGCCAACGGCGGCGTTGCCAAGGTCGGCGAGTTCATGGAACAGGTCAAGGACAAGAACAGCGGCGTCAAGCTGATGGGCTTCGGCCACCGCGTCTACAAGAACTACGACCCCCGCGCCAAGCTCATGCAGGAAACCTGCAATGAAGTGCTGGCCGAACTGGGCCTGGAAAAGGACCCCCTGTTCGCCCTGGCCAAGGAAGTCGAGAAGATCGCCCTGGAAGACGACTACTTCGTGCAGCGCAAGCTCTACCCGAACGTGGACTTCTACTCCGGCATCGTGCAGCGCGCCATCGGCGTGCCCGTGAACCTGTTCACCGGCATCTTCGCCCTGGCCCGCACCGTGGGCTGGATCGCCCAGCTCAACGAGCAGATGGCCGACCCCGAGTACAAGATCGGCCGTCCCCGCCAGCTGTTCACGGGCTCCGTGTCCCGCGACGTCAAGCCGATCGGCCAGCGCTGATCGCAGGTCCGGGCCTCAGCGGCCCGGCACCCAAAAGCCCCATGCCTTTGCATGGGGCTTTTTTCATGGGCGAGTCCACCGTTCCAGAAGGCTACGCCACTCCTAGGAACACCATTCTGGCTATCGTGGCATGGATCTCGATTGATCACATCTACCCTAAGGTGACCGTTGACCCTCCCTGAAACGGGATGGAGGCGCAGCGCAATGCCCGCTGCCGTTCAACGCAACCCCGGGACTCACATGCTTGTCGAAATCACCAAGGACGGAATGCTCATCCATGCGCGCGTCAAGAATGCGCGCAGCCCCGCCATCGAGAGAGGAAAGCGGACCGCCGCCATCACCGGCATCGTCGTGCACCAGACCGATGCCAACACGGCCCAGTCTTCGCTGAACAGCTACAAAAACCCGAAGGCCAATGCGGCACACTTTCTCATCGACAAGGACGGAACCATCTACCAGACTGCGGCCATCTACCAGCGCACCAACCATGTGGGGCCGCTGAAGGCGAGATGCCTGCTTGTGGGGAAATGCAGGGCCAGGGACTATGAAGGAGCAGGCGTAAAGGGAATGCACCGCATCGAGATGATGAAAGCCCCTGGCGATCGCTATCCGAGCAACATGGAAGCCATAGGCATCGAGATGGTTGGCAGGGCTGTGCTGCCGAAAGGGTTCAAGCCCCCTCAGCGACGAAAGGAACTGAGTCCGGAAGGGATTCGGGGAGAATTTGGCGTCTACCCCACACCGACTGAGGCACAAAACCGTGCTCTGACATGGCTGGTTGAAGCACTGCAAGATTCCATGCAACTATCGCCCAGTGAAGTCTTCAAGCACCCTGAAGTAAGCCGGAAGAACCTGTCCGAGGCAGAAGGCGCAAACAGGGAAATGGCACCATGAGCTTCATTTTCTTTCGCACTGTGACTGTGATTTCGGCAATGGCCATGACATCGATGCTCCATGCGGCCGATGCCAGATACCCAGTCAGGCAGATACAGAAAATCGACATCATCGAGCCCTCAGGCGGCTCTTCTTGGGAAGACAAGAACTGGCTTGATTGCAACGATGTGATATTGACCGAAGAGGATGTGCGATATGCGCTGCAGCACATGCGCAAAATTTCAGAGAAGCACTACTTCGGTGAATATATGGAAAGAACAGGGTGTTCAGGAGGAGCGTCCGTCAAGTTCAAGAGCGGAAAAATCATCGTCATGGGAATCGAACCCACAGGACGTATTAATCTTTTCGAGGCCAACAAAAAGCTGGACCCTATTGGAGTACCTGGAAGCTTCTACGACTGCCAACCCTGCAACAAACGCAAGATGGACCTGCTGCAGGACGCCCTGGACCGCGCAACCGAACGACGGCTCAAGGAGCTGAAGAGGCAGGGACGACTTCCTCCATGAGCCGCCTCCATTCGATCTTCTGGGCACTCATTTCGGCGATGCCCGATCCCTGGGCATGCACGCGCCACCGGCCCAGCTGCAACGGCAGGTGGCCTGGTGAATGGCCCGCTGGCCGGCTGCGCCGCCTGGCCTGACAGCCGGGCCAAGCCCCCTGCTTCACGCAGCGGCGCGGTTTCGCCGACAATGCCCCCCCGGCCCTCGTGGCCGGGCCTTTCTTGCGCCGGGGTTCCGGCCCCAGCCACTCCTGCACACCATGAACTTTGCCTCCCTCGGCCTGAGCCCGGCGCTGGTCTCCAGCCTCCAAGACCTGGGCTTGGTCGATCCCACGCCCATACAGACCCAGTCCATCGCCCCCGTGCTTGCGGGCCGCGACCTCTGGGCCTGTGCGCCCACGGGCTCGGGCAAGACGGCCGCCTACCTGCTGCCGCTGCTGCAGCGCTGGATGGATGGCGGCAAGGCCCAGGGTGCCCAGGGCGGCTTTGTGCGAACCCTGACCACGCTGATCGTGGTGCCCACGCGCGAGCTGGCCCAGCAGGTCGGCGAGACGCTGTCCGACCTGGGCCGCGCGCTCAAGCAGCCGCCGCGCATCGGCGTGGTCTATGGCGGCGTGTCCATCAACCCGCAGATGATGATGCTGCGCGGCAGTGCCGACTTCCTGGTGGCCACGCCGGGCCGCCTGCTGGACCTGGTGGAGCACAACGCCGTGCGCCTGTCCGCCTTGCGCCACCTGGTGCTGGACGAGGCCGACCGCCTGCTGGACCTGGGCTTTCAGGAAGAGCTGCAGCGCGTGCTGGCCCTGCTGCCGAAGCAACGCCAGACCCTGCTGTTCTCGGCCACCTATCCCGATGCCGTGCAATCGCTGGCCACGGGCCTGCTGCACGATCCCGTGCAGGCACGCGTCGATGCCGCCGAAGGCCAGGATACCGCCAGCCCGCAAAGCATCACCCAGCGCGCCATTGCCGTGGACCGTGCGCGCCGCACCCAGCTGCTGCGCACACTGGTACAGGGGGAGACGGCGCCCGGCACCGACCCCGCCACGCTGGAGCGCGCCCTGGTCTTCGTGGCCACGCGGCACACGGCCGAACTGGTGGCGGAAAAGCTCTACAAGGCCGGCATCTTCGCCACGGCCTTCCATGGCGACCTGAGCCAGGGCGCACGCAAGGAAGCGCTGGCCGACTTCAAGGCCAGGCGCTGGCAGGTGATGATCACCACCGACCTGGCGGCGCGCGGCATCGATATCACCCAGTTGCCCCTGGTCGTCAACTACGACCTGCCGCGCTCGGCCACCGACTATGTGCACCGCATCGGCCGCACGGGCCGCGCGGGCGAGGACGGCACGGCCATCAGCTTTGTCACGCCGGCCGACCAGGCGCACTGGGCGCTGATCTGCAAGCGCAACCAGCTGGACCTTGAACTGGAGCAGTTGCCGGGCTTCGAGCCCACCGAGCCCGTGCCGCCGCCCCCGGTGGCCCAGGACGGCAACGGCGGCATCAAGGGCCGCCGCCCCAGCAAGAAGGACAAGCTGCGCGCCGCGGCCGCCGAAGCAGCCGAGACCGCAAAAAAGAACTGAGCGTTTCCGGTTCAGCCCGCGCCGCCTCGCCCGCCAAAGCGATCCCGGTACGCCACCGGGGTAATGCCCAGGTGGCGCACGAACAGGTGGCGCAGCGCCTGCTCCGAGCCCAGGCCCACGCGCGCGGCCACGGTCTTGAGCGGCAGATGGGCCTGGCTTTCCAGCAGTTGCTTGGCCGCCTCCAGCCGCGCGCTCTCCACAAAGGCCGTGGGGCTTTGCCCGGTTTCCTGCTGGAACACTCGGCGCAGGTGGCGCTCGCTCATGTGCGCCTGCTCGGCCATCTGCGCAAGGGTCAGGGGCTCGGCCAGGTGGGCCATCACCCACTGCTGCACGGCCTGCACGCCGCCGTGCTGCGCGGCCTGGGCCGCCAGCGGCACGCTGAACTGCGACTGGCCACCGGGACGCTTGAGGTACATGACCAGGTCACGCGCCACCTCCAGCGCCAGCGCGTGGCCGAAATCCTCTTCCACCACGGCCAGGGCCAGGTCGATGCCGGCCGTCACGCCGGCCGAGGTCCACAGTTGGCGGCTGCCTTCGCCATCGCGGATCTCCTCGCGCAGGTAGATGGCATCGGCATCGACCTGCACGCGCGGATGGCGCTGGGCCAGTTGCGCCGTCACGCTCCAGTGCGTGGCCGCGCGCCGGCCGTCCAGCAAGCCCGCCTCGGCCAGGAAGAAGCTGCCCGAGCACAGCGCAATCAGCCGCTGCACGCGCGGCGCCACGCGGCCCAGCCAGGCGACCAGCTCGGCCGAGCCGCCCAGCACCTGCTCGATATGGCGCGAGCCCACGACGACCACGGTGCAGCCCATGCCTGCAGCCTCCAGCCCGGCCAGCGTATGCGTGGCCTCCAGCGACATCAGCGTGTCCGAGCGCACGGGCCCTTGCCGCTGCGAGACCACGCGCACCTCGTAGCCGTCGCTCTGGCCCCGGGCGCGCAGGTGCACGTTGGCATAGTCGAACACCGACATGGGCCCTATGGCCTCCAGCGCCTTGAAGCCGGGGTAGACGACAAGATCGATGCGGTGGGCGCTGGCGTGGCGGTGGTCCATGGGAAACGGCGGGCTCGGAGGCGGTCAGGGTGGAAAGAATGGGGCGGACTATACGAAAAGACGCAAGCACCCACGGCCAGCAGGCCCGGCCGACGCCGGCCACACCCCTCAGATTCGGACATATCACCTGGGGCTGCGGCCATGATGTGGCCGGGCCGCCCGGCCATGGCCTACATTCAAGGCTTCGCGGAGCGCGCGCACTGCCGCT
This sequence comes from Delftia sp. DT-2, assembly GCF_028401915.1. NCBI lineage: Bacteria > Pseudomonadati > Pseudomonadota > Betaproteobacteria > Burkholderiales > Comamonadaceae > Delftia > Delftia sp. DT-2. The sequence continues at coordinate 75,119 of NZ_JAQOTI010000018.1, forward strand.
CCTGAGCCACCCCGACAGAAAGACACGCCCATGAAATCCAAAGCCGCCGTCGCCTTCAAGGCTGGAGAACCCCTGCAGATCGTCGAGATCGACGTGGCCCCCCCGAAGAAGGGCGAGGTCCTGATCAAGATCACCCACACCGGCGTCTGCCACACCGACGCGTTCACGCTGTCGGGCGACGACCCCGAAGGCATCTTCCCCGCCGTGCTCGGCCATGAAGGCGCGGGCATCGTCGTCGAGGTCGGCGAAGGCGTGACCAGCGTCAAGCCCGGCGACCACGTCATCCCGCTGTACACCGCCGAATGCGGCGAATGCCTGTTCTGCAAGAGCGGCAAGACCAACCTGTGCGTTTCCGTGCGCGCCACCCAGGGCAAGGGCGTGATGCCCGACGGCACCACGCGCTTTTCGTACAACGGCGAGCCCATCTACCACTACATGGGCTGCTCCACCTTCAGCGAGTACACCGTGGTCGCCGAAGTCTCGCTGGCCAAGATCCACCCCGATGCCAACCCCGAGCAGGTCTGCCTGCTGGGCTGCGGCGTGACCACGGGCCTGGGTGCCGTCAAGAACACCGCCAAGGTCCAGGAAGGCGACACCGTGGCCGTGTTCGGCCTGGGCGGCATCGGCCTGGCCGTGATCCAGGGCGCCAAGCTGGCCAAGGCCGGCCGCATCATCGCCGTGGACACCAACCCCTCCAAGTTCGACCTGGCCCGTACCTTCGGCGCCACCGACTGCGTGAATCCCAAGGATTTCGACAAGCCCATCCAGCAGGTCATCGTCGAGATGACGGGCTGGGGCGTGGACCACAGCTTCGAGTGCATCGGCAACGTCAACGTGATGCGTGCCGCCCTGGAATGCGCGCACCGCGGCTGGGGCCAGTCGGTCATCATCGGCGTGGCCGGCGCGGGCCAGGAAATCTCCACACGCCCCTTCCAGCTGGTGACGGGCCGCAAGTGGCTGGGCACGGCCTTCGGCGGCGTCAAGGGCCGCAGCGAGCTGCCCGGCATGGTCGAGCAGGCCATGAGCGGCGAGATCCAGCTGGCCCCCTTCGTCACGCACACCATGGGCCTGCCGGAGATCAACGAGGCTTTTGACCTGATGCACGAAGGCAAGTCCATCCGCTCCGTCGTCGTGTACTGAAGCTCCCCCTGAGGCGCTGCGCGCCCTCCCCCGTTGCACGGCGCCTCTCTACTCGCTACGCGAGGGAGGGGGACGATGCCCTCGGCTGGGCGCCCCCGCCGCGAGGCGGCTCTTGCTCGGCGTCTCTCGTCTGGGCAGCGCCAGTTTCATGGGCCGTTGACCGTGTATAGCGTATCAACTCCCATCTTTGAATGCTGCACGCACCGCTTGCCAAGGTGCTCGTAGCATTTTTCTTTTTTGAGGAACACCATGTCCGCACTGCCGCCCCTGGAACTCAAGAACGCCCATGCCTGCTTCGGCGGCGCACAGCGTTTCTACGAGCATTTCTCCGCCGAGATCGGCCTGAACATGAAGTTCTCGGTCTTCCTGCCGCCCAAGGCCGTGGCCGGCGAGAAGGTGCCCGCCGTGCTCTATCTGGCCGGGCTGACCTGCACCGAAGAGACCTTCATGACCAAGGCCGGCGCCCAGCGCCTGGCCGCCGAGCTGGGCATCGCCCTGATCGCGCCCGACACCAGCCCGCGCGGCGCAGGCCTGCCCGGCGAGGCCGATGCCTGGGACTTCGGCGTGGGCGCGGGCTTCTACCTGGACGCCACCACCAGGCCCTGGGCACTGCACTGGCGCATGGAAAGCTATCTGCTGGGCGAGCTGCTGCCGCTGATCGCCGCGCGCCTGCCCATCGACGCGCAGCGGCTGGGCATCTTCGGCCACTCCATGGGCGGCCACGGCGCGCTCACGCTGGCGCTGCGCCATCCGGGCCGCTTCAAGAGCCTGTCGGCCTTCGCGCCCATCGCCAACCCCGTCAACTGCCCCTGGGGCCAGAAAGCCTTCTCAGGCTATCTGGGCGATGACCGCAAGGCTTGGGAAGCGCATGACGCCAGCTGCCTGATGGCCGCCCAGACCCAGGCGCCCTACCCGGCCGGCATCCTCGTGGACCAGGGCCTGGCCGACAAGTTCCTGATCGAAAAGCAGCTGCTGCCCGAAGCCTTCGAGGCCGCCTGCGCCCAGGCCGGCCAGCCGCTGACGCTGCGCCGCCACGGCGGCTACGACCACGGCTACTACTTCATCCAGAGCTTCATTGATGACCATCTGCGCCATCATGCAGAGCAGTTGAGTACCCCCTGAGGCGCTTCGCGCCTTCCCCCGTGTGCACGGCGCCCTCTCTCGCTTCGCGGGAGGGGGACGACGCCATCGCCGCGAGGCGGCTCTTGCTCGGCGTCCCTGTTTTTTTGGCCGCGCCAGTTTCAAAGGGTGATAAGCCCAACAGGTGCAGGGCAGCTTGCCTCAACCTGGCCTATGGCCAGCGCGCATGTCCTGCGCAATACGCTCCAGTACCTGCGGCAGGTTCTTGACGCTGGCGATCACGTGGTGGGCGCCGGCTGCGCGCAGCTTGGCTTCGGCGCGGGCCACGCGCTCGCGCACTTCTTCGGCGGGGGCGGCGGCCAGTTCGGCGGGGGAGTAGCCGACTTCGTTGCCGGACAGGGTCAGGCCCACGGTCCACATGCCGGCGTTGCGGCCTTCCTCGATGCCGGGCACGGTGTCGTCCACCTTCACGCAGGCGCGCACATCGCCGATGCCCAGCGCCAGCACATTGGCCAGCGCCATGAAGGGGCCGGGGCGGCCGCCTGCGGCCATTTCATCGCCGGCCACCACATGGTCAGGAGCCAGGCCGTTGGCCGCTGCCTGCGGCAGCAGCTGGTTCAGGACTTCACGCGGATAGCCCGAGCACGAGCCCACCTTCAGGCCCTGCGCGCGCAGCCAGCCCAGCAGCTCGGGCGCGCCTTCGATGGGTGCCGAGAACTCGCCGACCTTGGCGATCTGCATGGGCATGAAGCGGGCGTAGATGGCGTCCACGTCGGCGTCGCCAGGCGGCTGGCCGAAGGCCTTGTGCCATTGCGCGCAGATGCCTTCGTCCTGCAGCAGTTCGTGGATGTGCTGCCACTTGGACAGGCCCATGGGGCCGCGTGCCTGGGCCAGGGTGATGGTGATGCCGAAGCTGGCAAAGGCCTCGACAAAGATCTGCGTGGGTGCCAGCGAGCCGAAATCGACCAGGGTGCCGGCCCAGTCGAAGATGACGGCCTGCAGCGGCGACAGATCGGCGGCGGCGGCGGTGGAGACGGTGGTGTGGTTCATGGTGCTTTTTGACTAGGAAAGAGGTTCAAACAGAAGAGGGCCGCACGCGCCTGTTCATTCCAGCGTGCGGATGAAATTGCGCCCGCGCGGGCCGGATGCGGCCGACTGCAGCAGCTGCTGCCACTCATCCCCAGGCACGCCGTAGTGGGCGGGATCGGTGGCCACGCCCAGGCCTTCGAGGAAGTTGCGCAGGCGCTGCACGGCCAGCTCGCCCGTGGCGGCATCGAAGATGGACAGCAGGGCCGCATCGGCCTCATCGTCGGCGCCCAGGGCCATCTCCAGCACCAGCGGCAGGCTGAACGAGCAGGCAATGCCGTGGGCCACGCCATGGCGCAGCGTGATGTCGTAGGACAGCGAATGCGCCAGCGCCGTGCGGGTGTTGGAGAAGGCCAGGCCGGCCATCAGGGCGGCCTCGGCCATGCGGCTTCGCAGCGGCAGGCTGCCCAGGTCCTGCATCAGCGCGGGCAGCGTGGCCAGGGTGCGGCGCGCGGCGCCCACGGCCAAGGTGGTGGAGACGGGATTGCGGTGCCGGTTCCAGATGGACTCCAGCGCATGCGACAGCGCATCCAGCCCCGAGGCCAGCGTGGCGCCGGCCGGCAGGCTTTGCATGAGCTGCGCGTCGATGATGGCGGCCTCGGGCCAGGTCCAGTGCTGGTGCAGCGAGTGCTTGCGGCCAGCGGCCTGGTCCCAGATCGTGGCCCAGGGCGTGACCTCGCTGCCCGTGCCGGCCGTGGTGGGAATGGCGATCAGCGCCTTGTGGCCTGCGGCCGGCAGGGCCAGCCCCTGCTCCAGGGCCTGCAGCAGTTCGCCGAAACGCCGCGTGGGCGTGGCGCACATCAGCGCCTTGGCCGAGTCGATGGCGCTGCCGCCGCCCAGGGCCACGATGCACGGGACCTCGGCGTATTCGCGGTGCACGCGGTCATACAGCGGGGCCAGCCACTGCACATCGGGATTGGGCGCAATGCCGTCCACCACGCCGCGCAGCTGGCTGCCCAGCCGTTGGCGCAGTTGCTGCACCAGGCCCAGGGATTCGGCCTCGGGAAACGTCACCAGCAGGCAGTCGCGCCCGGCCAGCAGCTCGGGCAGGCGGTCCAGGCGGCCGGGGCCGGCATGGATGGCAACGGGGTTTTGATAGGTCCACACAAATCGGTCCTTTGAATGAAACGGGGGTGCCGGGAAAAAAAGCGCTGCCCTCAATGGCGGGTGCCCTGCTGGATGCGGCGGCGCAGCCAGTGGGAGACGAGATCGGCGGCGATCACCATCACGGTGATGACCACGATGCAGGTGGCCGTCTCCTGGTAGCGGAACAGCTTGAGGCTGCCGACCAGCTCGAACCCCAGCCCGCCCGCGCCCACCATGCCCAGCACCGTGGCCGAGCGCAGGTTGACCTCGAAGCGGTAGAGCACGACCGCGATCCAGGCCGTGATGGCCTGCGGTATCACGCCGAAGACGATGAGCTGCAATTGCGTGGCGCCTGCGCTGCGCAGGGCCTGCAGCGGGCCGTCGTCGATCTCTTCGATGCTCTCGGCGAAGAACTTGCCCAGCATGCCCATGCCATGCAGGGCCAGGGCCAGCACGCCGGGAAACGGCCCCAGGCCCACGGCCGAGACAAAGACCAGCGCCAGGATCAGCTCGTTGATGCTGCGCACCACGTTCAGGAACTGACGCGTGATGCGCCGCAGCCAGTGCCAGCCATGCAGGTTGCTGGCCGCGATGAAGGACAGCGGCAGCGCCAGCACCACGGACAGCAGCGTGCCCCAGATGGCGATCTGCACCGTCTCCAGCGCGGGCGCCATCAGGCGCGGCAGCATGCTCCAGTCCGGCGGCACGGAGCGCGCCACGAAGTCTGCGATCTGGGGCATGCCTGCCGCCAGTTCGCCCCAGCTCATCTGCGCGCCGCCCGCGCTCCAGTGCAGCACCCAGGCGATGGCCAGGGCCGCAGCCGCATAGCCTGTCCAGCCCAGGGTGCCGTGGGGGCGCGGCGCGGTCCATTGCCAGCGGCCGCGCGGCTCGGGGCTCCAGGAATTGGCGCTGGTCATCACAGTCCTCCTGCGGGCGCGCTGGCCCGCATCCACGAGGCAGGCACCGGCGCCTGCGCATGCAGGCCGGCAGGCCCTATGGCCGCCGTGCCCGGTGGTGTGTCCGGCTCTGCGCCCTGCCCTGCTCCTTGCCCTGCGCCTTGCCCAGCAGTGGGCTGCGCATGGTAGATGGCCTGCAGCGCGGCCTCGTCCAGCGCCTGCGGCGATCCGTCATAGACCATGCGGCCCTGGGCCAGGCCCAGCACGCGGTCGCCGAACTCCCGCGCGTAGTCCACCTGGTGCAGGTTGCAGACCACGGCAATGCCCAGCTCGCGCGTGGCATCACGCAGGTACTGCAGCACGCTGCGCGCGGTCTTGGGGTCCAGGCTGGCCACGGGCTCGTCGGCCAGGATGACCTGGGGCTGCTGGGCCAGCGCGCGGGCAATGCCCACGCGCTGCATCTGCCCGCCCGACAGCGCCTCGGTGCGTTCCAGCGCCTTGTGGGCCAGGCCCACGCGCTCCAGGCACTGGTCGGCCAGGCGGATATCGCTTTCGCGGAACAGCTGCAGCACCGAGGCCAGGGTGCCGGTCTGGCCCAGGCGCCCGGTCAGCACGTTCTTGCGCACCGACAGGCGCGGCACCAGGTTGTGGTGCTGGAAGACCATGGCCACGTGGCGAGCCAGCTCGCGCCGGCTGTGCCTGCCGCCTCCCAGCATCAGGTCCATGCCGCCCACCTCCAGCGTGCCGCTGTCGGCGCGGGCCAGGCCGTTCATGCAGCGCAGCAGCGTGGACTTGCCGGCCCCCGACAGGCCCAGCATGACGACGAACTCGCCGGGCTGCACATCCAGGTCGATGCCATGCAGCACATGGTTGCTACCATAGCTCTTGCGCAATTGGCGGATGCGGATCATTTCATGCTCCCGAGGTCCAGCTTCAGGGCCTTGGCCGTCTGGCGCACCACGTCGTAGGCCTTGTCATCCGTGGCCGCGAAGCCGTCGAGCACGCCCTGGTCACCCCAGGGCAGGTCCTTGACCTCGGCCAGGGCCGCAGCCACCTTCTGCTTGGTGCCGGCGTCCAGGTTCTTGCGCCAGGTCATGGGCGACTCGGGGATGGGCTGGGAGCGCCAGACGATCTGGAAGTCCTCGCGCTTGACCAGGCCCTTGTTCACGGCCGAGTCGAAGATGCGGTCGGCCACGGCCGCCGCATCCACCTTGCCGTTGGCCACGGCCATGATGCTGGCGTCGTGCGAGCCCGAGAAGATCACGCGCGAAAAGCCCTTGTCCGCATCGAAGCCCTCGGCCATCAACCCGGCCTTGGGAAACAGGTGGCCCGACGCCGAGGTCGGGTCCACAAAGGCAAAGCTGCGGCCCTTGAGATCGGCCACGCTGGCCGGGCCCTTGTCCTTGCGGGAGATCACCATGCTGTGGTACGCGCTCTTGCCCGTCTTCTTGGTCACGGCCACGGCAAAGGCCTCGGCGCCTGCCACCTGGCTGGCCAGCACGTACGAGAACGGGCCGAGGAAGGCGATGTCGATCTTGTTGGAGCGCAGCGCCTCGATCACGCCGTTGTAGTCATTGGCCACGAAGGGCCGCACCTTCATGCCGGTGCGGGTGGCCAGCTGGTCCATGACCTGCTGGCTGGCGCGGATCATGGCCTGCGCGTCCTCCGAAGGGATCAGGCCCACGCGCAGCTCGGCGCTCTGGGCAAAGACGGCAGTGGTAGCGGTGGCGGCGGTGGCGGCCAGGGCCAGCACGGCACCGGCATGGCGCAGCCAGGTCTTGCGGTTCATCTTCATGGGAGCGTTCCTTTGCATCAGGTCAGGCACATCGGCAGATCGGTGGATCCGTGAATCGCCGGCCAAATCGCCAGGCGGGTGGGGATGGCTGAATGCTAGGAGCGACATATTTCTGCCATGTGAAAGTTTCAGAATCGGTTTTGACAGCATCCATAGACAAAACCTTGAGATACCGACTTTCGTGAGCAACGCCCGCTACCGCGCCTTCATCGCCGTCGCCCACCATGGCAGCCTCAGCGCCGCCGCCCGCGCACTGGGCGTGAGCCAGCCCACCATCTCCACGCAGATCGCCACGCTGGAGCGCCAAAGCCAGATCGAGCTGTTCCACCGCCGCGGCTACCGCATGACGCTCACTGGCGCAGGCGCCAGACTGCTGCCCATGGCGCAGAAAATCATGGCGCTGGAGGCCGAGGCCGAATTCTTCCTGCGCGACTCGGGGCAGTTGCACCAGGGCGAGCTCAAGATCGGCGCCGTGGGGCCCTTCCATGTGATCGAAATGGTGGCCGCCTACCGCGCACGGCACCCGGGCATGCAGCTGTCCATCCGCATGGGCAACTCGCAGCAGGTGCTGGCCGACCTGGAACGCTACGACACCGACGTGGCCGTGCTCGCCGGCCTCTACGACCGCCCGGAGCTGCTGGCACGCGAGTACGCGCGCCACGTCATCGTGCTGTTCGCCCATGTGGCCCATCCCTTCGCGCGGCGCAGCGAAATCGCGCTGTCCGAACTGCAGGGCCAGCCTTTGCTGCTGCGCGAGCACGGCTCGACCACGCGCACCGCGCTGGAATCGGTGCTGCAGGCCGCCGGCGTGCAGCCGCGCACCGAACTGGAGATCGGCAGCCGCGAAGCCATACGCGAAGCCGTGGCGCGCGGCCTGGGACTGGGCGCCGTGTCCGAAGCCGAATTCATCCCCGACCCGCGCTTTCGCCCGCTGCGCATCGCGGGCGACCCGGCCAGCACCACCACCTATGTCTATTGCATGCGCGAGCGCAGCGACAGCCTGCTGGTGAGGTCGTTCATGGACGCGTCACAGTGATCAGCCGATGCCGCAGACGCTGCAGCTCGCAGCTCGCCGCCCGCCACCCGCCGTCAGTCCAGGGCCGGCGCATCGACGATCGGATTGCGGAGAATGCCGATGCGCTCCACCTCCACCTCGCAGACATCGCCCGCCTTCATCCAGACCTGGGGGCTGCGCGCCAGACCGACGCCCGAGGGCGTGCCCGTGATGATGATGTCGCCAGGCTGCAGCGCCATGCCCTGCGAGCAGGCCGCGACCAGGGTGGCCACATCGAAGATCATGTCGCGCGTATTCGCGTCCTGCAGCACCTGGCCGTTGAGCCGGCACTGGATGCGCAGGCCGGCCGCGCCCGGCGGCAGTTCGTCGGCGGTGACGAACTCGGGTCCGAAACCGCCGCTGCGGTCGAAGTTCTTACCCCACAGCCACTGGGCGGAGCGAACCTGGTAGTCGCGCACCGACCCATCGTTGAACAGCGAGTAGCCGGCCACATGCTCCAGCGCGCGGGCCTTGTCGATATAGCGCCCGGCCTTGCCGATCACCGCCACCAGCTCGGCCTCGTAGTCGAACTGGGTGGACACAGGCGGGCGCTCCAGCGCCTGCCCATGCGCCACCCACGAGGAGGCATAGCGCTGGAAGATGACAGGATGCCGGGGCAGCTCGAAATGGCTCTCGGCGGCATGGTCCACGTAGTTGAGCCCTATGGCGAAAGCCTTGGACGGGTTGAGCACGGGCGGCAGGATCTTCAGCCCCTGCAGGGACAAACGCTTGCTGGCCGCGGCGGCCGCCTGTTGCGCGGCCTGCAGGCCGTGGGGCCCTTGCGCGAGCAATTCGTCCAGTGTCGCGGGCAGGCCCAGGGCCGTGATGTCCACCAGCTCCTGGCCGGACCGCACGCCCAGGGCCGGCCGGCCCTGGGCATTTCTGAAGGCAATGATTCGCATGGAAATACTCCGTTGAAAGCGTCAAGCGCAAGGCTCGTGGTTGGTAATGAAATCCTCAGGAAGCGCCGGTCCCCAGACATACAGCGCATCCTCCGGTGAGTGGTCGGCGGCTGGCCACAGGCTGCCCGCCGGCACGAAATCTATGTCGAACGAGTATTCGGCATAGCTGCCCCAGGGGTCACGCACGTAGTGGAAGTAGTTGGAGCCCAGCACATGGCGCCCCAGGCCCCAGCCCTTGTCGTAGCCGGCCCCGCGCATCTGCTCGGCGCCGCAGCCGACCTCGTCGATGCTGGCCACGTCCCAACTGCTGTGGTGCAGGCCTGGCGCATGCGATCGGGCAAAGGCCACGAGATGGTGGTCGCTGCCATGGACCCCATGCAGGAAGGCGATGCCATCGCCAGAGCGGTCCGACAGCCTCAGGCCCAGCACCTGCTCGCAAAACCGGACCATGCGCGAGACATCGGGCGTGAAGAACAGCACATGGGACAGATGCCGGGGCCGGACCTGCTCCACCCGGCTGCGCGCGGGCGCCGCGCCGCGACCCGGCTGCGGCGCCATGGCGGGCACCGGCCTGCACTTGGCGCCGGGCGACACCTTGGGGGCAACCACGAGCTGCACCAGTACGCCATCGGGATTGCGCAGCCACAGCCCCTCGCCGTCCGACAGCGCATGCGGGGCTGCCGCGATGCCCTGCGCAGCGATGCGCTCGCGCATGGCCTCGGCATCATCGTCGAAGATGCCAAAGCGCACATATTCCAGCTTCTTGGCCCGCCCCGAGGCGTATACGCTCGCCCAGCAGTGATGCGAACCGAAGGTATGCAGATCCAGGCGGCCATCGGCCGGCCGCACGTCCAGGCCGAAGTGCCGGTAGAAATGCAATGCCTCGCCCAGATCGGGCACGGAGAAGACGAAGCGGTCCACCGAATGCACGGCGGCCAAAGGCGGTGTGAGGATCATGGCTGCTGCGCGCCTGGCGCCGTGGGTCATTCGGGGCGGATGCCGATGTCGTGCATCACCTTGGTGAAGGTCTGGATCTGCCGGGCCAGCTCGCGCTGGTGCTCGGCCGGCGAGCTGCCGATGGGCTCGAAGCCCTTGTCGCTGAGGCTGCTGGCCACGCTCGGATCGCGCAGCGCATCGCGCAGCAGCGTATTGATCCTTTCCACCACCGCCTTGGGCGTGCCGGCCGGCGCATAGGCGGCGAACCAGGGGCGCATGTTCAGCACCGGATCGGTGTAGCCCAGCTCCTTGAAGGTGGGCACCGTGGGCATCAGGGCCAGGCGCCTGTCTCCGTTGACCGCGTAGGCCTTCATCGCACCCTTGTCGGTCTGGGCCTTGGCCACGAGCACGCTGGCCATGGCGAACGACAGGTTGCCACCCAGCAGATCCTGCACCACGGGCGACTCGCCCTTGTAGGGCACGGTGACCACGGCGAACCGGTCGATGCGCCCCAAGGTGGCAATGGCGATGTGCGAATAGGTGCCGTTGCCCCAGGTTCCGAAGGAGACACCGCCCTTGTCGGCCCGCGCATAGGCGACGAACTGTGCGAGGCTGCTCGGCGGCATGGCCGCATTGCCCACCAGGATGGCCGCTGCCGAGGCGATCAGGCCCACGGGCTGGAAGTCGCGCACGGGGTCGTAGGGCAGCGATTTGAACAGGCCCAGGTTGTTCACATGGGACTCCATGTTGGTGATCAGCACCGAATAGCCATCGGGGGCCGAACCCCTGACGTTCTCGGCCGCAAGAATGCCCGATGCGCCGGGCCGGTTGTCAACGATGACCTGCGCACGGCTCTGGCGCGTGATTTCAGCGCCCAGCACGCGCGCCACATAGTCGAGCGCGCCGCCCGCGGCAAAGGGCACGACAAAGCGTATGGGCTTGGACGGGTATGGCACATGGGACTGGGCCTGGACCTGCCCTGCCGCGCACAGCAGCGCACTCGCGACCAGCAGGGCACGGCGAAAAGGTTTCTCGTGAAAATCGGGGGTCATCTCTGTCTCCTTGGTTGTCATGGCTTGCGCGGAACGGAACGCAAGGCCCGATCGGGTGAAACCCGTGGCGCCTTGCTGCCCAGGCAATCCGCGAAGGCCTGGCAGATGCGGTCGCTGGCCCTTCGCGCCGCTTGCGAGACCTGGAAAAAGCCCAGGAACGGATGGAACATGTCGCCAAAGCACAGCCGTTGCACGGGCACGCCGGCCTCGGCCAGGCGGCTGGCGTAGGCGCTGCCTTCTCCGAACAAGGGGTCATGCCCGGCCAGCGCGATGACGGCGGGCGGCAGCCCGGCCAGGCTGCCCGCCCGCAGCGGAGACGGCGGAAACGCACCGGCCTCGGCCATGCGCGCGCCCATGTACAGGCGGGTGATGTCGCGCAGGTCGGCCGGCGTCAGCATGGGGTGGTCGCTGCGGCGCGCCTGCAGTGCCTCGGTATCGCGGGCCATGTCCACACCGGGCACCACGAGCAGTTGTGCGGCCAGCGCCCATCCACGGCGCTGCAGCACGATGGCCGTCGAGGCGGCCAGGTTGCCTCCGGCGCTTTCTCCGGCCACGGCCACGCGGGCCGGATCACCGCCTAGCTCCATGACCTGGTCCATGGCCCACAGCGTGGCGGCGATGGCATCGTCGTGCGCTGCGGGAAACGGATGCTCTGGCGCCAGCCGGTAGCCCACCGAGACGATGACCGCCCCCACGTCGCGGCACAGCTTGCGCGCGATGTCATCCATGCATTCGATGCCGCCCAGCACAAAGCCTCCGCCATGGAAGAACACCACGGTGGGCCGGGGCACCGTATCGGCCTCGGGGCGATAGATGCGCACGGGCACGGTGGTGACGCCATGCCGTGCCAGCCGGTCCTGCGTGCAGGCCACGGGCACGGGCGGCGCCGCTTGGCGCATCGCCATGACGGCCGCGCGCAGGCGTTCGCGCGCCTGCGCCGGCGTGCCCGAAAACGGTGGCACGGCGCCTCGCTGGCGCGACGCCTCGACGATGGCGGCCAGTGCGGGGTCCAGGGGCATGTCCATGCCGGCCTCCTTAGAGCGTGTTATGCAGTCCCAGCACATGGGCCTGCGACACGAACGCGCGCTGGCGCAGCGCATCCAGATCGACATGGAGCATGCGGCCATGGCGCTTGACCGCCCTGCCCGCGACGAAGACGCTGTCCACATTGCCCGGATGGGCAGCCAGCACCACCGCGCCCACGGCGTCGCAGACGGGCGCCAGGTTGATGTCGTCGGTGCGGATCAAGATGACATCGGCCTGCTTTCCAGGCGTCAGCGAGCCGATCTTGTGCGACAGGCCCGTGGCATGTGCACCGGCCACCGTGGCGAACTCCAGCACATCGCGCAGCGAAAGAGTAGGCGGCGCGTGCTCCACGCGGCAATGCCGACCACCCATCCAGGATCGGTAGTAGGCGAAGGCATGGCGCATCTGCGTGAACATGTCGCCCGAGCATTTGGTCTCGGTGTCGCCGCTGAGGCTGGGCCGGATGCCCACGGCCAGCATGCGGTCGAACGGTATGTCGCCTATGCCCTGGGCGTTCATCTCGCAGTGCACGCCCAGCGAGGCACTGACCCCGGCATCGGCCATCATCGCAATCTCGTCGGCGCCGCTGAAGCAGCAGTGCACAAAGGTCAGGTCATCGCCCAGCACGCCGGCCTCGTGCATCTGCGCGATCGCCCGCACCTGCGCATTGCGCGCATAGGCCCCCATGTGGATGGTCGAGCGCAGTCCCAGCTCGCGCGCCAGCCGCAGATCGTCCAGCCAGACCTCGCGCCGCGCCATCTCGGGGCCGCGCCCGGCCATGGCCAGCGTCAGCAACTGGTCGTCGCTGGAGAAATAGCGGGCGCGCAGCCGCCTGATGTCCTGCGGATGTCCACGCTGGCTGTCAAACATCCACGACGCGCCATCCACCAGCGGCCAGCCATGGGCGAACACACCACGGATGCCCGCCTCGCGCAGACCCAGGATGGCGGCGTCGGCATGCTCGGGCGAGTTCTGCACATGCGACCAGTCGAGCATGGTCGTGATGCCGCCATCCAGAGCCGACACGGCGCCCAGCAGCGTGCCCACATGCACGTCCTCGGCGCGGTAGCCGGCCCCCCTGGCGCCCAGCATCTCGGCGAAGTAAATCTGCGGATCGATGTCCGCGTAGCAATGGCGCACGCAGCTTTGCCAGGTATGGCGGTGCGTGTCCACAAAGCCCGGCAGCACGATGGTGTTGCGCGCATCGATGCGCTGGGCATGCGGTGCCTCGATGCGCGGGGCCACGGCAGCGATGCGCTCGCCCTCGATCAACACATCGCCGCTGCGCAGCTCACCAATGCCCGGGTCCATGCTGATGATCCAGCCGCCGCTCAGCAGCAAGCATTCCTCGCTCATGCCGCCACCTTCAGCCAGCGGGCCAGTTGCGCCTGCACTTCGCCGGGCCTGGCCAGGCCGTCACTGGCCCAGGCCACATAGGCGTCAGGCCGCACCAGCAGCGCCTTGACCTGGGCCATGGACGCCGGCGCATGGGCGGCGCGGGCCTGCAGCACCGTGACGGGCAGGCCCTGCACATCGAGATCCGCGAACTGCCGGCCCGTGCCGTCCAGATCGAGCAACAAAAAGTGCCGCCCGCGCAGCAGTTGCGTGACGCTGGCCGAGCGCCCGTCCAGCAGCAGCAGATCGATATCGGGCATGCGGTGGCCGGCCAGCGCATGGCTGCCCGGCTCGCTGCGGTATGGCGCCTCCAGGCCGCACAACTCCAGCACCAGCTTGCGCTGTACATCGGGCAGGGGAACGATGTGCTGGGCCATGCGCCGTTTGAGCGCCACCGCCTCCGGCCCGAAGCTGAACTGCAGCGCGCACTGCGCCTTCACGCTCTCCAGCAGCGCGTGCATCACCGGCAGCCGCTCGCTCTCATAGGTGTCGAGAACGGCATCGCCGGCCAGACCCCTGACCACGAGAGCGAGCTTCCAGCCCAGGTTGAAGGCGTCCTGCAGGCAGAAATTCATGCCCACACCGCTGGATGGATAGTGGATACGCGCGGACTCGCCGACCAGCAGCACCCGCCCCTGCCGCAGTTGGGGCACGGCCCGCATCTGGTCGTCGAAGCGCGAAGCCCAGCGCAAGCCCTGGATGCCGTAGTCGGTGCCGTGCACGTCGCGTATGCACTGCAGCGCCTCCTGCAGCGTGACGGGCTCGTCCTTGGGCGCATGCATGCGCTCGCGGTGCACGATGTTGAACCGCGTGATGCCCTCGCCAAACGCATAGCCCCGTACCCAGCCCAGTTCGTTGTCCGCATTGAGCCGTCCGCCGGGCCAGGGCGCGGTCAGTTGCGCATCGATCACCATGCCCCGGAACGTGCCCGGCCGGCCCTCGAATGCAATCCCCGCCTGGGTACGCACCACGCTGCGTCCCCCATCGGCCCCGACCAGATACTTCGCCCTCAACGTGGTGACGGCGCCCTGGGCTTGCTGCGGGTCTTGCACGTCCACTTCCACACCGTCGGCATGCTGGCGCAGTGCCGTCACCTCCATACCCCGGCGGATCTGCGCCCCGCACTCTTGCGCCCACGCCCAAAGAAGATCCTCGGTCATGTTCTGGGGCAGGCCCAGCGTGAAGCCGAAGCGCGTGTGCAGATGGCGCCATTCGATGGGATGAAAGCCCGCCCAAATGTGCGATGGCCGGAACGGATAGTCCACGATCTCACGGGTCTTGCGGATGAATCGGTCCGCAATCCCCCGCGCGTCGAACAACTCCAGCACCCGGGGCAACAGGGTGCCCGCACGCGACTGCACGCCCTGCGTGCGCCTTTCCAGCACCAGCGTGCGCGCGCCGGCCCCCGCCAGTTCGGCCGCCATGGTCAGCCCCGACGGGCCCGCTCCCACCACAATCACATCCCACTGCATCGCATCGCCCCCATTCACATCGAAAAACCTGTGACCCACCGGCCTAGAAGGCGTGCGTCACGCCCACTTCCAGCGCCAGTTGGCGCCGCCCCGAGGCCGGAGCCTGATTGCGCATCACGGCCTTTTGCCCCTCCCCGGCCTGCTGCACCACGCCCAGCACATACAGGCTGGTTCGCCGCGACAGCGCGTAGTCGGCATGGGCGTGCGCCTGGCTCCAGCGGTAGGAGGCCAGCCGCGTGAACGCATAGCCGCCGCCCACGCGCAGCGCCGGCGTCACATATTTGTAGAAGCCCAGATCCAGGGTCTGCGCCCGCTCACGCCGGCCCAGGGCCGACAGGCGCGTATGGCTGTAGTTGCCCATCCAGCGCCAGCCATCGCGGGTGTAGGCCAGGCCCGCCGTACCGGTCTCCTGGTCCTGGGAGATCGCTGTGGCCGGCGCCTGGCTGAAGTCCTGGCCGTACAGCCGCGGCACGCCCAGCCTCAGCCCGGGCGCGTAGGGAACGCCCTTGACCGATTCCCAGATGGCCACCGCCTGCAAGGGGCCATCGCTGTAGCCCAGTTGGGCGCCCACCACTCGCCCCGTGTGGGTGGCTGAATCCCGCTCCGCCGCGCCGTACATCGCGCCGAACTGCCAGCCGCCGCGCACGGGGGACTTGTACTTGAGCGTGTTGTTCAGTGCCGTGCCCACCGTGCGGTCCAGATTGCCTGGATGGGTGGCCAGCAGCGAGGTGAACCGCTCCGAGGTGAAGGGCACGGCGTCGGCCAAAAGGTCGTACATCGCCCCCATCGTGAAGCTTCCCCAGGTGGCCGAAGTCAGGCCCACATAGCTCTCCAGTGGCGCCATGGTCCCCGTATCGGTGAATACGTACTGGCTCCAGCGGAAGATGGCCGACAGACCGCCTCCCAACGACTCGCGCCCCGACAGCGCGATGGAGGGCGCCGCATGGGTGCCCGTCTGCTGCAACTTGCCGCCACCGTCCGAATCCCGGGTATAGAGCACGCCGGCGCCCAACAGGCCCGACAAGGACAGGCTCGATGTCAATGGCTGCCCCTGGGTTTGGGTTTGGGTTTGGGCTTGGGTTTGGGTTTGGGTTTGGGCCTGCGTCACCGGCTGGGACTGGGCAGCTACCGGCAGCCCCGTGCCGGCGCCGCACAGGCCCGCCATCAGGCACAGGCCGCTGCGCACGCGAGCGTCAGGGAAAAGAGGGCGTGGTCCATCGCCCGATTCGCGTCGTGTAGGCAATCCGAACATGTATGTCTCCGAAATGGATGCGCCCTGCATGGAAGCGCCTGTGGTTTTGCGGGTCCGGAGCGGATGATCGACCTCGGGAAGACATACGTAAAATTTATTGTTTAAATTCAATCCATTTGCACAGCAAATACGGAGACGCGCCATGCGCTTTCACAAGCTCGACCTGAACCTGCTGGTTGTCCTCGACGCCCTGTTGGCCACGCACAGCGTGAGCAAGTCCGCCGAGCGGCTTTTCCTGAGCCAGCCCGCGACCAGCCTTGCGCTGGGGCGGCTGCGCGACTACTTCAAGGACGAGCTGCTGGTTTCAGTGGGCAAGACCCTGGTGCCCACGCCGCTGGCCAACGAGCTGGCCAAGCCCGTGCGCGACGTGCTGCTGCAGATCCAGACCATCGCGCATGCCCGGCCCTCCTTCGATCCGGCCACCTCGCAGCGGCGCTTCACCATAGAGTCCTCCGACTACGTGATCAGCGTGCTGCTGACACAGGTGGTGCGACGGGCCGCCACCCTGGCGCCGCTGATGCAGTTCGACCTGCGCGCCATCAGCCCGCAGACGCCCGAACATCTGGACAGCGGAGAGGCCGAGCTGCTGATCGCCCCCGAATTCGCGAAAGTGGCAGGCCACCCCTTCGAGCCTTTGTTCGAAGATGGCTTCTCCTGCCTCGTCTGCGCGGACAGCCCGCTACTCGACGGCCCGCTGACGCCGGCACGGTATTTCGATGCGGCCCACATCGGCGTGGAATGGGGTGGCGGCAGGCGCACCACGTTCGACGCGCGGCTGATGTCCACCGGCAAGCGCAGCCGCCGCCAGGAAGTGATCGCCCCCAACTTCACCCTGCTGCCGGAGCTGCTCGTGGGCACGCAGCGCATTGCCACACTGCCCACTCGCCTGGCGCAGCACATGGCGCGGCGCTTTGCGCTGCAGGTGCTGCAGTGCCCGGTGGAGATTCCCCGGTTCACGGAATTGTTGCAATGGCACAAGCACCAGGAGCGAGATCCGGCCATCGCCTGGCTGCGTTCCCTGATCCGCGATGCCGGCGCCAGCCTGGACCGGCTCGCCCCGGGCGTGGGACATTGAGCTGGTGTGGGCTGTGGCATGGTGGGCTTGCGCTCGCCACTGGCAGCCGCCCTGCACGCTCAAAAGGGCCGTTTCAGAACAGGCTGCGCTGCGGCAGCAAAAGCGACGGGTGGTAGAGGCTGCAATCGAGCCGCAGCGGCTCGCGGTTGAATCCATGCCGACGGCAGGCCAGGGCAAAGCGCTGGCGCAGCAGCTCGGCCCAGTGGCCAGTACCTTTCATGCGCTGGCCGAACTCGGCGTTGTACACGCGGCCGGCCTCGCGCTGCTCGCCCTGGATGCCGTGCAGGTCGCGCACGCGCTCCATCACGCGGCGGGCGCGGTCGGGGTAGTGCACCTGCAGCCATTGCTCGAACAGCGGCGCCACTTCCCAGGGCAGTCGCAGCACGGCATAGAAGGCGTGGCGCGCGCCTGCGCCGGCGGCCGCCTCCAGCACCTTCTCCAGGTCTTCGTTGATGAAGGGAATCTGCGGTGCCAGGCTCACGCCCACGGGCACGCCCGCCTCGGTCAGCGCGCGGATGCTGCGCAGCCGGCGGTGCGGCGCGGCGGCGCGCGGCTCCAGGTGGCGGGCCAGGTCGGCATCCAGCGTGGTCAGCGTGATGTGCACCGAGGCCAGGCCCTGGCGCGCCAGCGGGGCCAGCAGGTCCAGGTCACGCTCCACCCCGCTGCCCTTGGTGACGATGGAAAACGGGTGGCGCGCCTCGGCCAGCACTTCGATGAGGCGGCGCGTCAGCCCCAGTTCGCGCTCCACGGGCTGGTAGCAGTCGGTGACCGAGCCCAGCATCACGGGCGCGGCCACATGGCTGGCGCGCGACAGCTCGGCGCGCAGCAGCTCGGGCAGGTTCTGCTTGGCGATGAGCCGGGTCTCGAAGTCCAGCCCTGGCGACCAGCCCAGGTAGCTGTGCGTGGGCCGGGCATAGCAATAGATGCAGCCATGCTCGCAGCCCCGGTAGGGATTGAGCCCCATGTGAAACGGCAGGTCGGGCGACTGGTGGCGGCTCAGCGCCGAGCGGGCCTGCTCCCAGCGCAGTTCGGTGCGCAGCGCAGCGGCTTCCTCGCCTTCGGCCGGCGCCTCAAGGCTGCCCCAGCCGTCGTCAAACGCCTCGCGCGGGTCGGTGGTGAAGCGGTGGGCCAGTTGGCTGGCTGCGCCCCGGCCCTTGATGGCGTGCAGGGGCACCCGGGCCGTGTCGTGATGAGGCGTGGGAGGACTGGGAAGCATGGAGAAACTGTATAAAAATACAGCCATACCGCCAAGCACTCCCCGCATGCCTGCAGTTGCGAAGTGGGTTTTGCCGGCTTGGCAAGTGCCCACGCCAATCCGCACCGCACCGTGCGGGTTCGCTTGGCAGAACCCACACGGGCCTGCACAATGGGCCTATCGCACCAACTTGGTGCTTTTCTCTTTTCTGAAGATGCCTTGGCCCGGACAACCGCGTTGCCCGGGCTTTTGTCCGTTTGGGCGCCGCTGCCCTTCACTGCAGCCACGGCGCAAGCACACAAGGGAGCCAACACCATGGAGCGCAAGCCCCACATCATTCTTTCGTCCCTGGACCTGGAACGCATCGAGGCCCTGCTGGACAAGCAGCCCGCCTTTCCCGGCCGCGAGGCGCTCGAGGCCGAGCTGGACCGCGCCGACGTGCTCGAGCCCAAGGAAATGCCGCCCAACGTGGTGACCATGAACTCCACCGTGCGCTTCACGCTGCTGGAGTCGGGCAAGTCCAATACGCTGACCCTGGTCTATCCCAAGGAGATGGACGGCAGCGCCGACAAGGTGTCGGTCTTCGCGCCCGTGGGCATTGCCCTGCTGGGCCTGAGCGTGGGCGACCAGTCGCGCATGGCCGGCCCCTCGGGCCAGGTCACCGTGCGCGTGGATGCCATCGAGTTCCAGCCGGAAAGCGCAGGCGAGCTGCACCGTTGAACGCCGACCGGCGTGAAGCGAAAAAGGCAGCCAACCGGCTGCCTTTTTTGTTTACGGACTGATGCACAGCGCCTCAGCGCAGGCCTGCCAGAAACGCCGCGATCAGGCCGGTGCCCACCAGGCCCGCCTGCCAGCGCAGCGCCATGTGCCAGCTGGGAACGTGGCGCTCCACGCGCTCGTACAGCAGGTGGCCGGCCGCAATCGACAGCGCAAAGGCCGTGCACATGCCCAGCAGGGCGGCGGGAATGGAATGTGGCCAGAAATGGCTTTCCACGGCATTGACCAGCAGGCAGACCGAGAAGTGCACGAGAAACACCGAGTACGAAATCTTGCCCAGCCGGCGCAGCGGCGCCCAGCCTTGTGCCTGCGCAAACGCGGGGCTGCGCATGGCCACGACCAGGGCCAGCGCCGTGGCACCGGCCAGCGCGATGCGGTCGCGCCACTCCACTGCCAGCGCCGCCACGACCAGGGCCGCGATCAGCAGGGACCAGCTCCAGGCCGTCGAGGACTGGTCCGCATGCGCGGCCCAGTAGGCCAGCATGCCCAGGCCGTAGGCGCCAAAGAAGTACGGAGCCCACACATCCCATTGCGCATCCAGATTGAAGCCCAGCAGCGAAGCCGCCACGCCGATCACCACCAGCGCCTGCGCCACGCTCAGCGCCCAGGGCCAGCAGCGTGACAGGGCGTCGCCGCCAAAGCGGCGGCGCAGCAAGGCACCGCCCCAGCGCGTGCCGGCCAGCAGCAGCGCAGTCAGCGCAAAAAGCTGGAAGTCGATGGACACATACCAGACGCCCGCGGACAGCGACTCCTCGCCCACGATGTTCTGCAGCAGCAGCGCATGCGCCACCAGTTGCCAGAGATCGGGCTCGCCGGAGACCGATGCATGGTCGAACCAGGGCCGCACGGCCGCCGAGACCACGACGGCCACGACCAGGGCCACGGCATAGGGCACGACCAGGCGCACGAAGCGGCGCCCGATGCGCGACCACGGATCGCTGTGCAGGCCGTGGCCTTGCGGCGCCATGCTGGCTGCCGCCAGGTAGCCGCCCAGCACCAGGAAGATCTGCACGGCCATGCGCGCATATTCATAGAGCCAGTCGATGAGGTCCGGCGCGGCCGGATGGGCGATATCGGACATGGGGCCGTAGAAGGCCAGGTGGTGCCAGATGATGGCGGCACAGGCCAGGCCCTTGGTGCAGTCGATCAGCGCACTGCGGCTAGCGTGGGACATGGGGCAATCTGCAATCTGCGAACGGGTCGGGAAGCGGGAGGCGTTGGGCCCGGGCCGCCTGGCCGCAAGCCCGCAAAGGCGCCATTGTGCGCCTTTTGGACGCGACTTGCAGAAAGCTGACACATCGCTTCCCAAGCCGCCCGGAGCGTGCCGCGCACGCGCAGGCACAATGCATGCCATGACGCAATCCAAACCTCTTCCGGCGTTGAACCGGCAGTTTGTCTCGCACTTCGGCGAGATGGGCAGCCGCTGGGGCATCAACCGCACGGTAGGCCAGATCTACGCACTGCTATTTCTTTCGCCCGAGCCGCTCAATGCCGACCAGATCGCCGAGACGCTGGAGTTCTCGCGCTCCAACGTGAGCATGGGGCTCAAGGAATTGCAGGCCTGGCGCCTGGTGCAGTTGCGCCACCAGCCCGGCGACCGGCGCGAGTATTTCGAGGCGCCGCAGGATGTCTGGGAAATCTTCCGCCGCCTGGCCGAGGAACGCCGCCGCCGCGAGATCGAGCCCACCCAGTCCATGCTGCGCGCCGCCATGCTGGAGGAAGTCACCACCGAAGAGGAACGCTACGCCCAGCAGCGCATGCGCGACATGTACGAGCTGATCGACCGGCTCATGAACTGGTTCGACGACGTGCAGCGCCTGTCACCCGAGACCGCCATGCAGCTCATGGGCATGGGCACGGCCGTGACGCGGCTGCTGGATCTGAAGGACCGCATCACGGGCGGCAAGGGCCGCGCCAAGGCGGATGACACCGACGATTGAACCTGGCAAGCCTGCGTACAAAAATGAGCTCCCGAGGGAGCTCATTGTGTTTACAGCAATGCTTCATTGGCGGTAAGCGCGTGCAAAAACTGGCGTAGCCCAAAGCGAGGGACACCGAGCAAGGGCCGCCCCCGCAGCGAGGGTGTCGCCCCCCTCCCGAAGAGAGAGGGGGAAGGCGCGAAGCGCCTCAGGGGGAGCTTTATTTCTCCCGGGCCAGGAGTTCGCGGCGCGTGGCCTCGTCGTCCATCAGTTCGTACCACATCGCGTTGAGCACCGCGAAGGCGGCCGCCAGCGGCAGGCCTAGCAACCAGGCGAAGTACCACATGGTGTTGTGTCCTTTCTTGACGTTGACTGTCGTTTCTTGATTCGGTGGATCAGTACGAGTGGCCACGGCCCTCGATGATGGCCATCGGGTCGACCTTGCCGCGCAGCACGCTGTAGACCCAGCTGGTGTAGGCCACGATGAGGGGCACGAAGATCAGCGCGCACACCAGCATGATGAACAGCGTCACATGGCTGGACGAAGAGTCCCAGACCGTGAGGCTGTGCTGCGGGTTGAGCGACGAGGGCAGGATGAACGGGAACATGGACGCCCCCACGCTGGCGATGATGCCGGCAATGCCCAGGCCGCTGGACAGCAGGGCCAGCCACTCGCGGCGCAGCCACAGGCCCAGCGCCGCCAGCAGCGGCATCAGCAGGCCGATGGCCGGCACGGCCCAGAGCACGGGCCGGGCCTGGTAGTTGGCGAACCAGGCGCCCGCCTGCAGCGCAGCCGTCTTGAACAGCGGGTTGGACGGTCCGGTGGTGTTGATCTCGCTGGTGATGCGGTAGCCATTGAGCGCGGCCAGCCACACGCCGGCCGCCGCGAACAGCACCGTGGTGGCGACGGCCGCCACCATGCCGAAGCGGCGCGCGCGCGCGGCCACATCGCCCTCGGTCTTGAACACCAGCCAGGACGCACCATGCATGAGCAGCATGCACAGCGAGACCAGGCCGGCCAGCAACGCAAACGGGTTGAGCAGGCCGAAGAACGTGCCCTCGTAGTAGATGCGCATGTCGGGCGCCAGGCGGAAGGGCACGCCCTGCAGCACATTGCCAAGGGCCACGCCGAAGATCAGCGCGGGCACCACGCCGGCCATGCACAGCACGGCATCCCAGCGCGCGCGCCAGGCCGGCTCCTCGCGCTTGCTGCGGAACTTGAAGGCCACGGGCCGCAGGATCAGCGCCACCAGCGCCGCGAACATGGCCAGGTAAAAGCCCGAGAACGAGACCGCGTACAGCTGCGGCCAGGCCGCAAAGATGGCGCCGCCGCCCAGGATGAGCCAGACCTGGTTGCCTTCCCAGACCGGGCCCAGAGAGTTGATGACGACGCGGCGCTCCACGTCGGTCCTGGCCGCCAGCGGCAGCAGCGCGGCAGCGCCCAGGTCAAAGCCATCGGTGACGGCAAAGGCGATGAGCAGCACGCCCAGCAGGCCCCACCACAGCAGGCGCAGGATGTCGTAGCTGATCAGTTCGTGAAGAATCATGGTGACAATCTCCCTTGGTCATTGCCCGCGGGCGAGTTTTTGCATCAGAGGGAAGTAGGTGGTCAGGTGCGGTGCGCTTTCCTCCTGCGGTCCCTTGCGGATGGCCTTCACCATGAGCTTCATCTCGATGACGAAGAGCACGGAGTAGATGGCGATGAAGCCTGCAATCGTCAGCAGCAGCGTGCCCGCGCCCAGGTTGGAGACGGCCAGCGCCGTGGGCAGCACGCCTTCGATGATCCAGGGCTGGCGGCCCACCTCGGCCACGATCCAGCCGCACTCGGCCGCGATCCAGGGCAGGGGAATGGCGATCACGGCCAGCTTGAGCATCCACGGATGGGCGTCCAGCCTGCGCCGCACCGACAGCCAGAAGAAGGCCGCCGTGAGCGCGATGAAGAACATGCCCAGCCCCACCATGATGCGGAAGGCCCAGAACAGCGGCCCCACGGCCGGCACGGTGTCCCAGGCGGCCTGGGCGATCTGCGCGTCCGTGGCCTGGCGCGGGTCGTCCACGTAGCGCTTGAGCAGCAGCGCGTAGCCCAGTTGCCCGCCCTTGTCCTCGAAGACGGCCTTGGCCTCGGCCGGCACCTGGCCCGTGGGGCCGGCGGCGCGGATGGCCTCCAGCGCGCCATAGGCCTCGATGCCGTTGCGGATGTACTGCTCGGTGCGCTGGACCAGGTCGTTGATGCCGGGGATCTCGGTGGTCAGCGAGCGCGTGCCGATCAGGCCCATGACCCAGGGAATGTGCACGGCGTAGTGCGTCTCGCGTGCGGCCTTGTCGGGGAAACCGAAGGCCGTGAAGGCGGCCGGTGCGGGCTCGGTATCCCACATGGCCTCGATGGCGGCCAGCTTCATCTTCTGGTGCTCCGACGACAGGTAGCCGCTTTCATCGCCCAGCACCACCACCGACAGCGCGGCGGCCAGGCCGAACGAGGTGGCCACCGTCATGGAGCGGCGCGCCAGCTGGATGTGCCGGCCCTTGAGCAGATACCAGGCCGAGACGCCCAGCACGAAGATGGCCGCCGTCACGTAGCCTGCCGAGACCGTGTGCACGAACTTGGCCTGGGCCACGGGGTTGGTCAGCACCGCGAAGAAGTCGGTGACCTCCATGCGCATGGTCTGCGGGTTGAACGCCGCGCCCACGGGGTTTTGCATCCAGCCGTTGGCGATCAGGATCCACAGCGCCGAGAAGTTCGAGCCCAGGGCCACGCACCAGGTGGTCACCAGGTGACCGACCTTGCTCAGGCGGTCCCAGCCGAAGAAGAACAGGCCCACGAAGGTGGCTTCGAGGAAGAAGGCCATCAGCCCCTCGATGGCCAGCGGCGCGCCGAAGATGTCGCCCACGTAGTGGCTGTAGTAGCTCCAGTTCATGCCGAACTGAAACTCCATCACGATGCCCGTGGCCACGCCCATGGCGAAGTTGATGCCGAACAACGTGCCCCAGAACTTCGTCATGTCGCGCCAGATGGTGCGGCCCGTCATCACGAAGACGGTCTCCATGATGGCGATGATCACGGCCAGGCCGATGGTCAGCGGCACGAACAGGAAGTGGTAGAGCGCCGTTACCGCGAACTGCAGCCGCGATAGATCGACGATGTCGAGGTCCATGGTGAGATCCTTTCTCTCGGGGTACTTGGTGAAATCCTTGATCAGCCGTCCTGCCGCAGGCGCGCCAGGGCCGCCTCGAACGGCGGTGTGCCGCGCAGCGCCTCGGACACCACGCGGCCCTGCTCCACCCACAGCAGCCGGTCGGCCAGTTGCGCCTCCCGCAGCTTGTGGGTGGCCAGCACCAGGGTGCGGCCCCGGGCTGCACTGTCCAGCCGCACCAGCAGGTCGGCGGCCGTGCGTGCATCCAGGCCTTCGGTCACTTCGTCCAGCAGCCAGCAGCGCGCGGGGCTCAGCAGCAGCCGCGCCAGCGCCAGGCGCCGTGCCTGGCCGCCGGACAGGCCCAGCCCGCCCTCGCCCAGCCGCGTGTCCAGACCCTGCGCCATGGCCCGCACATCGCCGGCCAGCCCGGCGACTTCCAGCGCCGCCCACAGCGTGTCCTCGGCGGCCTGGGGGCAGGCCAGCAAAAGGTTGTCGCGCAGGCTGTCCTCGAATAGTTCGGTGCGCTGCGTCATCCAGGTGCAGCGCCGGGCACGCACGGCGCCGGCCAGCGGCTGGAGCTCGCCGGCCATCAGGGACAGCAGCGTGGTCTTGCCCGCGCCGCTGGCGCCCAGCAGGGCGACACGCTCGCCCTCGGCGATACGGATGTCCTGGGCCAGCACGGCGGCACGGGGTGCCACGACCTGCTCCAGCTCAACCGCCAAGCCCTGCCCGGGCGCCGCCGGTTCGCAGGCGCCTTGCGCAGCGCCGTCGCGCAGGGCAGGCGCCAGCCGGCGCGCGGCCAGCCAGCTGCGGCCGGCCTCCAGCGCGCCACGGCGCAATGCCGCAAAGGGCTCCATGGCCGTCAGCGCCAGCAGCAGGGCCAGCGCGGCCACGGGGGCGCCCAGCAGGCCGGCCTCGGCCAGCCAGCCTACGCCCAGCAGCACACCGGCCAGGGCCAGGGCGCCGCACAGGCCTTGCACGAAGGAGGTTCGGGCCTCCAGGCCGTGGAGTGCGGCGTCGGCCTCGGCCACGCGGGCGTCCAGGGCGGCAATGCGTTCGCAATGCGCGGCCAGGGTGCCGGCCATGGCCAGCTCCGCCTGCCCGGCCACCAGGTCGGCCGTGCGGGCGCGCAGGGACTCCAGCGCCAGCGCGCGGCGCACGGCGGGCCGGCGCGCACTGCGGGCCAGCCACAGGGCGCTGCCCAGGCCCGTGGCCAGCAGCCACGCAGCCAAGGCCAGGCCCAGCCACCAGCGCATCAGGCCCAGCGCCAGGGCGGCCACCAGCGTGGCACCGGTGGCGGCCAGCAAGGGGACGAACAGGCGCAGGTACAGGCTGTCCAGCGCATCCACGTCGGCCGTCAGCCGCTGCAGCAGGCGCGCGGGCCGCAGGCGCAGGCTCAGGGCGGCGGCGGGAGTGGCCCAGCTGCGCAGCAGCCGCTCGCGCAGGGCGGCCAGCACGGCCAGGGTGGCGTCATGGGTGACCAGCCGTTCGGCATAGCGGGTGCCCGTGCGGCCCAGGGCCAGCAGGCGGATGCCGGCCGAGGGCATGAAGACGTCGAAAACGATGGCCGTGGCCGGCAGCAGCCCGGCCAGCGCCGTGGCCGTGATGAACCAGCCCGACAGGCCCAGCAGCGCCATGCCCATGAGCACCGTGAGCAGGGCCAGCAGCGCGCCACCCAGCCACAGGCGCCGGGGCGCCATGCGCGCCAGGGCGGCAAGCACGGGCCGGAGGGTGGAGCGGGGCTTCATGCGGCCAGCTCCTGCGGGGCGGCATGGCCCGCCAGCTCCACCACGCGGTGCATGGCGGCGGCCAGCTCGGCATCGTGGGTGGCGACGATCAGCGTGCGCCCGCGCGCCAGTTGCAGCAGGGCATCGGTGACCTGGGCGGCCGTGGCCGGGTCCAGGTGGGCCGTGGGTTCATCGACCAGCAGCAGGCCTGCATCGCGCGACAGGGCCAGGCGCGCCAGGGCCAGGCGCACGATCTCCCCGCCCGACAGGCCGGCTCCGCCCTCGCCCAGCGTGGCGCCGGCACGGGCCTCGGCCAGCTTGCCCAGACCGGCCAGCCGCAAGGCCTGGCGCAGTTCGCCGAAGGTGAATCCCGGGCGGCCCAGCCGGAGGTTTTCGGCCACCGAGCCGGCGAACACATGGGGGCTCTGCCCCATCCAGGCCATGCGCGCGCGCAGCCGTCCGGCCGATTCGCCGTCGAGCAGCTGGCCGTCGATATGGATGCGCCCAGGCTCGGCCACCGGCAGCAGGCCGGCAATCTGCGCCAGCAGCAGCGACTTTCCGCTGCCGCTGGGGCTCCACAGCGCCACATGCTCGCCAGGCCGCACGTCCAGCGTGAGCGCCGGCAGCGTGACCGCGCCGCCTGGCGCCTGGGGCCGCACCTGCTCCAGGTGCAGGGCGCAGGCCTGGCCGGCCGCCCTGCCGGGCGCAGCCAGTGCGCCGGGCAGCGGCTGCGCATCGCGGCCCAGATCGCCCAGGGCCTGCAGCGCAGCCTCGCCGCTGGCGCGGTCGTGCCAGACGGCAGACAGCTCACGCAGGGGATCGAAGAAGCTGGGCGCCAGCAGCAGCACGAACAGCGCCTGGCCCAGGCTCAGTGTCTGGCCCCAGCTGCCAAAGGGCAGATGGCCCAGCAGGTGAAACCCCACGTAGACGGCCACCATGGCCACGCCCAGGGCCGAGAACAGTTCCAGCACCGCGGAGGACAGAAAGGCGATGCGCAGCACGCGCATGCTGCGTTCGCGCAGGGATTCGGCATTGGCGCGCAGCCGCTGCGCCGTGGCATCCACCGCGCCCAGGGCGCGCAGGGTGGACAGGCCGCGCAGGCGATCGAGCAGGAAGGCGTTCATGCCGCCCAGCTCCACCATCTGCGCCTGGCTGGCCGCCTTGGCGCGCCAGCCGACGATGGCCATGAACAGCGGGATCAGCGGCGCGGCCACCACCAGGATCAGCGCCACCACCCAGCTCTGGCTGGCCACGGCCAGCGCAATCACCAGCGGCACGGTGCGCACGCGCCACATGGCGGTCTGGTAGCGCGACAGCCAGGGCACGATGGCCTCGGCCTGCTCGGCCATGGCGCTGGCCGCCTGGCCCGAGGCCGCGCGCTGGCGGTCCAGCGGCGAGGTGCCCGCCAGCGTGCGCAGCACCTGCGCGCGCAGCGCGCTCACCAGGCTGCGTGCCTGCAGATTGGCGCGGCGTGTGCCGCTGGCATCGCACCAGGCGCGCAACCCGCCCAGCAGTGCCACGCCGGCCGCAAGCTGCCACAGTGGCCACAGTGGCCACAGCGGCTCCACGCCCGCGCCCGCGCCATCGGCCATGGACTGCACGGCCAGCGCCAGCAGCGCCGCCTGGGGCAGCCACAGCAGCGAGGCCAGCACCAGGCGCCCCGTACCCGCCATCGGACGACGCGCCAGCTGGTGGAACTCAGGCAATGACGGGGTACAAGGTTTGTTCATTTATTCTGTAATTTCAGTATTTACTGAAATTACGCAAAGAATTCTAAACAAACTTGCTCCAGGCAAGTCGCTCGTAGGGGGAAGCCGAGTGAAGCAGTCAAGCGTGCGCAAGGGGTTTTGCGCAAACAACTTCGAGGACCGGACCCGCACAGCGTGGGTAATACCCAAAGAAAACGGCGCCCGAAGGCGCCGTCTGGCAGAGTAGGAGAAGAGCCCGTCCTGGGCTCTGCCGACCTTACGGGGTGGACAGCAGGCGGTCGCGCGCCTGGTTGTATTCACGCTTGAGACGCTCCACCAGCTCGCCCGCACCCGTGACTTCGCGAATGGCGCCAATGCCCTGGCCGCAGCCCCAGATGTCCTTCCAGGCCTTCTTGGCGTCGCCGCCGAAGTTCATCTTGCTGGGGTCCGATTCGGGCAGGTTGTCGGGGTCCAGGCCTGCCGCACGGATGGACGGCGCCAGGTAGTTGCCGTGCACGCCCGTGAACAGGTTGCTGTAGACGATGTCGTCGGACGTGCCGTCCACGATGGCCTGCTTGTAGGCGTCGTGCGCACGCGCCTCATGCGTGGCGATGAAGGCCGAGCCGATATAGGCGAAGTCCGCACCCATGGCCTGGGCCGCGAGGATGGCACCGCCCGAGGCGATGGAGCCCGACAGCGCCACGGGGCCGTCGAACCATTCGCGGATCTCCTGGATCAGCGCGAACGGGCTCTTGACACCCGCATGGCCTCCCGCGCCCGCCGCCACGGCGATCAGGCCGTCGGCCCCCTTTTCGATGGCCTTGTGCGCGAACTTGTTGTTGATGATGTCGTGCAGCACCACGCCGCCCCAGCTGTGCACGGCCTGGTTCACGTCCTCGCGCGCACCCAGGCTGGTGATGACGATGGGCACCTTGTACTTGGCGCACATCTGCATGTCGTGCTCGAGCCGGTCATTGCTCTTGTGCACGATCTGGTTGATGGCGAACGGCGCCGAGGGCCGGTCCGGATGGGCCTTGTCCCAGGCGGCCAGGGTCTCGGTGATCTCGGCCAGCCAGTCTTCGAGCTGCTCGGCCGGGCGCGCGTTGAGCGCGGGCATGGAACCCACGATGCCGGCCTGGCACTGGGCGATCACGAGCTTGGGGTTGCTGATGATGAACAGCGGCGAGCCGATCACTGGCAGGGCCAGTTTCTTCAGCGCCGGGGGAAGCTTGGACATGCGTTGTCTCCGTTGGTTCTCGGTGTCTCTGTCTGCGTTGTGCCGTGCGCAAGCGCCGGGTCAGAAGGCGTCCATGGGCAGTGCCATCACGCTGCCTGCGCCGTGCACGATGGCATCGCGCAGGCCCGCCGCCTTGACGAGGATGTGCTCGGCATAAAAGCGCGCCGTCGCAATCTTCGCGCGCATGAAGGCCTCGTCCTGTCCCTTGTGCAACAGCTGCTCGGCCGCCAGCAGGGCGCGGCCCATCTGCCAGCCTGCCACCAGGTTGCCCGCCAGCATCAGGTAGGGAACGCTGCCGGCGTACACGGCATTGGGCTCGGCCTTGGCCTGGCCCGAGACGAAGTGCACCGCCTCCGCGAAAGCCTGGCGCGCGGCGGCCAGCTGGCGGGCCACGGCCAGTGCCTCGGGCGTGCCGCTGGCGGCCAGCTCGGCCTCGGTCTTCTCGATCTGGCCCGCAATGGCCAGCGCGGTCTGGCCGCCATCGCGCGCCGTCTTGCGGCCCACCAGGTCATTGGCCTGGATGGCGGTCGTGCCTTCGTAGATGGTCAGGATCTTGGCGTCGCGGTAGTACTGGGCGGCGCCCGTCTCCTCGATGAAGCCCATGCCGCCGTGCACCTGAACGCCCAGGCTGGTGACTTCCAGGCTCATCTCGGTGCTGTAGCCCTTGACCAGGGGAACCATGAATTCATAGAAGGCCGCATTGGCCTCGCGCACCTGGGCATCGGCATGGTGGTGGGATGCGTCGTAGGCCGCGGCGGCCGTGGCCGCCATGGCGCGGCAGCCCTCGGTGTAGGCGCGCATGGTCATGAGCATGCGGCGCACATCGGGGTGGTGGATGATGGTGGCGCTGGCCTTGACGCTGCCGTCCACGGGGCGGCTTTGCACGCGCTCGCGGGCATAGGCCACGGCATGCTGGTAGGAGCGCTCGGCCACGGCAATGCCCTGCACGCCCACGGCGTAGCGGGCCGCGTTCATCATGATGAACATGTATTCGAGGCCGCGGTTTTCCTCGCCAACCAGATAGCCGATGGCGCCCCCGTTGTCGCCGTACTGCAGCACGGCCGTGGGCGAGGCCTTGATCCCCATCTTGTGCTCGATGCTCACGCAGTGCACATCGTTGCGCGCGCCCAGCGAGCCATCCTTGTTGACCAGGAACTTGGGCACCACGAACAGGCTGATGCCCTTGACACCCTCGGGCGCCCCGGCCACGCGGGCCAGCACCAGATGGACGATGTTCTCGGCCATGTCGTGCTCGCCATAGGTGATGAAGATCTTGGTGCCGAAGACCTTGTAGCTGCCATCGGGCTGCGGATCGGCCTTGGTGCGCACCAGGGCCAGGTCGGAGCCGGCCTGGGGCTCGGTCAGGTTCATGGTGCCGGTCCACTCGCCGGTCACCAGCTTCTCGAGATAGGTGGCCTTGAGCTCATCGCTTCCGGCCGTCAGCAGGGCCTCGATGGCGCCGTCGGTCAGCAGCGGGCACAGCGCAAAGCTCAGGTTGGCGCTGTTGAGCATTTCCACGCAGGCCGCGCCAATCGTCTTGGGCAGGCCCTGGCCGCCAAAATCCTGCGGATGCTGCAGCCCCTGCCAGCCGCCTTCGGCGTACTGGCGAAAGGCCTGCTTGAAGCCCGCCGTGGTGGTGACCACGCCGTCCTTGAGGCTGGAAGGCGCCACGTCGCCCGGCAGGTTCAGAGGTGCCACCACGCCTTCGCACAGCTTGGCGCATTCCTCCAGCACGGCCTGGGCGGTCTCGAGGCCAGCCTCCTCGAAACCGGGCAACTGCGCCACCTGGTCGATCTGCGCCAGATGCTCCATGGCGAACAGCATGTCTTTGAGGGGAGCCGAGTAAGTCATTGTTGAACCTTCCTGAACAGAGCCTGGACCGCCGGCGCGCAGCGCGCGGCGACCTGGGACAGCGGGCGCGCCGCCACGGCACTACTGCATTGCTGCGTTATTGCGTGACGCGGCCCGATGCGTTGACGATGGACAAATCCACGAATTTCGAGCCCGCCTGCGAGCCCGGACGATAGGTAACCCAGTAGCCGCCCAGATCGAAGGCGTCCAGGCCGCGCAGCGAAGCGGCCAGCTTCTCGCGCGTCAGCGGCTGGGTGCGGCGCATGGCCTCCACGATGACGCGGGCGTTCACATAGCCTTCCATCATGGCGTAGCTGACCGGCACGGTCAGCGACTTGCCGGCAGCGGTGGCCGCGTCCCTGAACTCCTTGTTCAGGCGCATGGTCACCTTGTAGGGACTGGGCACGACCTGGGCAATGGACAGGCCGCTCATGAACTCCACGGGCAGGCGCTTGGCCAGTTGCTCGATATCGGCTTCGGACGTCGCGTAGATCTGGGCCGTGCCGCCCGCCATGCGGTACGCCTCGACGAAGGCCGAGGTCACGGGGCTGGAGGCCACCACCATCACGGCCTGCGCCGAAGGCTGGGCCTTTTGCAACTGGGACACGGCCTTGTCCATGGCGCCCTTGCCCGTGCTCAGCGAGGCGCTGACCACCAGCTTGGCCTTGGAAGGCGCAATCGCCTTGTCCACGAGTTCAGCCACGGCCTTGGCATCCGGGCGCTCGTCATGCAGCAGGGCCAGGCGCGTGATGCCCACGGTGGCCAGGTGCGAGGCGATCTTGGCCATTTCCTCGGGCAGGTTGGCGCGGGTGCTGAAGATCTGGGGATGGCTCAGCACCCGCGTGTCCGTGCTCTGGTAACCCACCAGGGAGATCTGGGACTGGTCGAGCAGCTTGCTGTCCAGCAGCGAAGCCATGTTGCGGTTGCCGAAATAGCCGGCCAGCACCACGGGCTTGGACTCGTCCAGCAGCTTGCGGGTCTTGTCCACGGTTTCATCGGGGTGGCCCACATCGTCCACCGTGACCAGTTGCACGGGCTGGCCCTGCACGCCGCCGGCCTTGTTGATCTGGTCGAAGTACAGGCGCATGCCCTGGGCATAGGCCCGGCCCTGCGTCGCGCCGGCTCCCGACATGGGTGCCACCTGCCCCACCACCCAGGCATTGGCCTCGGCGGCCAGCGCCATGGCGCCACAGACAAAGGCCACGGCCGTGCGGGCCAGGCGCAAGCGCATCATCTTCATTTCAATCTCCCTCTCGGTTCATGCCATTGCCAGCACCCGCTGGCGGCCAAAGCCGTTGTTGTAGTCGTTGCCGCGAACCATGACCAGCGGGCCATCCCGGCATCCGTGACGGAAAAAGAGGGGCCTTGTGCCCCTCATTTTTCAGCTTTGGTCGCTTACAGCGCCTGCACCAGCTCGGGCACGGCCTGGAACAGGTCGGCCTCCAGGCCGTAGTCGGCCACCGAGAAGATCGGTGCCTCGGGGTCCTTGTTGATCGCCACGATCACCTTGGAGTCCTT
>NZ_JAQOTI010000019.1:0-101444 GCF_028401915.1 Delftia sp. DT-2
CTGGAGCGGGAAAACGGGTTCGAACCGTCGACCTCAACCTTGGCAAGGTTGCGCTCTACCAACTGAGCTATTCCCGCGTTTCTATCGAAGCCTGACATTCTACAACGTCGTTTGCTGCGATGGGATGAATTGTAGCGTAGTTCTTGGAGGGTTCAGGAAAAACGCTACATTTTTTCATCTTCAGTGCTTGACTGCAGGCTCCACAGCCTTGGTTTCCGCCGGGGCCACGGCGGCGGCCTCCTCGTCGGACAGAGGCTCTGGCACACGTTCCAGCGCCACCTTGAGGACCTGGTCGATCCACTTGACGGGAATGATTTCCAGGCCGCTCTTGACGTTGTCGGGGATCTCCTGGAGGTCCTTGACGTTCTCTTCGGGAATCAGCACCGTCTTGATGCCGCCACGCAGGGCCGCCAGCAGCTTTTCCTTGAGGCCGCCGATGGCGGTGACCTCACCGCGCAGCGTGATTTCACCAGTCATGGCGACATCGGCACGCACCGGGATACCCGTCAGCGCAGAGACGAAGGCCGTCGTCATGGCCGCACCCGCGCTGGGGCCGTCCTTGGGGGTGGCGCCATCGGGCACGTGCACGTGGATGTCCTTCTTCTCGAAGGCCTCGTCCTTGATGCCCAGCATGCGCGAGCGGCTGCGCACCACGGTGCGCGCGGCTTCGACCGATTCCTTCATCACGTCGCCCAGCGAGCCGGTGCGCGAGATCACGCCCTTGCCGGGCATGATGGCGGCCTCGATGGTCAGCAGATCGCCGCCGACCTCGGTCCAGGCAAGACCCACGACCTGGCCGATCTGGTTGTTCAGTTCGGCACGGCCATAGGTGTACTTGCGAACACCCAGGTAGTCAGGCAGGTTGTCGGCAGTGACGACGACGGTGGGCTCCAGCTTCTTGAGCTGCAGGCCCTTGACGACCTTGCGGCAGATCTTGGACAGCTCGCGTTCCAGCGAACGCACGCCGGCCTCTCGCGTGTAGTAGCGCACGATGTCGCGGATGGCGGATTCCTCCACCCGCATCTCGCCTTCCTTCACACCGTTGTTGGTGATCTGCTTGGGCAGCAGGTAGCGGATGGCGATGTTGACCTTTTCGTCCTCGGTGTAACCCGACAGGCGGATCACTTCCATGCGGTCCAGCAGCGCGGGCGGGATGTTCATGGAGTTGGAGGTCGCCACGAACATCACGTCGCTGAGGTCGAAGTCCACTTCGACGTAGTGATCGCCGAAGGTGTGGTTCTGCTCGGGGTCCAGCACTTCCAGCAGGGCGCTCGACGGATCGCCACGGAAGTCCATGCCGAGCTTGTCGATTTCGTCCAGGAGGAACAGCGGGTTGCGCGTGCCGACCTTGTCCAGGCTTTGCAGCACCTTGCCCGGCATGGCGCCGATGTAGGTGCGGCGGTGGCCGCGGATTTCCGCCTCGTCACGCATGCCGCCCAGCGCCATGCGGACGTACTTGCGGCCCGTGGCCTTGGCGATGGACTGGCCCAGCGAGGTCTTGCCCACGCCCGGAGGTCCGACCAGGCACAGGATGGGCGCCTTGACCTTGTCCACGCGTTGCTGCACGGCAAGATATTCAAGGATGCGGTCCTTGACCTTTTCAAGGCCGAAGTGGTCGGCATTGAGCACCTCCTCGGCATTGGCCAGGTCGTGCTTGATCTTGGTCTTCTTGCTCCAGGGCAGGCCCGTGAGCACATCGATGTAGTTGCGCACCACGGTGGCTTCGGCCGACATGGGCGACATGAGCTTGAGCTTCTTGAGCTCGGCCTCGGCCTTCTTGCGCGCCTCGGCAGGCATGCGAGCGAGCTTGATCTTCTTTTCGATCTCTTCGATGTCGGCGCCGTCCTCGCCCTCGCCCAGCTCCTTCTGGATGGCCTTGACCTGCTCGTTCAAATAGAAGTCGCGCTGGTTCTTTTCCATCTGGCGCTTGACGCGACCACGGATGCGCTTGTCGACATTGAGGATGTCGACCTCCCGGTCCAGCTGCTCGAACAGGTTTTCCAGGCGCTCCTTGATGTCCACCAGGTCGAGCACGGCCTGCTTGTTCTCGAGCTTGAGCGGCAGGTGCGCGGCGATGGTGTCGGCCAGGCGGCCGGCATCGTCGATGCTGGCGATGGAGGTGAGGATCTCGGGCGGGATCTTCTTGTTGAGCTTGACGTACTGGTCGAACTGCTGCGTCACGGCGCGGCGCAGGGCTTCGATCTCGCTGGGCTTGTGGGTTTCGGCCTCGGGCGCCACGGGCACGACGGAGCCCACGAAGTGGGTCTCTTCATCCATGACCTGCTTGACCAGCGCGCGCTGCTGGCCTTCGACCAGCACCTTGACCGTGCCGTCGGGCAGCTTGAGCATCTGCAAGATGGTGGAGACGCAGCCGACGTCGAACATGTCGGCCGCCGTGGGCTCGTCCTTGGAGGCGGTCTTCTGGGCCACCAGCATGATGCGGCGGTCGCCCTCCATGGCCAGCTCCAGCGCCTTGATGCTCTTGGCGCGGCCCACGAACAGCGGGATCACCATGTGGGGGAACACGACCACATCGCGCAGCGGCAGCAGCGCCAGGTCTAGGGGGGTGGAAGGCAAAGGGGTATGTCCTGACATGGGAATCCTCGGTTTGTCAGCGGAAGATGGTCCGCCCACCGGTGTATTTCAACCCCGCAGCCCGAAAGGATTTCGGGCCACAGGGACTTGCGCTGCCGGACCTTTGCAGGCAGCGGCGCATCAGGCTTTCTTGGCCGCCTCGCGGTAAACCAGCAGCGGTGCTTTTCCGTCTTCGATGGTGGACTCGTCCACCACCACCTTCTCGACATTGTCGGCATTGGGCAGTTCGTACATGGTGCCGATCAGCGATTGCTCCAGGATGGAGCGCAGGCCACGCGCACCCGTCTTGCGCGCCAGCGCCTTGCGGGCGATGGCCTTGAGCGCGGCGGGCCGGATCTCCAGCTCCACGCCTTCCATGGCCAGCAGCTTGCTGTACTGCTTGACCAGGGCGTTCTTGGGCTCGGTCAGGATCTGCACCAGGGCGTCTTCACCCAGTTCGGCCAGGGCCGTGACCACGGGCATGCGGCCGACCAGCTCGGGGATGATGCCGAACTTGATCAGGTCTTCAGGCTCGATCTCCTGGAACACTTCCGAGATGGAGCGCTGCTTCTTGCTCTTGACCGTGGCGCCAAAGCCGATGCCCGACGCCTCGGTACGGTTCTCGATGACCTTCTCCAGGCCCGCGAACGCGCCACCGCAGATGAACAGGATGTTGGTCGTGTCGATCTGCAGGAAGTCCTGGTTCGGATGCTTGCGGCCACCTTGCGGGGGCACGCTGGCCATGGTGCCTTCGATGAGCTTGAGCAGGGCCTGCTGCACGCCCTCGCCCGACACGTCACGCGTGATGCTGGGGTTGTCGGACTTGCGCGAGATCTTGTCGATCTCGTCGATGTAGACGATGCCGCGCTGCGCACGCTCGACGTCGTATTCGCAGCTTTGCAGCAGCTTCTGGATGATGTTCTCGACGTCCTCGCCCACGTAGCCGGCCTCGGTCAGCGTGGTGGCATCGGCCATGACGAAGGGAACGTTGAGCATGCGCGCCAGCGTCTGCGCCAGCAGCGTCTTGCCGGAGCCCGTGGGACCGATGAGCAGGATGTTGCTCTTGGCCAGCTCAATCTCGTCCTTGCCGGCCTTGTCCTTGTGACGCAGGCGCTTGTAGTGGTTGTATACGGCGACAGCCAGCGTGCGCTTGGGCAGGTCCTGGCCGATCACGTAGTTGTCCAGGTTGGCCTTGATTTCGGCGGGCGTGGGCAGGTCGCCTCGGCCGTCCTTGGCCTCGGTGCTGGGCTGCTCGTCGCGGATGATCTCGTTGCAGAGATCGATGCACTCGTCGCAGATAAAGACTGACGGACCCGCGATCAGCTTCTTGACCTCATGCTGGCTCTTGCCGCAGAAGGTGCAATAAAGGTTTTTTTCGCTGGAGGAGCCTTTTTTCTCGGCCATGGGGTCGGTGCCTTGTTACAGAAATATGGAAAAGGATGATAACCAAATGGAAAGCGGCGTTTTCCGTAGGGGGAAAACGCCGCCCATTCTCATACAGCCTCCGGGCTTCAGGAGCGCTTGTTGATCACCTGATCGACCAGGCCGTAGTCCTTGGCTTCGTCGGCGGACAGGAAGTAGTCGCGCTCGGTGTCGTGCTGGATCTTTTCCAGCGGTTGGCCCGTGCGCTCGGCCAGGATCTTGTTCAGGCGCTCGCGGGTCTTGAGGATCTCGCGGGCGTGGATCTCGATCTCGGTGGCCTGGCCCTGCATGCCGCCCAGCGGCTGGTGGATCATGACCTGGGAATTGGGCAGCGCAAAGCGCTTGCCCTTGGTGCCAG
Organism: Delftia sp. DT-2; assembly: GCF_028401915.1. Taxonomy (NCBI): domain Bacteria; kingdom Pseudomonadati; phylum Pseudomonadota; class Betaproteobacteria; order Burkholderiales; family Comamonadaceae; genus Delftia; species Delftia sp. DT-2. The sequence continues at coordinate 4,355 of NZ_JAQOTI010000019.1, forward strand.
CGGCCAGCAGGAAGGCACCCATGCTGGCTGCAATGCCGGTGCACAGCGTGGACACATCGGGCTTGATGAAGTTCATCGTGTCGAAGATGGCCAGGCCGGCGCTTACGGAGCCGCCGGGGCTGTTGATGTAGAACGAAATGTCCTTGTCGGGGTTTTCGCTTTCAAGGAACAGCAGCTGGGCCACGACGAGGTTGGCCGTCTGGTCATTGACAGGGCCCACCAGGAAGATCACCCGGTCCTTGAGCAGGCGCGAGTAGATGTCGTACGACCGCTCTCCGCGGCCGGACTGTTCGATGACCATTGGGATCATGCCCAAACCCTGAGTTTCCAATGCGCTCATGTTTTCTCCAGTACTAGGGGGCTACTTTAGCCGTATCCGGAAAGAAAATGGGGCTTGTGCGCCAAAGCACAAGCCCCGCAGATGCCAACCCGCCCGCCGATCTCACGAAGCGGCAGGCAGGCGGTGCTCAAACCCTCAGGCCTGGCCCATCAGTTCGTCGAAGGACACGGCCTTGTCGGAGACCTTGGCCTTGCCCAGCACGAACTCGGTCACGTTGTTTTCGATGACAACGGCTTCGACTTCAGCCAGGCGTTGGCGGTCGCCGAAGTACCAGCGTGCCACGTCTTCGGGCTTTTCGTAGCTGGCGGCCAGCTCTTCCACGTGGGCCTTGATCTGCTCGGGGGTGGCGTGCAGCTCGTTGGCGCGCACCAGCTCGGCCACCACCAGGCCCAGGCGCACGCGGCGCTCGGCTTGGGGCAGGAACACGTCTTCAGGGATCTCGGCCTTGTCGGCGTCCTTGATGCCGCGCTGCTGCAGCTCGGCGCGAGCGCCTTCCAGCAGACGGGCGACTTCAGCCTGCACCGAGGCCTTGGGCAGTTCCAGCTCGGCCTTGGACACCAGCGCGTCCATCACGGCCTGCTTGTTGCGGCCCTGGACGCGGAACTTGACTTCACGCTCCAGGTTCTTCTTGATGTCGGCGCGCAGGCCTTCGACCGTGCCTTCAGCCACGCCCAGGGCCTTGGCAAAAGCCTCGTCCACTTCGGGCAGGTTGGCGGCCTCGATCTTCTTGACCGTCACCAGGAAGTCGGCGGTCTTGCCGGCCACGTCCTTGCCGTGGTAGTCAGCGGGGAAAGCCAGGGGGAAGGTCTTGGACTCGCCGGCCTTCATGCCGCGCACTGCGTCTTCGAATTCCTTGAGCATCTGGCCTTCGCCGACCAGGAACTGGAAGTCTTCAGCCTTGCCACCGGAGAAGGTCTCGCCGTCGATCTTGCCTTCGAAGTCCACGGTCACGCGGTCGCCGTCCACGGCCACATCGGCCTGGGCGCGCTGCGCGAAGGTGCGGCGCTGCTTGCGCAGAATGTCCACGGTCTTGTCGATGGCGGCGTCGTCCACTTCGGCCGTCAGCTTCTCGACTTCGGCCGAGGTCAGGTCACCGATCTTGACTTCAGGCATCACTTCGAAGATGGCTTCGAACTGGGCCTCGCCCTCGGGAGCGCCTTCCTTTTCGGAGATGCGGGGCTGGCCAGCCACGCGCAGCTTGGCTTCGTTGACGGCCTGTGCAAAAGCCTCGCCAACCTTGTCGTTGAGCACTTCGTACTGCACCGAGTAGCCATAACGCTGGGCCACCACGCTCATCGGCACCTTGCCGGGACGGAAGCCGTCCATCTTCACGGTGCGCGCCACTTGCTTGAGGCGGTTCTCGACTTCGCTCTGGATGGAGTTCAGGGGCAGGCTCAGCGTGATCTTGCGCTCGAGCTTTTCAAGGGTTTCAACAGTAACGGCCATGTTTGTTCCTATGAGGGATTGGACCGTGCCGGCTGCTGTACAGCCCGCACCGTATTGCGCAAAAGTCACGGTGCAACGCGAGCCAAAGCCAGTCGGCCGCGCGGCACCTCAGATTTCAAGGGCTTACATCACATGCGCCTGGCCGCTGGGGACCGCACATGGTTCGCTCAACCCGTGATGTAAGCGAAGCCGGACATTATAAACGAGGCGGTTTTAACCTCCGGACGCGCGCTCTTGCAGGGGAATCCCGCAATCCGCCTGGCCAATGCGCCTCCTCTGCAGGAAGCGGGCTTGAGCAGTGTTCGCCGCAGTTGAGCGGCGTTGGTGCGTGGTGCGCGGGGGGCGGGTCGTAAACCATTCAAAAACAATCACTTGCCTTCACAGCGCGGGATTCGCGCGGGCCGTTCAAAAGCCTCGAGGTGCACTCTGCACACCCCAGGTCGACATGTACACGACCTGATCAAAACCCCGCTTGCCGTCCTCAATCAGCAGATGAAACAGGGTCACTTCAAATTGAAACATCTGCCCATTCGACCTATACTGTATGTGCATACAGTAGAAAGAAGACGTGATGCAGCACCAGATTGAGACGGTCAGGGACGATGTGGAAAGCGCCAGCGAGCAAGTGGCCGCCATCTGCGAGCTGCTGGCTGCAGCCCGGGGCACGGCCGTGCACGCCTCGGCCATTACCGCATTGCTGCTGCCGGTGTCACGCAAGCTCAGCGCGGCGGCGGGCGACCTGTCCGACCATCTGCATCGTAGCCAGGCAATTGGCAGCAAGCGCAGCTAGCCCAGCCCACCTTCGCCTCGACAAGGCCCCGCCCTGCGGGGCCTTGTCGTTCCTGCACCGGATACGCCGATGGTGTGCCCGGTTTGCGCACAGGCTTCGGCGATTGCCCGGCTGGCGCCCCTGGGCAAACATGGCATTCAACCCCGGCCCGCGCGCCGGACCCGGCATACCGCCTGCCCGGTGCCTCCGTGATCCGGTGGACTGAGGCGTTCCCGGCATCCGCAGCCACATGCATGGCGGGTGCACCAGGAACAGGTCCATGCGGGCCGGCCCACGAGGAGCTTCAGTGAGTCTTGCCATTCCCATTCCCATTCCTGCGCCGGATCAGGCGATATCGCCCCCTGCCCATACCGCCACCCATGGGCACAGGGAGTGCGACTAATGCAGGCCATTGCCCGTGAATACGAAACGCTGGACGAACTGTGCATGCGCCAGCTGGGCGCCACGCGCGGCGTGGTGGAAGCCACGCTGGAGCGCAACCCGGGCCTGTCGGCCCACGGGCCCCACCTGCCCGCCGGCCTGGCTGTCGAGCTGACCGAACCCACCCAGGCACCCAGCCTGCCCTTGATCAGTTTCTGGGATTGACATGGACCGAGAAACCATCGTCAAGACCGCCGCCCTGGAAGGCGCCAAGGCCGCGCCTCCCGTCACCGTCGTGGCCGCGAACGTGGCCAATGGCTGGACCATGACCCATACCGCCACCGCGCTGACCATCGTCTACGTGCTGCTGCAGGCCGCGTATCTGCTGTGGCGCTGGCGCAATGAACGCGAGGACCGGCGCGCGCGCCAGGCCGAGGACGCTGCGCGCAGGAAGGCGTCTTCGACCGCCACAGACACCGGAGCGGCCCCATGAGCACAGCGCGCATGCCAGCGGCAGGCCTGGGCATTGGCGCGGCCACTCTCGCGGCCTGGATTGCCGCAGAAGGCTTCAGCGCAGATCCGATCATCCCGGTTCGCGGCGATGTACCCACCATCGGCCATGGCGCCACGCGCTACGAGGACGGCACGCGCGTGATCCTGGCCGACCCGCCCATCACCCGCGAACGGGCGCGCGAGCTGGCCATCAACCTGCTGGAGCAGCAGTACGGCGCCTGCGTGCGTGATTCGCTGGGCGACACGCGGGTGCACCCGGCCGAGTTCGCCCAGGCGGTGGACTTCGCAGGCCAATACGGCTGCGGGGCCTGGCGCGGCTCCTCGATGCTGGCCAGGACACGGGCTGGCGACTACGCCGGCGCCTGCCAGTCCTACCTGTCCTGGCGATTCATGACCAGCAGCCAGCCTTTGCAGGGCTTCAGCGCCTATCGATGGGATGGCGCAGGCCGGCCCACGCGCTGGCGCTTTGACTGCTCTGCACCCGGCAACAAGGTATGCCGCGGCGTGTGGACACGCCAGCAGGCACGCCACGCGGCCTGCATGGAGGCCCAGCCTTGATGGACCGCCTGCAAACCCATGCCTGGCAGCTGCTGGCCCTGCTGCTGGCGGCGCTGCTGGTCTGGCAGTCACTGGCACGCCTGGGCGCCGAACGCGATGCGGCGCAGGCACGCACGGATCTGGCGACCGACCGCGAGGCCGCTGCCACCGCCGCGCTGCACGCATCCGAACGCTATCGACAACGGGAAGGAGCCTACCGTGAACGCCTCGACTTTCTTGCACGCGACACGGACCTGGCCCTGGCGCGCGCTGCGGCGGATGCCGATGCTGCCCGCGCTGCTGCTGGCCGGCTGCGCGGCGACCTCGCCAGCTACCTCACCGCCCACCGTGCCGCCGCCCAGACTCGCGCCGCTGCCGGACAGTGCGCGCCAGACACCGCAGCCCTCGATCTGCTCGCCGAGCTGCAGCGCCGCGCTGACGAGCGAGCGGGAGCGCTGGCGCGCATTGCTGACGACGCCCGCCACCGAGGCAGCGCCTGCGAGCGCGCCTACGACGCCGGACTCGCGCTGACCAGCGCCCTGACAAGCACCATGACCCCGGACCCACGCCATGCTCAAGCCCGCTAGCCTGCGCGACGCGCTCGTAGCTGCCCTGCCCCAACTGCAACAGTCGCCGGGGAACATCCGTTTCACCATCCAGAGGGGCCGTGTGGTCAACACGGGCACGTCGTCCCTTTCCTGGGAATACCGCTACACGCTGAGCCTGGTGATTGCGGACTTCACCGGCAGCATCGATGCCGTGACCGTGCCGCTGCTGGTCTGGGCGCGGCGCCACCAGCCCGACCTGTTCGACCATGCCGAAAGGCGCGAGCAGGCGATCCGCTTCGACATTGCGCCTCCTTCCACGGACCCTGCAGCCGCCTCGCAGCCGCAGCAGCTCGCCATCGAGATCGACCTGGTGGAGGCCGTGCTGGCGCGCCCGCGCGAGGGCAGCCCCGGTGCCTTCGACCTGATCTACAAGCCCGAGCCGCCGGGCCAGCTCGACATTGCGCAGCGCCAGTTGTGGGAGCTGTTCCTGTTCGGCGAGAAGGTGGCCGAGTGGAACTACGACCCGCGCTGAGGCGTGGCCCTGCTCCATGCCGGGCTGCATGTGGCGGCGTGCGATACGCCTGGCACACGGCGACACGCAAGGGCCCGGCCGGCACCATGAACGCCATGGATTCGCCCGTCGCACAAACCGAGAGCCCGTACGAGATCATCCGCCGCCTGGAGGGGCTGATCCGTACGGGCACCATCGCCGCAGTCCGCCATGCGCGCCCTGCGCGCTGCCGCGTCAAGACCGGCAACCTGACCACCAACTGGATTCCCTGGCTGGCCCTGCGCGCCGCGGGCGAGAACGCCAGCGTCTGGTGGCCGCCTGCGGTGGGCGAGCAGTGCGTGTTGCTGTCGCCCGGCGGCGACCTGCTGGGCGCCGTGGCGCTGACCGGCATCTACAGCAGCGCCGCAGCACAGCCCAGCGACCGCGAAGGGGTATGCCACACGCAGTGGAGCCCCACCGATTTCATGGAGCACGACAGCACCACGGGCCGTCTCAACATCAACGTGGCCCATGGCATCACGCTGCGCGTGGGCAACTCGGTGATCAGCATCGACGAGCAAGGCATCAGCCTGCAGGCCGGCGGCGGTTCGGCCACCGTCAATGCGCAAGGCCTGGCCGGCGCGCCCGATGTGACCACCGGCCCCATCAGCCTGCTGCGCCACCGCCACAGTGGCGTCAGGGCGGGCGACGCCATCACGCAGGGGCCGCTATGAACCGCCATACAGGCCGCCATATCGAGGGCATGGAGCATCTGCGCCAGAGCGTGGCCGACATCCTGTCCACGCCCATCGGCTCCCGCGTGATGCGCCGCGACTATGGATCGCTGGTCCCAGCGCTGCTGGACCAGCCCGACAACAACGCCACCCAGGCGCGCCTGCGCGCCGCCGTGGCCAGCGCGCTGATGCGCTGGGAGCCGCGCATCCGGCTGACGCGCATCGTGATCGAGCGCGATCCGGCCGCACCCGGGCGCGCCGACCTGACGCTGATCGGCACCTTCAACAACACGCGCCGCCCGGCCCCGCTGAGCCTGCAGATGCCCATCGCCCGCACCCTTTCATGAAGCAAGACATGACCCCTGCACTGGACGCCCTGCCGCCGCCCGGCGTCGTCGAGACGCTGGATTTCGAGCGCATCCTCGACGCCCACCGCGCCGATCTGCTGGCGCGCCACCCCGAGTCCGCCGAGGTCCTGGCGCTGGAGAGCGAGCCGCTCAACAAGCTGCTGGAGGCGCACGCCTATCGCGAGCTGCTGTACCGGGCGCGCGTCAACGATGCCGCGCGTGCGCACCTGATTGCGTTCGCCCGGGGCTCGGACCTGGACCACAAGGGCGCCTTCTACGATGTGGCCCGACTGCCCGGGGAAAGCGACGAACGCTACCGCCAGCGCATCCTGCTGCGCGTGCGCGCGCTGGCCGGCAGCGGCACGGCAGAGCACTACGAGCACCTGGCCATGACGGCCAGCGCCAATGTGCACAGCGCCATCGCCACGCAGCCCCAGCCCGGCCGCGTGAGCGTGCAGCTGTGGCTGGTCGAGCCCGCACAGGCCGAAGAGACCCTGGCCATCGTGCTGTCGGCCCTCAATGCGCCAGGCGCACGGCCGCTGGGCGTGCCCGTGTCGGTATCGCTGGCGCGCCCGCACCCCATCGACATCACGGCGCACCTGCTGCGCGAGCCCGGTGCGCCCGTGGACATCGTGGCGCGCCTGCAAGCCGGCCTGGCCGCCCAGATCGCCGCCTACGCGCTGCTGGGCCGCGATGTGCCGCGCTCGTGGATCACCACGCGCCTGCATGTGGACGGCATTGCCCGCGTCACCTACCCCGACGCCCAGGCCCCGGCCGAGCTCACGCCGCTGGCCGCCGACGAATACCCGGTGCTGGGCCGAGTGCAGCTGGTGGACGAGGGCCTGCAGGCATGAGCACCGCCGCCATCGTCCCGACGGCGCCCCGCCGCCACGTGCTGCCGCCCAACGCCACGGCGCTGGAGAAGGCCGTGGACCAGGTCGTCCCGAATTGGGATGGCCTGGCCGGCGCCTTTCCCGCGCCGGCCCATGGCGAGCCTGCGGCCTTTCTGCCCTGGCTGGCGGCCGAATGGGGCATCGCCCAGTTCGATCGCTACTTTGACGACGTACCCGCCCTCATCGCCAACGGTCTGCCCTGGCTGCGCGAGCGCGGCACGGCCGCGTCCATGCAACGTGCGCTGGGCTGGCTGGGCTATGACGGCGCGCAGCTCGACGAGGATGGTGCCTGGCTGCACCTGGACCTGGGCCGCATCATCGGCGACGCAGAGCTGGCCAGCGTGGCCCATGTGGTGCGCGCCAGCCTGCCGGCGCATGTGCGCTTTTACCGCGTCTTCCACGGCCACGACCTGCGCCCGCTGCGGCTGGACCACGGCCCGGGCCTGGACGCCGGCATGCTGGACAACGACAGCGGCACCTGGATCGATGTGTCGCCGTATGGCGAACCCGTCAAGCTCAGCCAGGGCCTGCCCCGCCGCACCGGCACCGAGGCACCGCCCTCGGACGGCGTGCTCACGGCCCAACTGTTCCGCGTCACCACCATCGCCACCTATGCCGACCGCATGCTGCTGGATGCCTGGACGCTGGACAGCGAGATCCTGATCGACGCCAGCCTGGGCATCACCGAAGTCAACGCCACCACCACGGGCGAGCCCGCCTACTACGCGCCGCTGCGGCCCATTCCCGCCCAGGCCATGGCCACCCACAGCGCCTGGACGGCGCCCGCTCCGCTGGCCCTGGCCAGCCTGCACCCCTGGGCCAGCACCGAGCGCCCGCACGACAACACCCGTACCTGGACCGGACGCTGGGACAGCACGCCCTGGCGCCGATCCTTCGAAACCCGCACCACCACCACCGAAGAACCCGAGGAACCCTGAACATGGCAGTTCTGCAGCAAGCGGGCCGCATCGCCCTCGCCAAGGCCGTCGCCGCCCAGACCATCCACATCGCCTGGGGCCGCGGCCTGCCCGCCTGGGACGCCGCGCCCGAGCCCGAACCCATCACCGCCAACGCCCTGGTCGACGAAATCGGCCGCCGCCTGGTCACCGAGGTGCGCTTTGCGCGGCCCGACGACAACGGCGAGATCGAGCTGCCCAGCGGCGCGCGCTACAGCGTCAGCGACACCCCCACCACCTTCGTCTACCTGCGCGCGGCCTTCGGCTTCGACGACGCCAAGGGCGAGGACGTGCGCGAGATGGGCGTGTTCTTCGGCACCCAGGTCGCCACGGACGTGCCGCCCGGCCAGCGCTGGGTGCTGGCCAGCCAGCTGACCGGCAAGGGCGAGCTGTACACGCTGGAGCGCCGCCCCCGGATCCTGCGCAGCGGCAGCGTGCGCCAGGTCGAAGAAATCATCCTCCCCTTCTGAACGGCACCCCATGAGCCAGACCAAGATCTACGACCGCTTCGACGCCGGCAAGCGCTACGACAGGCTGCAGTTCGCGGCCGACCGCGTGCTGCAATCGGCCGAACTCAACGAGCTGCAGAGCATGCAGCAGCACCGCCTGCGCGGCATCACCGATGTGCTGTTCAAGGAGGGCGACATCGTCCGCGGCTGCCAGTGCATCACCTCTGCGGACACGGGCGCCACCACCATCGAGGCCGGCGCGCTCTACGTGGCCGGCGCCGTGCGCGGCATCACGCCGGGCACGCTCACCGTGGCCACCGTGGGCACGGTCTACGTGGGCGCCTACCTGCAGACCGACACCGTCACCGAGCTGCAGGACCCCGAGCTGCTCAACCCCGCCGCCGGCACGCGCGGCTATGGCGAGCCCGGGGCGCTGCGCGAGCGCGTCACCCTGGTCTGGGGTGCGCAGGGCGACGGCACGGCCGGCACCTTCTATCCCGTGTGGACCATCATCGACGGCTCCGTCATGCCCAAGGAGCCGCCGCCCAACATCGACGCCGTCACCCAGGCCCTGGCCCGCTATGACCGCGACAGCGCGGGCGGCACCTACGTCGTGCGCGGCCTGGACGTGATCATGGGCGAGGACCTGGCCACCGGCCAGCAGGTCTACACCGTGCGCGAAGGCGCCGCCCGCGTCAACGGCCATCCGCTGGAGCTGGGTGCCAGCCGCCGCCTGGTCTACGAGGCCAAGCCCGACCTGTTCTTCGTGGACAGCGAGCCCCACACCTCGGCCGGCACGGCCGCCCAGCGCATCCGCTTCGACCGCCAGCCCGCTGTCGGCACACCCCAGGTGCGCGTGCAGGCGCGCAAGACCGTCACGCTCACGCACGGCGGCTTCACGGGCGCGGCCGACCCGCTGCCCGACAACGCCGTACTGGCCGTGGACAGCGTGGTCCAGGCCGGCACCACCTACGTGCAGGGCACGGACTGGAAGCTGGTCGGCGGCCAGATCGACTGGAGCCCCTCGGGCGCCGAGCCCGTTCCCGGCAGCACCTACCAGGTCACCTACCAGTACATGCTCAACGCCACGCCCACGGCCGTGGACTCCACGGGCTTCACCGTGGAAGGCGCGCTCAAGGACACCCTGGTGCTGGTCAGCTACCACTACGCGCTGCGCCGCTACGACCGCCTGGTGCTCAACAGCGAAGGCCAGCTGCAATGGGTGCCCGGCGTGCCCGCCGCCTGGTCGCCCAAGGTCCCGGCCGCACCCAGCGGCACCCTGGCCCTGGCCTCGGTCTACCAAAGCTGGGACAGCAACCGCCGCGTGGACCAGGACGCCGTGCGCGTCGTGCCCATGCAGACCCTCAAGGCCTACCAGGACCACATCCAGACCATCTACGCCGACCTGGCCGAGCTGCGGCTGTCGGTGGACGTTTCGGGGCGGCACAGCGGGGTCAAGAAGGGGTTGTTTGCGGATCCGATGCTGAACAACGGCCTGCGCGATGCGGGGCGTGCGCAGACCGGCCATATCCTGGGCGGGCATCTGCGCCTGCCCCTGAATGTGCAACTGCACCAGATCGGCACCGACATCACCACCCCCCAGACCACGCCCTACCAGGCCGTGCCCGTGCTCAGCCAGTTGGGCCGCACAACCACCATGCTGGTCAATCCCTACGGGGCCTTTGACCCACTGCCCAGCTCCATCAAACTCACCCCTGCCGTGGACTACTGGACCGAGGTGCAGACCACCTGGGCCAATCCCATCATCGAGAGCTTCTGGAGCGGCGAGTCCGAGCGCGTGCTCTCGGACACATCCAAGAACATCGAGTTCCTGCGCCAGATCGATGTGCAGTTCTGGATCGACTTCCCCGTGGGCGAAACGCTGACGGAAGTGGGCTTCGATGGCATCCCCGTCACGCCCGAGCCTTTGGCTGGCGGCACGCTGGTGGCCACGGCACAAGGTCTGAAAGGCAAGTTCAAAATCCCGGCTCGAGTGCCTGCAGGCACCAAGGCCGTGCGCTTCACAGGCCGAGGCGGCAGCCATGCAGAAACCATCTTCACCGGTCAAGGCACGCTGCGCAGCCGTACGCTGGCCTCCGTTGTGGTCGTCGTCATATGGCCCACCGGCTGGGATCCGCTGGCCCAGACCTTCACGCTGAGCACCACGCGCGAAGTCTGCGGAACACGCCTGTGGTTCACGACTCCGGGCAAAGAGGACGTGCAGGTGCAACTGCGCGAAGTCACGGGCGGCGTTCCCTCGCGCGGCGTCATCTCCGAATGCGTGCTCAAGCCGGAGCAGATCCGCGCCGACATCGCCGCAGGCAAGCCCACTCTTGCTCAGTGGGCGCCCCAGCTGCTGGAAGCCGGCGTCGAATACGCCATCGTCATCCTCACCAACGACATGACCACCGCCGTGGCCGTGGCCGAACTCGGTGGCTGGGACCAGGCCCGCGCGCAATGGGTCACCAGCCAGCCCTACAGCGTGGGCGTGCTGCTGTCCAGCAGCAACGCCAGCACCTGGACGCCACACCAGACGCGCGATCTCGCCTTCGAACTGCTGGCGGCTGAACACACGGCCAACACCCGCACCATCGAACTGGGCAGCTTTGCCGTTCAGGACGCCACTGACCTCATGGTGCAGGCCGGGGCCATGCTGCCTGCCGCAGACTCTCAAGTGGTCTTTGCCATGCAGTTGGAGGATGGAACAACGTTGGAAGCTGCAGCCGGCCAGCCTGTGCAACTGGCCAGCCGCTACAACGGCGAAGTGGCCGTGCGCGCCAAGCTCTCGGGCAACACCCAGTTGGCAGCCCATCTGCTGCCCGGCATGCAACTGGCCGCAGCCAGCCTGCAAAACACCGGCGACTACATCAGCCCCACCATCAACGCTGGCAGCAACACCACGCTCAGCGTCGTGGCCGAGGCCCTGCTGCCTGCCGGCAGCTCCCTGGCCGTGCAGATGCAGGCCGAGGGCAGCAGCACCTGGGTAAACGTCCCCTACCTGAGTACCAGCCCGCAGACCGCCGGCGTGCTGGAGATCACCTATCGCCTGGCCGGCATCAACGCCGAGCGCCTGCGAGTTCGCCTGGTGCTCACGGGCAGCCATAGCGCCCGTCCCCAGGTCACCAACCTGCGAGCCATCGTGATATGACATTGCACGACGACAAGACAGCGCAGGGCTGGCCCCTGCCCCACCCCGACAACCGGCTCGAGGACGACGTGCTGCGGCTGCGCCAGGCGGTGCAACTCATCGACGCAGCCAGCGTTTCCATGGGCCTGCTCCTGGACACCAAGGCCAGCAAGGCCGCGCTGCAGGTCCTCGACCAGTTCACAACCCAGAGCGTTGATAGTGCGAAGCAAAAGGCTTCCCAGGAATTGGCAACTGCTGTGCAGCAGCTACAGCAACAGCTAGCGACGCTGGACGGCAAGATTGACAAAAAAAAGATGGACTTGGTGTCAGTGGTCAACGCGAGCACCTCGCAGGAAGTCTTCAACGGAATGACCCGGGTCCAGCAACTGATGCAAGCTCACTCGAGCTATGCGAACAACGGCGTGCCTCTGGTTGCTGGCATCGAATATTCGCTTTACACCGCCGAGGTCTACAGCAGGCCACTGCCGACATATCCAACGGTGGGCGACACCATCGTGCTGGTGGACCCTTGGGGCTTTTGGGAGCGAGGTAATTTCACGCTACGGAGAGGCAATGCCGCGCATGTCATCAACAACGTCTATGAGGACGTGGTGTTCAACGCCAACGTTTGGCGTGTGACGCTTCACTACTCGTGGGCCAACTATTGGACACTGTCCATCGGATAACGATATGGAACTCAGCAAATTGATGGGCGGAAACCTGCTCCTGACTCGTTCGGAAATGATCTTCAGCACGCAGACCATCACCGTTCCCGATGACGGATGGGCCGTCATTGCGGGCATGGGTGGCGGTGCGGGCGGCGGCAAGAACCTGATGGCCGGCAATTCCGCGCCCTGGGGGGTCAAAACCTTTGCGGTGTCCGCCGGGCAAACCATTGCATTCACCATCGCAGCAGGCGGCGCCCCTGTTGACAGGGACACACGCACGAACGCTGGCGGCGACACCATCATCAGCTACGCAGGAGTCACGATCATGACTTGCAAGGGCGGAGATGCTGGCCCCGCCAGTGCAACCGCGAAGGCCCCGGTTGTAGCTACGGTAATAGGTGCTGATTTCTGGCGCGCTGGAAGACAGCCGGCAAGTGACAGACCAGGCGGAGGTGCTGCCGTGGACGTAGGAAATTTCACCTATAGCACCAGCCCCGCCATCGGGGATCATGCTGTAGACCTAAATGGCGGTGGATGGGGCGTTCCTGTGGGCTACTACTTCTGGCCCTTTGACGTCACGTTTCCTGGCATTTCTCCCGGCATGCCGGGAGTCGGATCCGCCAACGGGCAAGGCTTGTATTCGGGCCTTTTCGCGGGCGGTGGCGGCTGGTCAGACTCCTCCATTCCGTCGCTACCAGGACGTGGTGCCTCTGCGGGCATTTCGGCCGTCAATGCGCCGCGTTACGGTGGTTCGGGATTGGCACATGTGCGACTTTTCAAGCGCGCCAAGTGAGGAGCAACAATGAAGATCATTGAAGTCCTGAATGCACAGGAACAAGCAGAGAACACGATCGTGGCCGACGAACCCACCGCCGAGGCCCTGTATCCTGGCCGCTGGCGCCTGGCCGAGCAGCAGGGACTGCCAGTCCCCCAGGAGAAGCACCGCCACCTCACCCCATTGGCCTTCCGCCGCCGATTCACCGCAGCCGAGCGCGCCGCCATCGAATGGGCCGCCGTGGACCGCTCCGACGCCACCAGCAACGAGCGCATGCAGGCCGCGCAGCTACGCAGCAACCTCAAGGATCAGGAACTGGCCAGCTTCATCGACCTGGACGACCCCGATGTGGCGGCCTGCGTGCAGTTGCTGGAAGATGTGGGCCTGATCGCTAACGGCCGCGCGCTACAGATCACCGACACGCCGCCGCGCCCCGAGGAGCTGCCGGCCTGACCTGGTCGCGCCACCACCACAAGCCCGCCACCCTGGCGGGCTTTTTCTTTCACGACCATTCCTGCGCCCCGTCTGAAACGGGCAGACGTGCCAGCCAGGCCTACAGCCGGGATCGCTGGTGCCGCAGGCGCTCGCCGACGAACATCAAGACACCGGGGGCATGCGCCAGCGTCGCGACACCTGGCCACCCGGCCAATTTGCCCAGGGCCATCCTGCCGATATGAACAGCAACATCATCGCCAACCTGCAAGACCGCATCCCGGCAGTGCCCGGCTCTGGCCATCGCACGCGCAGGACCGGCACGCCGCTGCGGCTTGGGCTGGCGGGGACACGCCTGCCAGCGGCCGCATCGCACAGGCCACCCCGCCACATCACCCCCCACGCCCTTCGCCGCCGCTTCACCGTGGTCGAGCGCACGGCGCTGGAGTGGGCCGTGGTGGACCGTGCCGAGGCGGGCGAGGCCGACCGGCTCAACGCGGCCACGCTGCGCTCGCTGCTCAAGGACATCGAGCAGGCACGCTTCATCGATCTTGACGATCCCGAACTGGCCGACAGCCTGCGCCGGTTCGAGGCCTTCGGACTCATCGCCGCGGGGCGTGCCCAGGAAATCCTGGACGGCCCCGTACAAGCCCACGAACAGCCGTGACCACCCCTTTTTGACGACAGCCCCACGGCCCCACCACCCCCCAACCCGGAGAACACCATGGCGACAGCCCCGTTCCATCATGGCATTCGCGTCACGGAAGTGAGCGAAGGCATCAATTCCATCCGCATCGTGTCCACGGCCGTCATCGGCCTCGTGGCCACGGCCAGCGACGCCGATGCGGCGACTTTCCCGCTGAACCGTCCGGTGCTGGTCACCAAGGTCGATGCGGCCATCGGCAAGGCCGGCACCAAGGGCACGCTGGCCCAGGCGCTGAACGCCATCAAGGAGCAGTGCCGCCCGGTGCTGGTCGTCGTGCGCGTGGCCGATGGCGAAGGCGCCACCGAGGCCGAGCGCCGCACCGACCAGGACGCCAAGGTCATCGGCACCACCACCGGCAACCAGTACACGGGCCTGCAGGCGCTGCTGGCGGCCCAGGCACAGCTCGGCGTCAAGCCGCGCATTCTGGGCGCGCCGGGCCTGGACAGCCAGGCCGTGACCGACGCGCTGGCGTCCGTGGCCATCAAGCTGCGCGGCTTTGCGTATGCAGCGGCCATCGGCAACGATGTGGCCGAGGCCCAGGCCTACCGCGAGCACTTCGGCCAGCGCGAGCTGATGCTGCTGTGGCCCGGCTTCAAGGCGCTGGACCTGTCCACCGCCGCCGTGCAGGACGCCTCGCCCGTGGCTTACGCCCTGGGCCTGCGCGCACGCATCGACCAGGAGCAGGGCTGGCACAAGACGCTGTCCAACGTGCCGCTGTCCGGCGTGCTGGGCATCTCGCGCGATGTGCACTGGGACCTGCAAAGCCCCGATACCGAGGCCGGCATCCTCAACCAGGCCGGCATCACCACGCTGATCCAGAGCCAGGGCCACCGCTTCTGGGGCTCGCGCACCTGCACGGACAGCGAGCTGTTCCGCTTCGAGTCCAGCGTGCGCACCGCGCAGGTGCTGGCCGACACCATGGCCGAGGCGCATTTCTGGGCCGTGGACAAGCCCATGCACCCCAGCCTGGTCAAGGACATCCTGGAAGGCATCAACACCAAGTTCCGCGAGTTGAAGGCCCTGGGCTACATCCTGGATGGCAAGGCCTGGTACGACGAAACGGTCAACGAGACCGCCACGCTCAAGGCCGGCAAGCTGGTGCTGGACTACGACTACACGCCCGTGCCTCCGCTGGAGGACCTGGGCTTTCGCCAGCGCATCACCGATCGCTACTTCGCCGACTTCGCCCTGCGCGTGGGCACCGGCCAGTAAACGGCGGCCGCACCCGACACACCCAATACACCGAACACACCGGATACACAGGAGAAAAGCACCATGGGACTGCCCCGCTCTCTCAAGAATTTCGCCACCTTCGTGGATGGCAACTCGTACATCGGCGACATGCCCGAAGTGGGCTTGCCCAAGCTCACCCGCAAGATGGAGAAGTACCGCGCCGGCGGCATGAACGGCGAGGTCAGCCTGGACTTCGGCATGGAGGCCATCGAGGCCGACCTGACCGCTGCCGGCTACATGAAGGAATTGATCTCCACCTGGGGCACGCTGCGCCACGACGGCGTGCTGCTGCGCTTCGCCGGCGCCCTGCAGGGCGATGACAGCGAAGGCGTGGACTCGCTGGAAGTGGTCATGCGTGGCCGCTTCTCGGAGTTCGACCCCGGCAAGGCCAAGGCCGGCGACAAGACCGAGATCAAGTACAAGCTGGCCGTCAGCTACTACCGCCTGTCCATCAACGGCCAGGTGCTGATCGAGATCGATCCGGTCAACTTCGTCGAAGTCGTCAACGGCATCGACCGCCTGGCCCAGGTCCGCGCCGCGCTGGGCATCTGAGCCTGGCTCAACTGACCGGGCCGGCCGGCCCGGTCCTCCTCTTTTCTTCACCCGAACGCTGACACATCATGGACACCACCAAGCCCCAGGAAGACCTCCAGAACCAGGCTGCCGCCAACGCGGCCGCCCTCGCATCGGGCGATGCGCGCGAGATCACGCTCGACGTGCCGCTCAAGCGCCCCGGCGGCGACCTGGCCCGGGTGCTGGTGCGCCGCCCCAATGCCGGCGCGCTGCGCGGCCTGTCGCTGGTCGAGCTGCTGCACATGAACGTGACCGCGCTGCAGACCCTGCTGCCGCGCGTGACCGAGCCCATGCTGCACAAGGCCGAGGTGCTGCAGCTGGACCCCGCCGACCTGGTGACCCTCGGTACGGAGGTGGCCTCTTTTTTGGTGCCGAAGGCGCAGAGGGAGCAATTCCCGAGCGCGTAGAGGACGCCATGGCCGACCTGGCCATGGTCTTCCACTGGCGGCCGGCGGACATGGAGGACATGTCGCTGGCCGAACTCGGCCAATGGCATGAACGGGCGCGCGAGCGCTACGAAAGCCAGGACTGAGCCAGGACTGAGCACCACCTCCACTCCATCGCCCGCCTCTCGCCCCTCTCTTGCACGCCCCTTGCCCATGACCTCCACCCAACGCCAAAACCGCACCGGCCAGGGAGCCCTCCATGGCCGTTGACACCCTGCGCCTGGACGAGGTGCTCAAGCAGGCCGAGCGCGTGCACCAGCCCCTAGCGCTGCTGGGCAGAACCAGCAGCAACACGGCCCGGGAACTCAAGGAAACGGTCGACCAGTTGAAGAAGCTGCAGCAGCAGCAAGCCCAGCTGGGCGACTACCGCGCGCTGCGCAGCGGCCTGGCCGACACCACGGCACGGCTGCGCGGCGCGCGCCAGCAGATGGCCCAGCTGCGGCTGGAATCGGGCGCGGGCGAGCAGCCCTCGCGCGCCATGCTGCGCGCGCTGCGTTCGGCCCAGGTCGAGGAAGAGCGCCTGGCGCTGCTGCGCGCCACGCAGCGATCGCGCCTGATGGACATGCGCGAAGGCCTGCGCGGCGCGGGCGTGGACACGGGCAACCTGTCCGCGCACGAGCGCAAGCTGCACAGCGACATCCGCGCCACCACGGCCCAGATGGAAAAGCAGCGCAAGGTGGTGGCACCGGCCGCCCAGCGGCTGGAGAGGATCGACGCCCTGCGCGAGCAGAGCAAGAACCTGGCCGATCGCGGCCAGGCGCTGCGCGAGACGGGCGGCAAGATGCTGGCGCCCGTGCGCGCCGTGAGCCAGGCCTTCATGACCGACGACCAGGCCGCCGCACAGCTGCGCGCCACCATGGCGGGCAGCAACGGCAAGCCAGGCGCCGATTACCAGCAGGTGCTGGACATGGCCAAGAGCCTGGGCACCGACATGCCCGGCAGCACGGCCGACTACATCGCGATGATGAACCAGCTGCAGCGCCAGGGCGTGTCCTCGCAGGATGTGCTGGGCGGCGTGGCCCGGCAGGCGGCCAACCTGGGCGCGGTGCTGAACATGCCCGCCAAGGAGGCCGGCGAGTTCGCGGCGCAGCTGCAGCAGGCCACCCGCGCAAGCGCGGGCGACATGGCCGCACTGGCCGACACGGTGCAGCGCACCTCCCACCTGGGACTGGACCCCACAGGCATGGTCAAGGGCCTGGACGCCATCGGCAAGGCCCTGCCGCAGCTGGGGCAGCAGGGCGCAAGGTCGGGACAGATGTTCGCGCCGCTGCTGCTCATGCTCAACGACGCCAGCATCAGCGGCGAGGCCGCCGGCAAGGCCGTGGGCAACCTGGTCAAGAACTCCATGGACCCGGCCAAACTGGGCCAGGTCAACAAGATGCTCGCGAGCCAGGGCGTGTCGCTGGACTTCAAGGACGCCAGCGGCAAGTTCGGCGGCACCGAGCAGATGATGGCCCAGCTGCAAAAGCTGCAGAGCCTGGGCAGCGACAAGCTGCGCGCCGCTGCGCTGGACAAGCTGGCGGGCGGCGATGCGCAGACGCGCAAGGCCTTGGAGGCGCTGCTCCAGCAGGGCCCGGGCGGCTACCAGCAGATCGCCTCCCAGCTCAAGTCACAGGCGGATCTGGATGGGCGCGTGGCCATCCTGAAGGACTCGGTCTCGGCCCAATACGAGTCCGTCAAGGACAGCTACAACGGCCTGTTGAGCGACATGGGCTCGACCATCGAGTCCGACCTCAAGGCCGTGCTGGGCACGCTGCGCGAGATGACCGAAGGCATGCGTGCCTGGGTCAAGGAGCATCCCCAGATCGTGCAGTGGACGCTGCGCATCGTGGCCGTGCTGGGCCTGCTGACCGCAGGCGTCGGCGTGGTGAGCAGCGTGCTGTTCGGCCTGCTGGCGCCGCTGCTGCTCACGCGCACCGTGTTCGGCCTGCTGGGCGCGGCCATGGGCGGCGGCGGCAGTGCCATGGGCCTGTTGGCCGGCGGCTTGCGCATGGCCAGCAACGCTGCGGGCGTGCTCAGGCGCGGCGTGGGCGCCGTGGTCCTGTCCCTGTCCATGATGAGCGGCGGTGGCGGAGCCATGGGTCTGCTGTCGGGAGGCTTGCGCATGGCCAGCAACGCTGCGGGCGTGCTCAGGCGCGGCCTGGGAGCCGTGGTCCTGTCGCTGGCCATGATGGGCCGCGGCGCTGCCATGGGCAGCATAGGCACCGCCCTGGCCGGCGCGGGCCGCGCTGCAGGCCGCATCTTCGGCGGCGGTGCAGGCAAGGGCCGTGCGGGCGCCGTCATGGGCCTGCTGGGTGCCGGCCTGGGTGCCGCAGGCGCCGTCGGCGGTGGCCTGGGCGGTAGTCTGGGTGGTGCAGCCGCATCGCTGATGGGCCTGGTGCGCATGACACCCATGGGCCGGCTCGCAGGCGGCCTGATGGGCGCGGGCGGCTCGATCATGCAGAACTGGGATGGCCTTTCCACCGCCTTCAAGGCCGGCGACTGGAAGGGCGTCGGCGGCACGCTGCTGGAGGCCGGCAAGGCCGGCCTCGATGGCGCCACGGGCGGCCTGTTCGGCGTGGTCTCTGACCTGGCCGGCAAGGGCATCAGCGGCCTGGCCTCGTCGGTGGGCTCATGGTTCAAGTCCGGCGATGCGTCAGCACCCGACCAGGGCCGCGCCGGCGCACTGCGCCAGGGTGTCGCGGCCGCAGCCACGGCGGCCACGCTGGCCACGGGCGCCATGCCGGCCATGGCCGACACGGGCGCCGTGCGCATCGACAGCCGCCCGCCGCTGGCCAGCGCCGCTGCACCCGCGCCGGCACCGGCCCCGGTGGCCGGCGCCACCATCCATATCACCGTCAACGCTGCGCCCGGCCAGGATGCGCAGGCCATTGCCCGCGCCGTGGCCGCCGAGCTGGACCGCCGCGACATGGCCAAGCGCTCCAGCGTGCTGTCGCAGCTGTCCGATATCGATTGAGGAGCATGAGCATGCTGATCACACTGGGCCAGTTTGCCTTCGGCATCGACACACTGGCATTCGACAAGCTGGTGCGCAGCAGCACCTGGCGCCACCCAAGCAACAGCCGTGTGGGCGCGCGCCCCGCCCGCCAGTCTCTGGGCCCGGGCGATGAAACGCTGGGGCTGACCGGCGTGCTCGCACCCGAGTTCCGGGGCACGGCCAAGTCGCTGGACGACCTGCGCGAAATGGCTGACCAGGGCAAGGCATGGGCCCTGGTGGGCGGCGAAAGCATCCTGGGCGCCTGGGTCATCGAGAGCCTGCAGCAGACCGGCACGCACTACACACCGGGCGGCAAGCCGCGCCGCATCGAGTTCGATCTCAAGCTGGCCCGCGTGGACGACCACCTGGCCGAAGGCGGCGGCGGCGTCGATCCCTGGCCCGATGACGACTTCTGGGAATGGTGGATCTGATGGCCACACAGGAATACCTGCACGCCAAGCCCCAGTACGAGATCGTCCTGGACGGGCGCAACATCACCAGCCAGGTGGACACGCGGCTGATGAACCTGACGCTGTCCGAATCGCGCGGCGAAGAGGCTGACAAGCTGGACATCACGCTGGACGACAGCGATGGGCGCCTGGCCCTGCCGGGCAAGGGATCCAAGATCGCGCTGAAGCTGGGCTGGGCCGGCCACGGCCTGGTCGACAAGGGCACCTACGAGGTGGACGAGGTGGAGCACCAGGGTGCGCCCGACAGAATCGTGGTGCATGCGCGCTCGGCCGAGCTCAAGCGCCAGCTGCGCACGCGCTCCGAGCACAGCTACCACAACAGCACACTGGGCCAGATCGTGCGCAGCATCGCCCAGCGCAACGGCCTGCAGGTGCGCGTGGACGCGCAGTTCGAGAACCTGCGCGTGGACCACATCGACCAGACCCACGAAAGCGACCTGAACTTCTGCAGCCGCCTGGCGCGGCAGTACGACGCCGTGTGCACGGTCAAGAAGGGCAAGCTGGCCTTCATCGCCATCGACAGCAAGATCACCGCCGGCGGTCAGACCGTGGAGGCCGCCACGCTCACGCGCACCGAGGGCGACAGCCACGCCTACCACACGGCCGCGCGCAACGACTACAGCGGCGTGCGCGCGTACTGGAACGACGCGGATCGTGCCGAGAAACGCAGCGCCACGCAGGGCGCCGAGGACAACGAAAAGCGCCTGAAGGACACCTACGGCAGCGAGGCCGAGGCGCAGGCCGCCGCCAAGGCCGAGATGGGCCGCATCAACCGCGCCAAGGCCACCATGGGCCTGAAGCTGGCGCTGGCGCGGCCCGACCTGATGCCGCAGACGCCGCTGAAGCTGCAGGGGTTCAAGGCAGAGATCGATGACACGCCGTGGCTGGTCGTCAAGATCCAGCACGAGCTGGGCGACGGCGGCTTCACCTCCAAGCTGACGCTGGAGACGCGTGCCAAGTGAGCGAGAGGGGCAGGTAGAGCGCGTCCTGGAGCGGCCGGCGCAGGCCGTTCAGCGCGCGGCCAGTGTCGCCACGGCCATGATGGCGGCGCGGCCCGAATCGTCGGCCCGGCCGTAGCAATCGAGCAGCTCGCGCTCGTCGGGCGCCAGGGTCTGGACCGATGCGTTCGCATGCTGGCCCGTGACCACATACAGGACATCCACGCCCAGGCCCGCCATCACGGCCAGGGCGGCCGCATTGGGCGATTGCTCGCCCTTCTCCCAGGTGGCCAGGGTGCCGCGCGAGACGTCGCAGGCGTCGGCCATGGCGAGCTGCGCCACGTCCAGACGCAGACGCTCTTGCCTCAGCCTTTCACCGATGTGATCGAAATTTCTTCTATTCATCAATTGACATGCTCGAAATTTCAAGCAATGATGCAGTCAGCGTGTAACCAAACCATCCAAACCATCCCAAATACTACATGACAGCCATGCACTCCCCCAGAGCCGTGCCCGGTATCCCTGCGGATCCGGTGCTTCATGACAGGCCCGTGCCACTGCGCATGACGGCATCCGAACGCGAACGCCACGCCCGCTATGCCAGCCGTGAGAGCCGCAGCGCCTCCAACTTCGCGCTGAAGCTGTACCGCATGGGCATGCAGCAGTACGAGCAGCAGATGCCGCCGCTGCCCCAGGCCGATCAAGCGCGATAGCCACCCGCGCCGACCTGTTCACCGCCTTGTCTTCGATCCCAACTGCCCCCAGGAGCCTGCCATGCGCATGATGTGCCCCCACTGCAACGAACACGCCTACACCCGCACCAGCCTGCAGCTGACCAGCACCAGCCGCGAGACCATCTTCCAGTGCCGCAACTTCGAGTGCGGCCATGTGTTCTCGGCGGTGACCGAGATCAACCGCACCATCAGCCCCAGCGCCATCCCCAACCCCATGGTGATCCTGCCGATGAGCACTCACATCAAGCGCAAGCTGCTGCAGACCCAGCTGGACGCCATGCCGTCCTCGCAATACGAAGGCGCAGCGCACCGCGCAGCCCAGGCGGCCGAATCCGCCCAATCCACCGAAGGCGCGCGCAGCTAGCGCGGCCGGGGCGCCTTCTCCTGACGGCGCCCCACCCGGCGCGCGGGCAGCCCGCCTGCACCGCCGCCCCCCCCCCTTTTTCCCGCAACCTGCGGAGCCTGCATGAAGGCCCTGCGGGATGCGCTCACCCTGAAACGACCTGGACAGACCATGAAGCTCGGCGACCTGCGCCTTTCCGATC
This sequence comes from Delftia sp. DT-2, assembly GCF_028401915.1. NCBI lineage: Bacteria > Pseudomonadati > Pseudomonadota > Betaproteobacteria > Burkholderiales > Comamonadaceae > Delftia > Delftia sp. DT-2. Next base: position 26,382 of record NZ_JAQOTI010000019.1, read on the forward strand.
TGATGCGACTGCTGCGGGCAGACGATGCGCCCGCGCCCGAATACCGGCCCGAATACCGGCCCGAGGACCCGCCCGCGCTGCCCGAGGCCTATCAGCGCCTGAGCGTCCAGGACTGCCGCATCCGCCTGCGCGAACTGCAGCGCGAGGCCGCGCAGCGCTGCGCCAACGGCCGCTGCGGCAGCGCCGAAAGCCGCGAATGGGCGGGCCTGGCCAGCCACTACCGCATGGCCCTGGTGCTGCTGGCGGGCATAGACGGCGAGATCGAGGAGCTGGCCCTGCGCGACTGGCGCGAAATGCCGCCGCCCGAGCGCGACGCCATCCGCCGCCAGATCCGCGCGCTGCGCAGCTGCCTGCTGCCGCTGCGCGCGCTGGCCCTGAGGACCTGAGCCCATGTCCGTCCTGCTCGCCGCCAAATCCACCGGCCGCAGGCTGCGCACCGCCAGCCTGCAGCAATGGGATCAGCACAAGCCCCGCCCCCACATGGTCCAGCGCGCCATGCAGGCGCTGGAAAAAGCCTTGCCGCCGCAGTGGCTGCAGCCCATGAAGCTGCTGGGCCTGGGCGACTGGCAAAAGGGCGCGCAACACGCCAACGGCCATCCCGAATGGGCTGCCTGCCACGACGCGCTGGCCGCCATTGACGACTTTGCCAGCCGCCACGGCCGTGCGGCCGAGTGGAATCTGGACGACTACGAGATCTGCCAGATGGCCAGGCGCCTGAGCGACGAAGTCGGTGAGCTCGACGCCGGCGCCCAGGCCCAGAACATGGACCTGGCCGCACGCGTGGACCTGGTGCGGCTGATGCTGCGCATGCTGGGCCTGCAGGAAAGCACGCCGCTGGCCGGCGAGCCCGCCATCCGCCGCGCGCTGGATGCCGCCTGGTGGCGCCGCATGCTGCGCCGCCACGTCACGCGCACCGTGGAGGCCGGCGCCGTCAAGCTGGGCATCGTCAACCGCAGCGCCGGCGGCTATGCCAGCAATGCCACCGTGCGCCGGCGCACCGCGCAGATCGAACGCAACGCCCGCGCGCTGGAGCGCAGCCTCTACCGAAACGAGGCCGGCCAGGTCTTCACCCTGGCCGAGCTGGCCGCGCTGTCGCCGGCCAACCCCGTGATCCGCGGCGGCGAGCTGATGACGCGCATCCGCGGCGCAGAGGAATATGCCGACGCGCGCAGCCATGTCGGCCTCTTTCTCACGCTGACGGCGCCCAGCCGCTTTCACGCCGTCACGCTGGGCAGCGGCGGCCGGCCGCGTCCCAATCCCCATTACGACGGCCACAGCACGCCGCGCGATGCCCAGCTGTGGCTGCGCACCATGTGGGCGCGCGTGCGCTCGCACCTGGGCCGCCAGCGCATCGCCATGTACGGCATCCGCGTGGCCGAGCCGCACCATGACGCCACGCCGCACTGGCACGCCCTGGTCTGGGCCGAGTGCGAGGAGCACGCCCGGCACATCGAGGCCGCCATCCGCAAATGGTGGCTCAGCGAAGATGGCGACGAGCGCGGCGCCCAGCGCAACCGCGTCAACGTCAAGCGCATGACCGGCGGCGGCGCTGCCGGCTACGTGGCCAAGTACATCGCCAAGAGCGTGGGCCATGCGGCCCTGGCCGACCACCTCGACGTGGTGCAGGGCCGCCTGTGGGATGTGGAGCAGGGCGGCATGCCCGGCCACCGCCGCGTGGACGCCTGGGCCGCCTGCTGGGGCATTCGCCAGTTCCAGGCCGTGGGCATGCCCAGCGTCTGCGTCTGGCGCGAGCTGCGCCGTGTCAGCAAGGACCAGGTCGAACAGATCCGCATCGAAGGCGACAAGGCCAGCTGGAAGGCCTGGGGCGCCAGCCACCGCCACGGGCCCGACATCCCCGCCGACTGGCGCCGCTACATGGAAGCCATGGGCGGCCACTGCCTGGCCCGCGACCGCTGGCACCTGCGCATGGCACGCCGCCCCGTGCCCGCCGGCGCCGTCAACCAATACGGTGAGGCCATCGCGCCCGGCTGCGGCCGCGTGGTAGGCCTGGAAACCCGGCGCGGCCAGTGGCTGGTCTCGCGCCGCATCGCCTGGCGCAGCGTGGCCCGCGCCACGCTGGAGTTCCAGGAAACCCAAGGTGCAGAAAACGCCGATATCGCCGAGGGTGCCGAGGTCGCCGACGTGGCCCCGCCGACCCTGCCCGCCCGCGCGCCGCTGGCGCGCGCTTGGACTGGTTTCAATAACTGTACGGCCCGGCTCACGGGCCACACGCTGCGCGCCCTCATCGGCCGCGGCGGGCACCAACGCGAGGACCGGGCCAACCCGGCCGGGCCCGATTCGGGTGCCGATTCAGTGCCCCATTCCGTGCTGCACCGCCCCGCATCCGGCGCCACGCCATCCAACCACCCGTTCTTTACCAGCTGATCCACCCCAGGAGGACCCACCATGCACCACAACATCACCGCCCTGCGCAGCTACCGCGCCACCCTCATCCCCCACGGCGTGGACGCCGCGCAGCTGGATCAACTGGCCGACGCCCGCCTGCTGCCCGTGCTGCGCCTGAAGGCGGCCAGCGCCAGCCACGCCCAGGCCTGCGCCCTGCTGGCCAGCGGCCGGCCCGTTCTGCGAGTCGAGCGAGTTGAACGCGTGGAGCGCAAGAAGGCAGGCAAGTCCATCACGCCGCGCCAGGCCTGATCAAGCACCCAAGCACCGGACACGACATCGGAGAACACCGCAATGACGCAACAGAACATGGAACTCTTTCACAGCGCCCCGCGCCTGGACACCCAGGGCATCGCCAACTACCTGGGCCTGAGCCGCGAGCACGTCACCGCGCGCCTGACCAAGCGCCCGGACTTTCCCAAGCCCTTCATCAACGCCAGCCGCCGCATCCGCTACTGGCGCATGGCCGACGTCAAGGCCTGGGCCGAGGGGCGCCGGTGAGCCGGCACCAGGCCATCGCCGTGCGCTCAGTGATCGCTGCCCGCAAGAAAACGGCGTGCCTGGTCGCGCGCCCCGTCGAAGATCTGCCGGGCCATAGGCTGCGGCACGCTGGCCGGCAGGCGCGGCTGCAGCCGGGCTATGGCGCCGTCCAGCGCCTCGACCATCTCCACCATGCTCTCCCACAGGCCTGCGATGCGTGTGGTCTCGGCCAAGGCCTTCCAGTGGCGGCGCTGGATCTCGCCCAGGCGGTAGTGGCGGCTGCGCCCCGGCAGGGCCATGGCCATCCTGGCGCGCTGGCGGGCGATCTTGCCGTGGCCATGGCCGATGATGGGCCAGGCCGACAGCACGTCGTACAGCGGCGTCATCTCATAGCCTCCGCCCGGCTGCAGGAACACCGAGAAATTCTTGGCATGCCCGTCCGTGGCCCCCAGCAGCCAGAATGCCAGCTGGGCCATCACGAAGCGGGCGCAATCCTGGGCAGGCTCGCTGCCATGCTGCAGCACCTGCAGGCACTGCAGCATGCCAGGCCCGCCGTGGGTCTCGTACTTGTTGGCGCTGGCAACGCCGCGCACCTGGCAGAAATCTTCCTGGGGCAGACGCGCAATCCAGCCCTGGGCCGTCCAGGCGCGGTCAAAGCGCTCCACGCACAACACCTGCTGCCCGCCAAAGCTCTCGATGCTGCTGTCGGCCACGGCAAAGCCCAGCTCGGCCAGCAGGCGGGCGCACAGCCACTCATTGGCCACTGACTCGCTCAGGTCGTAGTGCCAGTGCGGCACCACGCCGATGGCCGGCTTCAGGATATGCGTGGTCGGCGTCGCGCCCAGCGGGCGGCACCACTGGCCGCCATGGCGCAGCACCGCCGTCTTCTCCTGCGCACCGGCGATGGACAGCCGGAACTCCTGGTCCACCTCCAGCGCGCCAAACCCGCCACCCAGGCTGGCCAGGTGCTCTGCAATCTGCGCCTCGCTCAGCGGCTCGAAGCGCACCTGGTCGAACCCTTCGGGCACGGCCCCCTCGGGCAGCAGTTGCACGGCACCCACGCAATCGCGGCCAATGGCTTCCAGCAGCGAAAACGCATCGATCCCGCGCAGCCCGAAGCGCTGGTGAACGCGCCGGCGAATGCCCTCGCCGTCCGGCAGCAGGTTGTCGAAATAGTGGGCCACCACCTCGCCCGCCACCGTCAGGTCGCGCGTGAAGGGCATGGACAGCGACAGCGGCCGCGCATGCGCGCTCTGCGGCCAGGCCGGGTCATAGGCGAACACATGGCGGCCCGTGCGCGTGACCTCCCAGGTGCCCACCCGCTCCCCATTCATCCAGACGCCCAGCGCCGCCATCACCAGGACCCTTTCGGCTTGCGGTCCTGCCAGTGCGGCGGCAGCGCCTGCGGCTTGAAAGCCACGGGGCGGTCGGCGGGCTTGCGGGGCACGTTGTCACCCGCGTATGGTTGTGGAACTGGCTCGGCCACCCTCAACGCAGCAGGCACAGGCACAAGCACGGGTGCAGGTGCAGACGCAGGAGAAGCCACCGCATCCGCCCTGGGCCGCATGAGCAGATCGGCATCCAGCAGCTGCAGGATCTCCATCAGCTGGCGCACGCTGATGGCGGCCGGGTCGCGCTCTATCGCCGCCACACGCGACTGGGTGACGCCCAGCCGCTGTGCCAGCTGGGCCTGGCTCACGCCAGCGGCCTTGCGCAGCGACTTCAGGTGCAGCGCAAGCTGATCGGGCAGTTGCAACAGGTGGTCCATGGTGTTCTCCTGGCCAGGGCATTCAAAATATCATCTCAAGATGATGAATTGAAATTATCACTCCAGAATAATATTGTCAACATATCATATTGGAGTGATATTTCTGGCAGCCATCCTGCCTACAACCGTGCCGCGATGTCCTCGGCCGTCTCCCGGTAATAGGTATTGAACAGCTCGTTGATATCCACGTGGCCGCTGATGCGGGCCAGCGTCATCACATCCACGCGCTTGCTCAGCCAGGTCAGCGCCGTGGCGCGCAGGTCATGGAAGCGCAGGCCCTGCACCATCACCCGGTCGCGCAGCTTGCGGTAGAGCGTGTCGCGGCTGGCGTCGCTGATGGTCCAGTAGGCGTCGCGCCCCGCAGCCTCGGCGGCGGCGTCCAGCACGCGCAGCAGGCGCACGGCACGGCGCGTCAGCGGCACATGGCGCTCGCCCACCTTGGCCTCGGTCTTGTGGTGCGGCAGGTGGTAGACCCGGCGCTTGAGATCCACATTGCTGCGGCCCATGCGCAGGATCTCGCCGCTGCGCATGGCCGTGTGCAGGGCCACCAGCATGGTCCAGGCCGTCTGCTCCATGGCGGTGACAGGCGCCAGGCGCGGCGAGACATTGGCCGAGCGCAGCATGCGCCGCACCTCGCTCCACTGCCCCGTGCGCCGGCGCGCATGGGACTTGGCCGGCAGCTTGATCTCGGGCCAGGGGCTCTTGCCCACCCATTTCCACTGCTTGACCGCCAGCGTCCAGATCGGACGGAACTGCTGCGCCTCGCGCAGCACGCTGGCGCCAGAGACCTGCTGCAGCCGCGCATCGCGCCAGCGCGCCAGGTCGTCGCCCGTGATCTCGTGGAACACCTTGGAGGCCAGCTCGGGGAACTCGCGCAGCCAGGCATCAAAGCGCAAATGGTCGGCCCGCGCCGTGCTGGCCGCCTTTTTGTCGGTGACCTCGCGCCGATAGCGCTCCACCGCCTCGGCCAGCGTGCGCCGCGGAAACTCCCCGCGCGCCCCGGCCAGAATGGCCGCCTCCTCGGCCACGGCCCAGCCCTGCGCCTCGGCCTTGGTCGCCCGCGTGGCGGTGCGCCGAATACCCGCACGCTCCACCTCGGCCCGCCAGCCGTTCTTCACCTTCCGGAAATACGCCATCCCATCTCCTGCTGCACGCGCGGGATCACAAGCGGGATCTGCGCGGGATTGTGATGTGATTTTGCGCTGTTTTGTGCCGGTTTCAACCTGCTCCGCTTTGCAGCGAAGACCCAGAAAAAAAGCCCGCCTCCTCTACAGGAAGCGGGCTTGGGCAGTGTTCGCCGCAGTTGAGCGGCGTTGGTGCGTGGTGCGCGGGGGGGGACTCGAACCCCCACACCATTGCTGGCGTCAGGACCTAAACCTGGTGCGTCTACCAATTTCGCCACCCGCGCTGGTTCTTGGGGAGCCGCCTGCGCGGCGGCTCCTAGGTCAGGGCGCAGATTCTAGCCGCAATTGCGGGGTGCATTGCCATACCCCGGATTTGAGCGGCGGCCTCTGCGTTTTCGCCGCATCAATGCGTGGGCTCGCGGCGCACGCGGAACACGGCGGCGTACATGGCCGGCAGCGCCAGCAGTGTCAGCACTGTGGCCACGATCAGCCCGCCCATGATGGCCACGGCCATGGGGCCCCAGAACACGCTGCGCGACAGCGGGATCATGGCCAGCACAGCGGCGGCGGCCGTCAGCACGATGGGGCGCAGGCGGCGCACGGCGGCTTCGATGATGGCGTCCCAGGCCGGCACGCCGCGCGCGCGGTCGGTCTCGATCTGGTCGATCAGGATCACCGAGTTGCGCTGGATCATGCCCATCAGCGCCACCACGCCCAGCAGCGCCACGAAGCCGAAGGGCCGGCCCAACAGCAGCAGCGCCGCCGCCACGCCGGGAATGCCCAGCGGCCCGGTGATGAACACCAGCAGTGAACGGCTGACACTGCGCAACTGCAGCATGAGCAGCGTGAAGGTGAGGAACAGCATCACGGGCACACCAGCGACGATGGCGTCCGAGCCCTTGGAGCTTTCCTCCACAGCGCCGGCCACATCGATGCGGTAGGCCGTGTCGCCCGCGGCGTGCCAGCGCGCCTCGATCTCGCGCAGGCCCGGCAGCAGCGCATGGGTCAGCGTCGCGCCCTGCAGGCCCTCGCGCACATCGCCCTGCACGGTGATGGCGAACATGCGTTTTTCTCGCCACATCACGCCGGGCTCCCAGACCATCACGGGCTTGGCGATCTGCGTGAGCGGGATCGACTTGCCCGATGCCGTGGGCAGGTAGGCATTGGCGATATCGGTGATGGCGTCGCGCTCCGAATACGGCGTGCGCAGCACGATGTCGATGAGCTTGTCACCCTCGCGGAACTGGCCCACGGTGGAGCCGCTGAGCATGACGCGGGCCGCCTGGGCGATGGCCTGGCTGCTCACGCCCAGGGCGCGCGCCTTGTCCTGGTCCACCTCCAGGCGCACGGCCTTGACGGACTCGTTCCAGTTGTCGTTGACGCCGCGCATGTCGGCGTTGGCGATCATGACCTGCTTGACCTCGTCGGCATAGGCACGCAGCTTTTGCGGATCGGTGCCGGACACGCGGAACTGCACCGGATAGGGCACGGGAGGCCCGTTGGGCAGCAGCTTGACGCGGCCGCGCACCTCGGGGAACTCCTGGGCCAGCAGCGCCGGCAGCGCCTTGCGCAGCCGCTCGCGCGTGGGCAGGTCCTGGGCCACCAGGATGAACTGCGAGACGTTGTTCTGCGGGAACACCTGGTCCAGCGGCAGGTAGAAACGCGGCACGCCCGAGCCTACCCACTCGCTGACCGTGCGCACGCCGTCGAGCTTCATGAAGCGCTCTTCCACGCGGCGCGTGACGGCCTCGTTGGCGGCCAGCGACGTGCCTTCGGGGAACCAGATGTCCACCAGCACCTCGGGTCGGCTGGAATCCGGGAAGAACTGCTGCTGCACGCGCGACATGCCCACCAGGCCCAGCGCAAAGACCAGCACCGTGATGGCGATGGTCAGCCAGCGGTGCGTCACGCACCAGTTCACGGCGCGCCGGAAGCGGTTGTAGAACGGGCTGTCGAAGACCTCATGCTCGGCTGAGGACGCATTGAGGTTGGTCTCCTCGATGGGCACCTCGCCCGAGGCCACCTCGGGCGGCAGCGTGGCCGCGTGCGGCGGGCGCTTGAGCAGCAGCATGCCCAGGTAGGGCACGAAGTACACCGAGGCGAACCAGCTGAGCACCAGCGCAATCACCGTCACCGCGAAGATGGCGAAGGTGTACTCGCCCGTCATGGACTTGGCCATGCCGATGGGCAGGAAGCCCGCCGCCGTGATCAGCGTGCCGGTCAGCATGGGCTTGGCCGTGATCTCGTAGGCAAAGGTGGCAGCGCGGTACTTCTCGTAGCCCTCCTCCATCTTGCGCACCATCATCTCCACGGCAATGATGGCATCGTCCACCAGCAGGCCCAGCGCGATGATCAGCGAGCCCAGCGACACCTTGTGCAGGCCGATGTTCCAGTACCACATGGCCAGGAAGGTCGCGGCCAGCACCAGCGGAATCGTGATGGCCACCACCAGTCCCGGGCGCGGATCGATGTACCAGCGCTTCCACAGCGGCTGGTGGCCCTCGCGCTTGTGCAGGCCCAGGCTGATGAAGCTCACGGCCAGCACCACCACCACGGCCTCGATCAGCACCTGCAGGAATTCGTTGACCGAGTCGGCCACGGCCTTGGGCTGGTCCTGCATGTTGGCCAGCTCCACGCCGGCCGGCAGCGTGCGCGCGATGTCGCCCACGGCGCCGCGCAGGGACTTGCCCAGGCGGATGATGTCGCCGCCCTTGGTCATGGACACGCCCAGCGCAATCGTCTCGCGCCCCTGGTGGCGTACCTTCACATTGGCCGGATCGGCATAGCCGCGGCGGATCTCGGCGATATCGCCCAGGCGCAGCTGCGCGCCCGATGCGCCGCGGATGGGCATGGCGCGCAGCTCGTCCACCGCCAGGAACTGGCCGGCCACGCGCACCTGCACATCCTCGCGCGGTGTCTGCAGCACGCCTGCGCCCTCGATGGCGTTTTGCTGGCCCAGCTGGCCCAGCACCTGGTTCATGTCCAGGCCCAGTTGCGACAGGCGGCGCTGCGACAGCTCGATGTAGACCTTCTCGTCCTGCACGCCGAACAGCTCGACCTTGGCCACATCGGGCACGCGCAGCAGGCGCTGGCGCACGTCGTCGGCCATGGTCTTGAGCTCGGCGTAGCTGAAGCCGTCGGCCTGCAGGGCGTAGATCACGCCATAGACATCGCCGAACTCGTCATTGAAGAACGGCCCCTGCACGCCCTGCGGCAGGGTGTAGCGCATGTCGCCGATCTTCTTGCGCACCGTGTACCACAGCTGCTGGACATCGCCGGGGCGCGAGTTGTCCTTGAGCTGGAAGATGATCATCGACTCGCCGGGCTTGGAGTAGCTGCTGATCTTGTCGGCGTAGGGCACCTCCTGCAGCGTGCGCTCGATCTTGTCGGTGACCTGCTCGGCCATCTGCTGCGCCGTGGCGCCGGGCCAGTTGGTGCGCACCACCATGGCGCGGAAGGTGAAGGGCGGGTCCTCGTCCTGCCCCAGCTGGAAGTACGAGGCAAAGCCCAGCAGGAGCAGCACGACGATGAAATAGCGCGTCAGCGCCACATGGTCCAGCGCCCAGCGCGAAAGATTGAAGTGCCCGCCCTGCGGCGCCTTGTGCTTGGGCCCGCTCATTGGGCCGCTCCGCTGGGCGCAGCGCCTGCGGCGGCAGGCGCCTGTGCAGGCTGTGTCTGTTGCGGCCGCTGCTGTGCCGGCTGCGGGGCCTTGTCATAACGGTCCTGATAGACCGTGACCTTCTGGCCGGGCGTGAGCACATGCACACCGGCGGCCACCACCTGCATGCCGGGCGTCAGGCCGGCGGCAATCACGGCCTCGTTGCCATCGGCCGTGGCCAGTTGCACGGGCTGCAGCTTCACCGTGCTGCTGGCGGCATCGAACACCCACACGGCCGTGCCCTGGCCGCCGCCGCCTTCCTGGCGCAGCGCCGTGGTCGGCAGCTTGATCACGGGCTGGCCCGTGGGGCCCATGCCCTCGGGCAGCGCATGGACCGTCGCGCCCAGCGGCGGCACGGCGGCCGCATCCGACGCGGGCAGAGCCACCTTCACCTGGTAGGTGCGCGTGACCGGATCGGCACTGGCCGCCACCTCGCGCACCTGGCCCTGCAGCGGCTGCATGCCGGCCGACCATGGGCGCACATTCACCTTCTGGCCCACGCGGATGGCACCGCGCTTGTCTTCGGGCACCACGAACACCACGTCGCGCGGACCGTCCTGGGCAATGCGCACCACGGGCGAGCCGGCCGACACCACCTGGCCGGGTTCGGCGTCTATGCCGGTCACCACGCCGGGCACATCGGCCAGCAACTGCGCGTAGGACTCCTGATTGCTCTGCGATGCCAGCTGCGCCTTGGCCTGGTCCAGCGTGGCCTGGGCGGACTTGAGCGTGGCCTCGCGCCGCTCCAGCTCCGCACCGCTGATGAAGTTCTGCGCCTTCAGCTGCGAGTAACGCCTCACATCGGCGGCGGCAAGATCGCGCTGCGTGGTCGCGGCCGCCACCTGGGCGCGCGCGGCGTCAGCTCCCAGCCGGTAGTCGCTGGCATCGAGCCGCGCCAGCAACTGACCTGCCTGCACGTGCTGGCCCAGCTCCACCTCGCGGCGAACGAGCTTGCCGGCCACGCGAAAGCCCAGGCGCGACTCTATGCGCGCGCGCACCTCGCCCGCGTATTCCAGTTGCGTGTCCAGCGCGCCCACGCCTACGGTGAGCAGCTTGACGGCGCGCACCGGCTCGGGCGGCGGCTCGGCCTTGGAGCAGGCGCCCAGCGCCAGCGCGGCGGCCAGGCACAGAGGGGCAAGAAGAAGATGGCGCGGCAAAGCGCGCGCGGCAGGGTTCGATGGCAAGTCGGGCATGTGGATCCGGAGGGCTGGTGCGAAAAGCGGCTGCGGGCTGCAAGATCCGGGCAACATGCCGCGGCAGCTGGCTGGCGCCGTTTACTGACTGACGGGTTAGTAATTTAGGAGAAGCCCTTGAGCCCGTCAAGTGAAATGCATGGCCTTGCGCGCAGCATCGACAATCGGCCACCGTGAAGTCCACCGCTCCCCCCCTGCCCGCCTCCCCCGCCCCGGTCACGCACTACGAGAACTTTCCCGTGGCGTCCTGGCTGTGCCCGCCCCGCTTGCGCCCGCCGATTGCCGCGCTCTACCACTTCGCACGCACTGCAGACGATCTGGCCGACGAAGGCGACGCCACGCCGCCCGAGCGCCTGGCCGCGCTGGCCGCCTACCGTGCCGACCTGATGGCGCTGGGCACCAAAGGCGAGGCCTCCATGCTCACCCGCACGGCCTGGCCTCTTGTCTTTGCAGGGCTGGCGCCGCAAGTACGCGCCCACCAGCTGCCGCTGGCGCTGATGGACGACCTGCTCAGCGCCTTCGCGCAGGACGTGCACAAGACCGAATCCGGCACCACCTACGCCGACCGCGCCGAGCTGCTTGACTACTGCCGCCGCTCGGCCAACCCCGTGGGCCGGCTGCTGCTGCATCTGTACGGGGTGGATGATGCCGAATCGCTGGCCCGCAGCGACGCCATCTGCACCGCCCTGCAACTGATCAATTTCTGGCAGGACTTCAGCGTGGACCTGCCACGCCAGCGCCACTACCTGACCGATGCCGACTGCACCGCCCACGGCGTGCGGCGTGAAGACCTGCGCGCCGAGCCCGCTGCACTGACCCCTGCCGTGCGTGCACTGCTGGCCGAGCAGTCGGCATGGGCGCGCGCACTGATGCAGTCCGGCGAACCACTGGTGCACCGCCTGCCGGGCCGCATCGGCTGGGAGCTGCGCCTGGTCGTGCAGGGCGGGCTGCGCATCCTGGACAAGGTCGATGCACTGCAGGGCGCCAGCCTCTACCGCCGCCCCACCGTCGGCAAGGCCGATGCGCCGCTGCTGCTGTGGCGCGCCCTGCGCATGTGATGGCAGGCCGGCCGTTGCGACACCCAGGCTTTGGCTCCCAGCCGTCCATGGGACAATCCGGCCCCATATGAATCCGGATCAGTACGTCCAAGACAAGGCTGCCGCCTCGGGCAGCAGCTTTTATTACGCCTTCCTCTTCCTGCCGCGCGAGCGCCGTGCCGCCATCACCGCCTTTTATGCGTTCTGCCGCGAAGTGGACGACGTGGTGGACGAAGTCTCCGACCCCGGCGTGGCCGCCACCAAGCTCGGCTGGTGGCAAAACGAAGTGCACCAGGCCTTTGCAGGCAAGCCCTCGCATCCCGTGATGCGGGCACTCATGCCGCACGCCCCGGTCTACGCCATCGAGGAGCGCCACCTGCAGGCCGTGATTGACGGCTGCCGCATGGACCTGGAGCAGACCCGCTACCTGGACTTCCCGGGCCTGGCGCGCTACTGCCACCTGGTCGCAGGCGTGGTCGGCGAAGTGGCCGCGCGCATCTTTGGCCAGACACAGGAAGAAACCACCGCCTACGCCCACAAGATGGGCCTGGCCTTCCAGCTGACCAACATCATCCGCGATGTGGGCGAGGACGCCATGCGCGGACGCATCTACCTGCCCATCAGCGAGCTGCAGCAGTTCGACGTCAAGGCGCATGAAATCACCAAGCGCGAGTACTCCGACCGCTTCACCGCGCTGATGCGCTTTCAGGCCGAGCGCGCCCACCGCCTCTACGACGAGGCCCTGGCCTTGCTGCCCGCGGCCGACCGCCGCACGCAAAAGCCCGGCCTGATGATGGCCAGCATCTACCGCACCCTGCTGCGCGAGATCGAGGCCGACGACTTCCGCGTGCTGCACCAGCGCATCAGCCTGCCGCCGCTGCGCAAGCTGTGGCTGGCCTGGAAGATGCAGGCGCTGGGGCGCATGGCGCGGTGAGCAGAGACAGCGCCAAGCACACGCCGCGCGCCGCTCAGCCGCGCGCCGCCATCCTCGGCGGAGGCTGGGCCGGCTTTGCCGCCGCCCTTGCGCTGGCCCGCAGCGGCTGGCACATCACATTGCACGAGGCCGCACGCGAGCCCGGTGGCCGTGCGCGCGGCATGGACCTGGACACGCCACAGGGCCCGCTGCGCGTGGACAACGGCCAGCACATCCTCATCGGTGCGTACACCGAAAGCCTGCGCCTCATGCGCGAAGTGGGCGTGGACCCTGAACAGGCCCTGCACCGCCAGCCCATGGCCCTGCCCTATATCGATGGCAGCGGCCTGCGCTTTCCCGACTGGCCTGCGCCGCTGGATGCGCTGGCCGGCATTGCCACCGCACGCGGCTGGAGCCTGGGCGAGCGTGCAGCCCTGCTGGCGCGCGCCGTGCGCTGGCGGCTGGCGGGCTTTCGCTGCGCGCCGCAGGCCACCGTGGCCGACCTGTGCGCCGGCCTGCCGCAGCGCCTGGTCAGCGAGTTCATCGACCCGCTGTGCATCTCGGCACTCAACACACCCATTCACCTGGCCAGCGGCACGGTGTTCCTTCGCGTGCTGCGCGATGCGCTGTTCAGCGGCCGCGGCGGCTCGCATTTCCTGGTGCCGCGCCGTGACCTGGGCAGCCTGTTCCCGGCGCCGGCCGCGCAGTGGCTGCAGGAGCGCGGCCACGCCGTGCGCCTGGGCAGCCGCGTGGCCGAACTGCAGCCCCAGGGCCCGCACTGGACGCTGGGCGCAGCCCAGGCCGAAGACGCGCCCTTTGACGCCGTGCTGCTGGCCTGCCCCGCGCCCGAGGCGGCGCGCCTGGCACTCACCGCTGCCGAGCACGACAGCCTGCCTGCGCGCGACGGCATAGCCCTGCAGCGCTGGGCGCAGCTGGCCCAGGACCTGCAGCACCGCCCCATTGCCACCGTCTATGCGCAGACCGGCGATCCCTCCCACACATTGCCCCCGGGCGCGCCCTGGCTGGCGCTGCGCTCCACGCCCGATGCACCTGCGCAATTCGTCTTCGACCGTGGGCAACTCGGCGGCCCTCAGGGCCTGATGGCCTTCGTCATCAGCGACAGCGCATCGGACCGCGAAACCCTGCAGGCCCAGGTGCAGGCCCAGGCCCAGGCGCAGTTGGGCTGGCATGGACTGGTTGCGCTGCGCACCGTGATCGACAAGCGTGCCACCTTCGCCTGCCTGCCGCAGCTGCAGCGTCCCGGCATGGAGTTGGGCCACGGCCTGTGGGCCTGCGGCGACCATGTGGATGGACCGTATCCGGCCACCATCGAAGGCGCCGTGCGCAGCGGCCTGCAGGCGGCCGAGGCCATCGGACAGGCCCTGGGAGCCGAGGGAAAAGCCTGATCCCCCGGGTATCTCCGTAGCCTGCAGACCCTGGTTTGACAGCAGATTGACAGCCGCCGGCGCCACCATCGCTGGCGCCGCATCCGCTGCCCATTCACTACAACGATAGCCAGGAGACCAGACATGCCTTCGCGCGACTTTCTTCAACACGCAGACCTGCCCCCGCTCGGCCGCCGCCAACTGCTGGCCGGCACGGGCGCCATGGCCCTGTCTGGCCTGCTGCCTGCGGCCGCGCTGGCGCAGGACGCCTGGCCCACGCGCCCCATCCGCTTTGTCGTGCCCTTTGCGCCGGGCGGCAGCTCGGAAATCGTGGCGCGCTCCACGGCGGCCGAGCTGTCCAAGACCCTGGGCCAGAACGTCTTCGTGGACAACAAGCCCGGCGCGGCCGGCAACATCGCCATGCAGGAAGTGGCGCGCGCCGATGACCAGAGCACCGTCATCCTGGGCCACATCGGCACCCTGGCCGTCAATCCCTACATCTTCGACAAGCTGCCCTACGACGCCAACAAGGACTTCCAGCCCGTCAGCCTGCTGGCCAAGGTGCCCAGCCTTTACGTGGTCCACCCCGATGTGCCGGTCAAGAACCTGCGTGAACTCATCGCCTACGCCAGGAAAAAGCCCGGCCAGCTCAGCTACGGCTCGGCCGGCAATGGCAGCGCCGGGCACCTGGCCTTCGAGTACCTGAAGATGACGGCCGAGATCTTCATGCTGCACGTGCCCTATCGCGGCACGGGGCCCATGATGACGGACCTGATGTCGGGCCGGCTGGACGCTGCCTCGGTCGGCGCTGCCGCCCTGCTGCCCTTCATCAAGGCAGGCAAGGTGCGCTGCATCGCCACGGGATCGACCCAGCGCCTGCCCCAGTTGCCCGACGTGCCCACCGTGGCCGAGCAGGGCTTCCCGGGCTTCGAGATGACGCAGTGGTACGGCATGCTCGCCCCCTCCAGCATGACCAAAGCCCACGTGGACAAGCTGGCCGCCGAGTGCGCCAAGGCCGTCAAGGCGCCGGACGCGCTCAAGCGCCTGCAGGGCGATGCGGCCGAGCCCATCGGCAGCACGCCCCAGCAGTTCGCGCAGTTCATTGCCTCCGAGCAGACACGCTGGCAGAAAGTGCTCAAGCGCGCCCAGGTCAAGCCGGACTGAGCGCACACGGACTGACACTCCCAGGTACAGGCGCAGGCCCCGGCATCAGCTGGCCGGGCCAGCCTTCTCGGCCATGGCGCGCAACACGCCCTGGCTGGCCTTTTGCACATGCTCGGCGCTCAGGCGCGCAGCCTGGTCCGCGTCGCCCTGCTCTATTGCCGTCACGATGGCATCCAGCTCGGCCAGCGTCTGCGGCAGGCGCCCGGGCTGGGACATGGAGATGCGCCGCAGCACCGTCACGCGGTTGTTCAGCTGCCGCAGCATCTGGCCGGCCACCAGATTGCCGCAGCCCTCGATCAGGATGTCGTAGAACTGGTTCTTGATCGCCAGCAGGGCCACCTTGTCGCTGGCCACGGCGGGCACGGCCAGCTCGCCCAGCTTGGCGCGCAGCGCGGCGCGCTGGCCTGCCGAGGCATGCAGCGCAAAGCCCCGGCTGGCCAGGCCCTCCAGGCTGGCCCGCACCTCGTAGATATCGCGCACTTCCTGCACCGAGATGTCCGTGACCTCGGGACCCCGGTGCGGAACGATGGTGATCAGCCCCTCGGCCTGCAGGTGCTGCAGGGACTCGCGCAGGCACGAACGGCTCACATCAAGGCTCTCGCACAGTTCGCGCTCGGACAGCTTCTGGCCCGGCGCAAACACGCCATCGAGGATGGCCGTGCGCAGGGTCTGCGTCGTGCGCAGGCGCAGCGACGTTTCTTCGCGGGGGACACGCAGCATCTGGTTCATGGGATGAATCCTACCTGCCAATCCAGGGGCTGGACGGACTGACGGATTGTCATACACACACCTGGCCCGGCAGGCAATCCTGATTTTCATCAAGTAGGATTGTCTGACAATCTGATTAAATCCATTCCACCGAAAGACACCTTCACCGCCTTCCATCAGGAGTTTTCATGACCCGAGCCTACGCCCCCAAGAACCCCGCCCTCTTCGACCAGGGCCTGTCCACCCGCCGCGAGGTGCTGGGCGCCGAGTATGTCGATGCGTCCATCCAGAACGCCACGGACTTCAATATCGACATGCAGGAGCTGGTCACCCAGTACTGCTGGGGCGATGTCTGGAACCGCCCGGGCCTGGACCGCAGGACGCGCTCCTTCCTGAACCTGGCCATGATCACGGCGCTGAACCGCCCGCATGAACTCAAGCTGCATGTGCGCGGCGCCATCAACAACGGCCTGACCAAGGAAGAGGTCAAGGAGGTCTTCCTGCAGACCGCCATCTACTGCGGCGTGCCGGCCGCCATCGACTCCTTCCGCGTGGCTTCGGAAGTCTTCAAAGAGATGGACATCTGAGGCACGCAGCATGACCACCATAGGATTCATCGGCCTCGGAATGATGGGCCAGCCCATGGCCCACCTGCTGCACGCCGCAGGGCACGCCCTGGTCATCCGGGACGCCGTGCCCGCCGCCACCGCACGATTCGCGCAGGAGCATGCGGGCGTGGCCGTGGCATCCGGCGCGGCCGACTTTGCCGGCTGCAGCGTGGTCTTCACCATGCTGCCCGACTCCCGCATCGTCGATGCCGTGGTGGGCGAACTGGCCCCGCACCTGCCGCCCGGCGCCTGCATCATCGACATGAGCTCGGCCGACCCCAACCGCACGCGGGCGCTGGCCGGCCTGCTGGGCGAGCGCGGCATCGGGCTGCTGGATGCGCCGGTCTCCGGCGGCGTCAAGCGCGCGATTGCGGGCACGCTGTCCATCATGGTCGGTGGCGATGCGGACCTGCTCGCCCAGCACCTGCCGCTGCTGCAGCGCATGGGCCAGGCCATCACCCATGTCGGCCCCGTGGGCGCGGGCCATGCGCTCAAGGCGCTGAACAACTATGTCTCGGCAGCGGCCCTCATCGCCACGGCCGAGGCCATCCATGCAGGCGCGGCCTTCGGCATTGCGCCGGCCACCATCGTGGACGTGATCAACGCCTCCACCGGCAAGAACAACACCACCGAAAACAAGGCCCACCAGTTCATGCTGAACGGCGCCTTCAACTCGGGCTTCTCGCTGGCGCTGCAGGCCAAGGACGTGGGCATCGCCCTGTCGCTGGGCCAGGCCATGCACACGCCCATGGCACTGGCCGAACAGGTCAGCGCCATGGCGGCCGAGGCCTCCAGGTCCCTGGGACCCGCCGCCGACCACACCGAGCTGTACAGGTACGTGGCCCCGGCCTGAGCCTGCGCCGTGTCGCCGTCGTCAAGGGCCGCATGCGGCCCTTGCCTTCCTGCCCCACGCCACCAAACACGCCACCGACAACCGGCCGCACAGAGCCGGCGGCCCCTGCACGCGCCTCCAGGAGACAAACCCATGCGCCCCCTCATCCGCAATCCCCTCGCCCAGACCCTTCTCGCCGCCGCGCTGGCAGCAGCCAGCCTTGCCGCCCAGGCCTTCCCCAACAAGCCCGTCACCATCGTCGTTCCCTACGCGGCCGGAGGCTCCACCGACGTGCTGGCCCGCGTGCTTGCCGAGGCCATGACGCGCGACCTGGGCCAGCAGGTCATCGTCGAGAACCTGGGCGGCGCCGGTGGCACCATCGGCACCAGCCGCGTCACACGCGCCCAGGCCGACGGCCACACCCTGCTGCTGCACAACATGGGCATCGCCACGGCGCCCGCGCTCTACAGCAAGCTCTCTTTCGATGTGAGGCGCGACCTGGAACCCATCGCGCTGGCCGGCGACGTGCCCATGATCCTGGTGCGCAGCAAAGGCTTTGCGCCCGCCACGCTGGCGGACTTCATCGCCCACATGAAGGCCAAGCCGGGCGAAGTGCGCTTCTCGCATGCCGGCGTAGGCGCCACCTCCCACCTGTGCGCCATGCTGCTGCTGCAGACCACCTCCACCGAGGCCACCCTGGTGCCCTACCGTGGCACGGGTCCGGCCCTGCAGGACCTGGTGGCAGGCAATGTCGATGTCATCTGCGACCAGCCCGTGGCCACCGGCCCGCACATACAGGCGGGCATGCTCAAGGGCTACGCCGTCGCCACGCGCGAACGCCTGCCCTCCCTGCCCGATGTGCCCACCTTCGCGCAGGCCGGCCAGCCCGGCTTCGAGCTTGCCGTATGGCACGGCCTGTACGCTCCGCGAGGCACGCCCCAGGCCGTCATCGAGCGCCTCAACAAATCCCTGCGCACCGCCCTGGCCGAACCCGCCCTGGTCAAGCGCTTCACGGACATGAGCGTCATCATCCCGCCCGCAGACCGCCTCACCCCCGACGCCCTGCGCCAGCACACCGCCGCAGAAATCAAGCGCTGGGACCCGGTGATCAAGGCTGCGGGGGCCAAGGCCGAGTAACGCCGCACTACGACGACACCGGCCTGCGGGCCACGACATCAAAGCGATGCCAGTGCTTGGGGCCTCGCATGCTGGGGGCCATGCCATCGAACTCATTGAAGGCCACCAGCTCCATGCCATCCAAAAGGCGCAAGACCTGATCACGCGAATGAAAGCTCATGGACTGCGAATCGGCCCAGGCATCGCGCGGCCCAAAAAAATGACCGGCGAACACACCGTCCGGACGCAGCGCAGAACGCACCAGCGACCAAAACGCATCGAAGCACTCAGGATGGCAAAAGGGCAGGCTCAGTCCAGCGTGGATCAGATGCGCTGCAGGCAAAGAGGAAAGATCCTCGAAACGGCAAGCCTGCAGCGTCAAAGCGCCGGGCGCCTGCGATGCCAGGGGGAGCAAGCCCTCGATGGCCGCAGGTTCGCTGTCGATGGCGTGGACGCGCCAGCCGGTATGGAGCAGCACGCGGCACTCATGGCCCGCGCCACAGCCCAGATCGATGGCCGCTTTATCTGCCGTATCACCCGCCAACGCGTCAAGCGCCTGCACCAGCAGGGGAGATATCTTGCGGCCCTCGGTAAAGCGGTAGTAGTCCGTCCAGCTCATGGGTGTGACGCCTGCGGCGTCATCTCTCCATCCACCACTGGATGACGATCTTGGCGACGTAGCCGACAAAGCCCACGCCCAGGCCCAGGAAAATCACGAAGGTGCCGAACTTTCCTGCCTTGGACTGGCGTGCCAGCTGCAGGATGATGAACACCATGAAGAGGATGAAGGCCCCCACGCCATAGGTGAGGAAGAAATGGGCGATCTGTTCTTCTGTATACCCGAATATCACGACAACACCGTCCTACATCCTCCCCTGCAGGCCCGGCCGGTCCGGGCCCGCCCGGCTCAGCGCGCCGCAAAAGTCGACGCATCCACCAGGTCGCGGTACGCATGCCAGCTCGCGTGCCCCAGCAGGGGCATCACGGCCACCAGTCCCAGCAGCCAGCTGCCCAGGCCCAGCAGGGTCAACAACACAATGAGGGCGGCCCACAGTGCCAGAGGCACAGGGTTGGCCAGCACGGCCAACCAACTGGTCAGCACGGCCTGGCGCACCGTCACCCGCCTGTCCAGCATCAGCGGCATGGCCACCACGCTGGACGCAAAAATAGGCGCTGCCAGAAAACTGCCCAGCGCCAGCCATATCGCAAACAACTGCCCGTCGCGGGCCAGCACCACGTGCTGCACGAAATCCGCCGGAATGGCAATGCGCACGGGCGAGAGCACGGTGATCAGCGACGCCGACACCAGCACCCAGCCCGTGGCCGCCAGCGACAGCAGCAGCCCGAACTGCACCAGGCACCAGTAGCCGCCCTGCCCCTCGGCCTTGGCCGCATGGCCGTTTTGCCAGCGCGTCCAGGTACGCCGCACCAGGGACAGATCGGCAGCCTCGCCACGCTCCAGCGCACGGCTGATGGCGTAGAGGCTGGTCGCCACGACAGGGCCGACGATCAGGAACCCCGACAGGGCCCCGGCCATCAGCCAAAAGCGATTGTGCCCCAGCGTCAAGATCAAAAACCCGATCAAGGTCAAGACCAGGCCAT
This sequence comes from Delftia sp. DT-2, assembly GCF_028401915.1. Classification (NCBI taxonomy): domain Bacteria; kingdom Pseudomonadati; phylum Pseudomonadota; class Betaproteobacteria; order Burkholderiales; family Comamonadaceae; genus Delftia; species Delftia sp. DT-2. Next base: position 46,373 of record NZ_JAQOTI010000019.1, read on the forward strand.
GTGCCAGACTCAGCCAGGGCGCCCTGGCCATGTCGCGCGCGCCACGCGCCAGCCAGCTCAGGGGGTGTTTCCAGCCGATGCTGCGCACGGCGGGGAGGACGGGGGGGTGGAGGAAAGCTGTGCTGTGGCTGATGGGCATGGCGTGGCGCGGCTTCGCGGGCAGGCAGGGTCAGCTGTCAGCCAGCCCCTGGCACAACTGCGCAAGGCTGGCCACCGTGACGTGGGGCGTGGACCCCTCGTGAGGCCATGCTACGCCCGTGCGGTTGAGCCAGACTGCGTGCATACCCGCATCCATGGCGCCCAGCGCATCGAGCCGCGCGTCGTCGCCAATGTGCAGCACCTCGTCAGGCGCCACGCCAGCCGCCGCCGCTGCCGCGTGGAAAAAGCGCACATCGGGCTTGGCCATGCCGGCCTTGCTGGCGCTCAGCGCGGCATGGAAATGCTCGCCGATGCCCACCACGTGCACGCTGGCGTTGCCATTGCTCAAGGCCACCACGGGCCAGCGCGCGGCCAGGAACTGCAGGGCGGGCAGCGCGTCCTCGTACAGGTCCACGCGCTGGCGCTCGGCAAAGAAAAGATCGAAGGCTGGCTCGGCCAGCGCGCCGTCGTCGCCATTGCGCTGCAGCGCCAGGCGGATGGACTCGCGGCGCAGGCCGCTCAGGTCATGGGCCAGGTCGGGACGATCGCGCTCGATCTGCACGCGGATGGCGCGCACGGCGGCCACGTCACGCAGCGCCGCGGCCGTGGCCGGCGCATGGGTGTGCAGCCAGTCCAGCAGCACCTGTTCGGCACGCGAGATGGCCGGCCACACAGGCCACAGCGTGTCATCCAGATCGATGGATATGGCGCGGATGCGGCCGCTGCGGCGCAACTGCTGCAAGGCGGCCAGTGCAGGGGCAAATGAGGATTCGGCGAGGGGAGCGGTGGTGGCTTGGGACATGGTCCGAGCATAGCGAAGGCAGCCGCTGCAGGCTGCCGCCGGGTCATCGGGCTCGCATGGCAGGCCGCCGCGTCCTGCCACAATCGGGGCCATGCCATCCCGCTTTGCGCCAGAACCCCCATTCCGCCACGACCAACCCCAGCGCACCGCCGTGCTGCTGTGCAACCTTGGAACGCCCGATGCGCCCACGGCCCCGGCCGTGCGCCGCTACCTGGCGCAATTCCTGGGCGACGACCGCGTGGTCGAGATCCCCAGGATTGCCTGGCTGCCCATCCTGCACGGCATCATCCTGCGCACGCGGCCGGCCAAGTCGGCGGCCAAGTACGCCACCGTCTGGCATGAGAAGGACGGCTCCCCCCTTCAGCACTGGAGCGCGCGCCAGGCCCTGCTGCTGCGCGGCTGGCTGGGCGAGGCCGGGCACAACGTGCTGGTGCGCCATGCCATGCGCTACGGCAACCCGTCCATCCCCAGCGTGCTCGATGCCCTCAAGGCCGAAGGCGCCACGCGCATCCTCATCCTGCCGCTGTACCCGCAGTACTCGGGCACGACCACGGCCAGCGTGTTCGACGCGGTCTACGACTGGGCCCGCACCCAGCGCCACATCCCCGAGCTGCGCTTCGTCAACCGCTACCACGACGACGCTTCCTACATCGACGCGCTGGCCCAGCGCATCGAGGCCCATTGGCGCGGCAACGGCCGTGGCGAGAAACTGGTCATGAGCTTTCACGGCGTGCCCGAGCGCACGCTGCACCTGGGCGACCCCTACCACTGCGAATCGCGCAAGACCGCCCGCCTGCTGGCCGAGCGCCTGGGCCTGTCGCCCTCGCAATACCTGGTGACCTTCCAGTCGCGCTTTGGCAAGGCCAAATGGCTGGAGCCCTATACCGAGCCCTCGCTGATCGAGCTGGCACGCAGCGGCACCAAGCGCGTGGACGTGGTCTGCCCCGGCTTCACCAGCGACTGCCTGGAAACGCTGGAGGAAATCAGCCAGGAAGCGCGCGAGGCCTTCATGCATGCCGGTGGCGAGCAGTTCGAGTACATCGCCTGCCTCAACGACAGCGCTTCCTGGATCACGGCGCTGAGCCGCATCGCCCAGCAGCATATGCAGGGCTGGCCCACGCAGAAGGCGCCGCAGGCCGAACTCGACGCCAGCCTGGAGCGCGCTAAAGCCGTGGGCGCACAGCGCTGAGGCCGTGGGCACACAGCGCTGAGGCCGTCCTGCATCCTGTGCACCGCGCCATATAACCCTGCCTCATGAGCAGAATGCATAAGCGTCTTTGTATATAGATGCTGCAAGCGGGACAATTGCACCTCTGTTGCTTGTCCCGCCGGTCTTCCATGGCCGGCCCCAGCCATCATGACCAAGACCTTTTCCCCTGCTCTGCGCCTGGCGGCCCCGCTGCTGGCGCTGGGCCTCGCCTGCACGGCCCTGGGCACGGCCCACGCCGCCGAACCCCTGCTCACGCCCGCAGGCGTGCAGGCCGCCGCCGGCCAGGACGCCGTGCGCATCATCGACATCCGCGATCCCAAGGCCTATGGCGAGCGCCACATTCCCGGTGCGCTCAACGCTCCCTACGGCAAATGGCGCGGCCCCGCCACCAATCCCGGCGAACTGCCGGAGCTGCCCAAGCTCACCGAACTCGTGCAGTCCCTGGGGCTGACGCCCGCCACCCACGCCATCGTGGTCTCCACGGGCGCGGACGCCACCGACTTCGGCGCCGCAGCGCGCGTGTACTGGACGCTCAAGCTGCTGGGCCTCAAGGAGCTGTCCGTGCTCAACGGCGGCATGAAGGCCTGGAACGAGCAAAAGCTCCCGCAGGACAACGAGGCCGTCAAAGTGGCCCGCAGCAGCTACCAGCCCCAGCTCGACACCAGCCTGATCGCCACGCGCGAGGATGTGGGCCAGCATGTCAGGCTCAGCAACGCGGCCCTGGTGGACTCGCGCCCCGACGCCTTCTACCAGGGCAAGACGCGCGCGCCGGCCGCCAAGCTCTCGGGCACCCTGCCCGGCGCGCAGCAGCTGGACTTCAACCAGTGGTTCGTGCCCGGCACCTCCACCTTTGTCGATACCGCCACGGCCAAGCAGATCGCGGCCAAGGTCAAGCGCGAGCAGGGCCAGGACATGGTGGCCTTCTGCAACACCGGCCACTGGGCGGCCACCGACTGGTTCGGCCTGTCCGAAGTCGCGGGCCTGCCGGGCGTCAAGCTGTATGCGGGCTCCATGGTGGACTGGACGCAGCAGGCCGATGCGCCGCCCATGGCCAACCAGCCCGGCCGCGCCGAATCCCTGGCCTACGACGCCAAGCAGTGGTGGGAAAAAAAGTTCAAGTAAACACCCCCTGAGGCGCTTGCGCGCCTTTCCCCCGTGGCACGGCGCCTCTCTACCCGCTTCGCGGGGGAGGGCGACTGCATGGAGAAAAATGATATGAAACGACTTCCTCTTGCGGCCATCCTGGCCGTTTTCTTTGGCTGGCTGCTGTGGAGCGTCTCGGTGCGCCAGGCTGCGCTGTTCGCCGTGGGCCTGGGCCTGGGCGCGGTGCTGGCCGGCAAGCGCTTCGGCTTCACCACTGGCTGGCGCATGCTGATCGAGGACAAGGACGCCAGCGGCGTCTTCGGCCAGTTGCTGCTGCTGGCGCTGGCCGCTGCGCTGGCCATGCCGCTGCTGGGCCACTATCCCGAACTCACGGCTGCCCTGGGCCCGCCCAGCATCAGCCTGCTGGTGGGTGCCTTCGTCTTCGGCCTGTGCATGCAGATCGCGGACGGCTGCGGCAGCGGCACGCTGTACAAGGCCGGCATGGGCATTCCCATGAATGCGGCCATCCTGCCCGTGTTTGCCATCGGCAGCTTCCTGGGCAGCCTGCACCTGGGCTGGTGGCTGGACCTGGGCAACACCCAGCCCGTGGGCCTGGTCACGGCCTGGGGCTGGGCCCCTGCCCTGCTGGCCACGCTGGCTGCGCTGGCCGTGGTCGCGCTGGGCGTGGCCTGGTATGTGCGTGGCGCCAACGTGGCACTCAAGCGCCCCGCCAAGCCGCTGTTCGTGCGCAAGTGGGTGGTGGGCGCCGTGCTGCTGGCCGTGCTGGCCACGCTCAACCTCATCATTGCGGGCCAGCCCTGGGGCGTGGTCTACGGCTTCGGCCTGTGGGCCGCCAAGATCGCCAACGCCACAGGCGCCGTGGACCTGGCCGGCAACTGGTTCTGGAGCCAGCCCGGCAACGCCGCGCGCCTGCACGAGACCGTGCTGCTGGATGTGACCAGCATCACCAACATCGGCATCCTGGGCGGCGCCCTGTGGGTGGCTGCCGCCAAGCCCGTCAATGCCAAGCCGCTCACGGGCACGCAATGGATGGTGGCCCTGGTGGCAGGCCTGGTGCTGGGCTACAGCTCGCGCCTGGCTTTCGGCTGCAATGTGGGCGCCATGCTCTCGGGCATCTCCACGGGCAGCATCCACGGCTGGATCTGGGTGCCGCTGGCCTTTGCCGGCACCATCTTCGGCCTGCGCATCCGCCGCCACTTCAATTTCTGAAAGGACCCGCCATGACACAACAGAACAGCCTGCGCGCGGTCTTCTGGGCCGTGCTGGTCCTCTTCCTCGCCTGGGACCACCTGCACTCGCCCCCCGTGGACCTGCGCTTCGAGGCACCGCTGATCGCGGCCGGCTCGGGCAAGGCCACGCAAGGCGGGCACTGCTCGATGCCGGCGGGCAAATAGACCAAGACCAAGGCCAAGGCCAAGGTCAGGGGACGCTGGGCGCCGGCCCCTCATCCGCGCCAGCCGTCACGGGCAGCGGCGCGGTTTCCACATCGAAGCCGGCCGCCTGCCAGGCCTTGAGGCCGCCCACCAGCGGGCGCACGTTGGCGAAGCCCGCGCGCTGCAGCTGGCGCGCCAGCCGCGCGGCCGAGATTTCATTGGGACAGTCGCAATAGACCACCACCCCGTGGGGATGGTCGTGCTGGGGCAGCAGGTGCGCATGCGACTCGCTACCATCGCGCGGGCGCAGTTCCCAGGACTGTGCACCCGGGATATGGCCCTGGCGGTACTGCGGCAGGGCGCGCACATCGATCACCGTGGGCTGCATGCCCTGGGCATGCAGGCCCGCCAGCTCGCGCACCGACATGCGCGGCATGCGCAATGAACGCACCATGCGATGGCGCTGCCACCACTTGCGCACGATGAACAGCCCCAGCGCCACGGCCAGCAGCAACAGGCCCCACTGGCCCAGCGCGGTGAGCACGCCCAGCAGGTCTTCCACCGTGGAGCTGAACAGCGAGCCCAGGTACACGGCCGACCCTACCCAGATCAGCGCACCCAGCCCGTCATACAGCACGAAGCTGCGCAGCGGCGTGCCCATCACGCCGGCCAGCGCGCTGGCGATGGAGGCGAAGCCCGGCACGAACTTGGCCACCAGCAGCGACCTTGCGCCCCAGCGGCCGTAGACGGTCTCGGTCTGGCGGATGCAGGCATCGGGCGACAGCGAGATGCGGCAGATGCGTCCCAGCACACGGTGGCCGTAGGCCTTGCCGGCCTGGTACCAGAACAGATCGGCAATCAGCGCCGCGCTCACGGCCACGGCCACCAGCCACAGCAGGCGCACCCAGTCGGCGCCTTCCAGCGCACCGGTCACGACCAGCACCGGGTAGGCCGGAATCGGCGCGCCCAATTGCTCGACGAACACATTGAGAAAGACGATGCCGAAGCCGTACTCGCGGATCAGCTCCACCAGAAAACCCATGTCAGGCCTCTCTTGCCCAGACGGTGCCCGCACCCGAAAAAGAAGGCGAGGCTGCACCCGTCGCAAATGCTAGCGCGGCAGCAACATCCGCGCCCGGCCCGGGTTGATGCTCAGCCGCGCTGCAGATGCTCCAGCACCCATTGCCAGTGCGCGGGCACGTTCAGCGCCGGCGCATGGCCGCAGCCGGGCACCTCCTGCCAGTGCAGCAGGCCGCGCGCGCCGGGGCCGCGCGTGGTCATTTCCCTGGCCACCTCGGGGAGCACCAGGTCCGAGTCCACACCCCGCAGCAGCAGCACGGGGATCTCCAGCGCGTCGTAGTGCGGCCAGATGCCGTAGTCGTCGTCATGGGCCGTGAACTGCTCGATCATGGCCGGGTCGTAGTGCGGCGTGACGCGCCCATCGGGCAGGCGGCGCACGCTGGTTTCGGTGAGCTTGCGCCACTCGGAATCGCTTAACCAGCCATAGGGCCGGTAGGCCTGGCGAAAGAAGGCCTCCAGCTCGCCCACCGTATCGAAGGCCGGGGGCTGGCCCGCATAGGACCTGATGCGCGCCAGCGCCGACTCGGCCAGTTGCGGCGCATTGTCGTTGAGCACCAGCGTCGCAATGCGTGCGCGCAGCGACGGCTCGAACAGGCCCGAGGCGCAGACCGTGCCAATCGCCCCGCCCATGGACGTGCCCACCCAATGCGCGCGCTCCAGCCCCAGCGCATCGAACAGCCCGCGCGCAATGCGGGCGTAGAAGCCCAGCCGGTATTCCTCGAGCGGCGCGCGGCTCCACTGGCTCAGTCCCCGGCCCAGCGTGTCGGGGCAGACCACGCGCCAGCCCTGCCCCGCCAGGAACTGCGCCAGCGCATCCATGTCGCGCCCCGTGCGTGCCAGCCCGTGCCAGGCGACGACGGTGCCCGCTGGCGCCATATCGGGCGCGGGCTGCCAGTCCATGTAGTGGATCTCGTAGCCCGCGCATTGCGTGTAGCAGGAAGCGGGTACGGGCGCGGATGAGGAAGATGCTTTGGAAGCCATGGGAGAAATCTCTGCGGTGCAGGAGCGGCCGGCCACCGTGGCCGCCGGCCGCTCCAGGGCCTGGCTCACTCAGGAATGCGGATCAGCCCGTCGCTGACCTCGATGGTGTTGGCCGTGCTGGGCCGCGTCACGAAGGGCGGCACCTGGGCCGCCGTGATGGCGGGCGCCGCGCCCGGCTGGCCGCCGCGCGGTGTGGTGCGCACCACCTGGCTGGCCGGCAGCGCGGTGCTGCTGCGCAGGTTGGCCCACACGGCATCCATGGCCTGGTTGAAGTACGGGTGCAGCGGCACGAAGCGCGTGTCGAAGCCCGAGAACGGCAGGAAGGCATCGAAATGCTGGGCATTCACCACCTCGATATAGCGCAGCCGCGTGCTGGAGCCATCCAGGCCACGGTTGAGCACCGTGTAGGCGCGCGCATTGTGGTTGACCGGCACCAGCGCATCGCTGCGGCCCGCCACGATGATGGTGGGCTTGCCGCGCAGCCTGCCGGTATGCAGCACCTCGTTGATGCCGGCGCGCACGGCGTCGCTCTGGGCACGCGTGGGCACGCTGCTCTCGGACAGGTTGAAGCCGGTCACCGGATCGAAGCCCGTCACCAGCGCGTGCTGGCACAGCGCGTTGTCCAGCCCGAAGTCGGCCACGCGCGTGGAGGGCGACACGGCAAACTGCCAGGCCTTGGCCCCGCCCACCGAGTCGTTGTAGACCACCGTGGCGGGCGTGCCGTTGGCCGTGCCATTGGCCGTGGCAAAGCTCTGGGCCAGCGCGGCCCCCGTGGCGGGCACCACGTCGCCCGTGGCATTGGCGGCCGCAAAGCTGGTGCGGCACAGGTTGGCATCCACGCCAAACCGGCCATAGGCCATGGTGTACATGGCCGACAGGATGGGGCCGTTGCCCAGCGCGTAGTGGGCGTTGTGCATGCGGTCGTGGTCACGCGTCCAGCCGTACAGGCGCAGCTTGCTCAGCGCATTGGCGGCGCGGTCGGCCGTGGTGGCGCCGATGACCAGGCCCTTGGCGGCCAGGCTGGTGCAGCGTGCCTCGGCACGCGCCGTCATGGCGGTGAGGCCTATGTAGTTGAAGATGGATGTCTCGGTCAGCGCCGCATCGGGCGCCAGCGCCGCGCAGGGCTGGTAGATGTTGCCGTAGGTGGTGTACTCGGCCAGCGGGCGGCCCGGGTTGGGCATGGTCGCATTGCCCACGGCAATGGTGTAGCCCTGGCGCGTGGGCATCTCGGTCACGGGTTCGGAGGCCACCACGCCGTCGATCAGGCCGTCCGTATCCAGCTCGGCCGCGCGCAGCACGGCCGCGCCGCCGTTGGAGGCCGAGCCCGCCAGCACCAGCGTGTTGTCCTTGCCGAAGGGCACGGGGTCCTGCGTGGTGCCGTAGCGCGCATTGAGCACGTACAGCGCATAGCGGGCCGCGGCCAGCGTGTCGTTGCCCCAGTCCTTTTCAGGGTTCTGCTGGGAATGCGCGTGCTTGATGGCGATGCGGTTGGGAAACGCCGCGTTGTAGGCGGCGCGCGCCGCATCGGTCAGCCGTGCGGCAAAGAAGGACAGGCTGCCGGCATCCGTGCGCGTGGCGCGCGTGCCGTCCAGCCTGTTGACGGTGTCGTCGCTCAGGTTGTGCAGGCCCACGCCCTTGCCCGCGTCGGTCAGCGCCACGGCGCAGCCCTTCTTCAGGCCCCACTCGCCCGCCGTGCCGATGGCGCCATACACGCCGCGCGAGCCCGAGGACGGGCCCAGCACGATGCAGGGCCGGTTGCGGTCAAAGCTGTCCGGCACCTGCACGGCCACCATGGTCTGCTTGCGGCCCGTGCCGTCGTCCAGCACGGCCAGGTACTCGCGCCCGGGGATCAACCCTTCGCCCGCAGTCACCTGCCCGTCTGCCGTGATGTTGGGGCCGTACAGCGTGCCGTAGCCGCCGCCCGCCGTGGGGTCCAGGATGCCCCGGTAGTTGGAGTACAGCGCATTGCGCCGAAGCTCCGCCGCCGTGGGATTGGCCGGGTCCGCGTACAGGGGCGCAGCTGCGGCGCCCAGGCCCGTCTTGCCCAGGCCGCCCGTCAGCAAGTCCTGCGTGGCTGCCGTGGCACCCGTGCCGGTGGCCGTGGCCGGATACACCGTGGCGCCCAGCTCGGTAAAGCCCTTGGGCAGATCGTTGCTGGGCTCACGCTCGCCGCTGCCGCAGGCCGCCAGCGCGGCCGCCGCCAACGCCGTGAAGGCCCAGCGCCAGGGGGTTGCAGGAATCGACGACACCATCTCTTCACGCTTCAACATGCCCATCTCCTTGTGGTAGTTCTCTGATGCACGAATGCGCCAGGGGCCCTGGTCAGGCTCCGGCGCGGGAAGAACGCAGACGCCCCACGACGCCCGTGGGGAAATAGTAGACCGACAACACGAACAGCACGCCCAGCCACAGCAGCCAGCGGTCGGGCGACAGCAGCGCGGCCAGCCAGGGCAGGCTGTGCGCGGCCTCGCTGGCCACGCGCAGCAGGTCCTGCAGATAGCTCTGGGCGATGAGGAACAGCACCGAGCCGATCGCCGCGCCATAGATGGTGCCCATGCCGCCGATCACCACGATCAGCAGGCAGTCCATCATGATCTCGAACGACAGCGAGGTATCTGGCCCGTTATAGCGCAGCCACAGCGCCAGCATGGCACCGGCCACACAGGCGAACAGGGCCGACAGCACGCTGGACAGGGTGCGGTACACCACCACGCGGTAGCCGATGGCCTCGGCACGGAACTCGTTCTCGCGGATGGCCTGCAGCACGCGGCCGAACGGGGAATTGACGATGCGCAGCAGCGCCAGCACCAGCGCCACGGCCAGCACGAACAGCAGGTAGTAGGTGATGATGCGCCCGTCGATCAGCACGCCCAGCACCTCGTTCTCGAACGGCTCGAAGCTGGGCGACAGCCACTCGGGCAGCTTGAAGCTCAGCCCGTCCTCCCCGCCCGTCCATTCCGACAGTTGGGAGGCCAGCGTCTGGAACGCCGCCGCCACGGCCAGCGTGATCATGGCAAAGAAGATGGCCCGCACGCGCAGCGAGAACAGGCCGATGGCCAGCGACAGCAGCAGCGACACCAGCAGCGCCGCGCCCAGGCCCAGCGCCAGCGCACCCCAGCCCGCGCCCATGCGCGACGATGCAATCGCCACGCCATAGGCGCCAATGCCGAAGAACATGGTGTGCGCAAAGCTCACGATGCCGGTGTAGCCCAGCAGCAGATCGAAGCTGGCCACCAGCACCACGAAGATCAGCACCTTGGCCGCCACGTTCAGCGCCTTCACGCCAGGGAACACGAACGGCGCCGCCGCCAGCCCCAGGAAGATCAACAGCAGCAGCACCGCCAGCACGCGGCTGCGCGGCAGGTCGCCGGAAAGCAATCGGTTGAGCATGTCGATCACTCCTTCAGCGGTTCGCCACGGGATAGACGCCCTGCGGGCGCCACAGCAGGATGGCCACCATCAACGCAATGTTGGAAAACAACGCCACCTTTGGCACCAGGAACCCCGTGTAGTTGGCCATCAGTCCCACCAGCAGCGCGCCGATCAGCGCCCCGCCTGTGCTGCCCAGCCCGCCAATGATGATCACGATGAAGATCAGCACATTCACCTGCGCGCCCATCTGCGGCACCACGCTCTGCTGGTACATGCCCCACATCACCCCGCCCAGCCCGGCCAGGGCCGAGCCCGCCACGAACACGCCCACGAACAGGCGGCGCACGCGGTAGCCCAGGGCCTCCACCATCTCGCGGTCCTGCACGCCCGCGCGGATCAGCAGGCCGATCTTGGTGCGCGACAGCGTCCAGGCCAGCAGGGCAAACACCGCCAGCCCCACCAGCACGGCCACCACGCGGTACTTCTCCACGGCGGCATCGCCCAGCAGCCAGGCGCCCTTCATGCCCTGGGGCAGCGGCAGCGGAATCTGCTGCGGGCCCCAGATGAGCTTGATCAGCTCCTCGCCGATGATCATGCCGCCCATGGTGATCAGGATCTGCTTGAGATGCTGGCCGTACACGGGCCGCACGATGAAGCGCTCGAACGCCAGCCCGATGGCGCCCGCCACCAGCATGGCCACCACCATGGCCGGCAGCACGGCCAGCAGGTTGCGCCACAGCTGGTCCGACCCCGTCCAGTCGCCCATGGCGCCCAGCACGCTGGTGGCCACGAAGGCGCCCAGCGCGATGAACACGCCGTGGCCGAAGTTCAGCACGTCCATCAGCCCGAACACCAGCGTCAGCCCCGAGGCGATGATGAACACGATCATCCCCATGGCCAGCCCCGCCACCGTCAGCGTCAGCCAGGTCGAGGCCGAGCCCACCAGCGGCAGCGCCGCCAGGGCCAGCACGGGCACCAGCAGCAGCGGCTTGAAATCCATATCCAGCCTGTTCAGCTTGTTCATAGCGAAAGCCCCAGCAGCGACTGCTGCAACGCCGCGTCTGCCGAGAACTCGGCCATGCCGCCCGCGTGCACCACGCGGCCGTTGTCCATCACCGCCACGCGGTCGCCCAGGCGGCGCGCAAAGCCCAGGTTCTGCTCCACCAGCACAATCGTCGTGCCGCCCGCCTTGAGCTGGGCGAAGGCCGCGATCATGTTCTCGATGATGGCCGGTGCCAGGCCCTTGCTGGGCTCGTCCACGATCAGCAGGTCGCGCGGCTCCACGATGGCGCGCGCCACCGCCACCATCTGCTTTTGCCCGCCCGACAGCTTGCCGGCCGGGTGGTTCCAGAACTTCTCCACGGCCGGGAACATGCCGAAGATCCACTGCAGCCGCTGCGCGTCCATGCGGTCGGCGCGCGAGGCGCCGCGCGCGGCCAGCAGCAGGTTTTCCTGCACCGTCAGGTCCGCGAAGATGCCCATGTTCTCGGGCACATAGGCAATGTTCAGCCGCGCGATCGCGGGCGTGGGCAGGGCCGTGATGTCGGCCCCGCCAAAGGCGATGCGCCCCTGGCTGGCCCGCCACAGGCCCATGATGGTGCGCAGCGTGGTCGTCTTGCCCGCGCCGTTGCGCCCCAGCAGCATGGTCAGCTGCCCGCGCGGCACGGCCAGGTCCACGCCATGCAGGATGTGATAGGCCCCGATATGCGTGTGCACGCCCGACAGTTCGAGCAGGTTGGGGTGGGAACTGTGGTCGAGCGTCATGCGGACTCCTTCACGGCGCCCTGCTCCGGCATCACACCCAGGTAGGCCTGCTGCACCACAGGCGAGGCAATCACCTCGGCCGGCGGCCCATCGGCCACCAGCGTGCCATTGGTCAGCACGATGATGCGGTCGGCCAGCTCGCGCACCACATCCATCTTGTGCTCCACCAGCAGGATGATCTTGCTGCGGTCCTGCTTGAGCTTGCGTATCAGGTCCAGGATCACCGGCGCCTCGTCATGGCTCATGCCCGCCGTGGGCTCGTCGAACATATAGACCTGGGGTTCCAGCGCCATCAGCAAGGCCACCTCCAGCTTGCGCTGGTCGCCATGCGGCAGCGCGGCCACGGCCTCGTCGCGCCGGGCGGACAGGGCCACCTGGTCGAGGATGTGCAGCGCCCGCTGCGTCAATGCCCGGTGGTCGCTCCAGATGCTCCACAGGTTCAGGCCGCGCCGGTGCGGCCCCTCGTCGCGCGCCTGCACGGCCAGGCGCACGTTCTCCAGCACGCTCAGGTGCGGGAACAGATTGGTGAGCTGGAACGCTCGCCCCAGCCCGGCCCGCGTGCGCGCCGAAGGGGCCAGCCCCGTCAGCTCGCGCCCGCCCAGCAGCACGCGCCCGGCCGTGGCCTTGAGCTGCCCCGAGATCAGGTTGAAATACGTGGTCTTGCCCGCCCCGTTGGGCCCCACGATGGCCGTCAGCGTGCCCGGCTCGAAAGCGCAGCTCACGCCGTTGACGGCCACATGGCCCCCGAAGCGGATGGTCAGATCCTCTGTGCGCAGCATTGCTCAGCGGCCGTTGCGGATGGGAACCTGCATCTCCTCGGGCTTGATCTCGCGCACCAGCTCCGGCACGCCCCAGGCCAGCGCCGGGTCCACGCGGATCTTGAAGTGGTACATGCTCTGCAGGGCCTGGTGGTCTTCCTTGCGGAAGGTCATCTGGCCCTTGGGCGTGTCGAAGCTCATGCCCTCCATGGCCTTGATCAGACCGTTGGTCTTGGTGTCTCCACCTGTCTTCTTGAGCGCCGTCACGATGGCCATGGCCGCAGAGAAGCCGCCGGCCGTGAAGAAATCCGGCGGCGTCTTGTACTGCTTGTAGTGCATGGACACCAGCGCCTCGTTCACCGGGTTCTTGGGAATGCCGTAGTAGTAGTACGTGGCGCCCTCCATGCCCGGCAGATTCTTGTAGGCCGCCATGGCGGGCAGGATGTTGCCGCCCGTGGCGATCTCGATCCCGTAGCGCTTGAGATCCATGTCCGCGATCTTGAACGGATTGCCCGCCCCGGCCCACACGATCCAGATGATCTTCCTGCCCGGCTGGTCCTTGAGCTTGTCGATCAGCCGCTGCGCCCCTGCCGTGAAATCCGTGGTGGCGGCAGGCAGGTACTCCTCATGCGCCAGCTTGCCCTTCTTGATGGCGTCCTTGAAGGCCTTCACCCCGTCGCGGCCGAAGGCGTTGTCCTGGGCCAGCGTGGCAATCGTCACGCCCGCCTTGTCGATGGCCACCGCATTGCTGATGGCGTCCTGGCTGGAGTTGCGGCCCGTGCGGAAGATGTACTTGTTCCACTTGTCGCCCGTGATCGAATCGGCCACGGCCGGCTCCACCAGCAAAATCTTCTTGTACTCCTCGGCCACGGGCAGCATGGCCAGCGCCACGCCGGACGACGTGGGCCCCACGGCCAGATCGGCCTTGTCATCGGAATACGCCGTGGCCAGCAGGCTCTTGCCCAGGTCGGGCTTGCCCTGGTCGTCCTTCTCGATCACCACCAGCTTTTTGCCATTCACCGCCATGCTGCCGCCCGTGGCGTACTCCAGCCCCATCAGCAGCCCGGCCTGGGTCTGCTTGCCATAGGCCTCCAGCGCGCCGGTCTTGCTGTAGACGTGGGCAATGCGGATCTCGCCCTGCTGGGCCAGTGCAGCAGGAGCTGCAGCGGCCATGGCGGCGAGTGCGATGGTGCAATGGAGGAAGGGGCGGCGGTGCATGGTTTGTCTCCTTTGGGGTTTGCGGCTTGATGGCCTGGCTGGGCCTGCCGTTTTGCAAGGGGACCATGCATGCTTTGTGCCAGGCACGCCCAGACGGCACCCAGGCGGCACCAAGACAGGGACGGCCTTGCGCCCCCCGGGGCCAGGCCGCCCGTGCCAGGGCCGAAAGTGTCTGTCCATTGAACAGATTCAATGTCTTTTTCCAAGACAGCTGCCTGAATCCGATACAGGGCAAACCATGAATTCCTGGGATGTTCCCCTGCGCCTGGCCCGCCATCACGTCCTGGCCGGCCAGCAGCTTCATGAGTTCAGGAGGCCCATGGGCGTGGAGAGAAAACCGTTGTTTTCTTCATGCAACAGCCGCTGATTCGGCCAGATGGGGCATGGTGCGCTGCCTCAGTTCGACCAGCGGCAATGCCCGCTGAACCGCCAGCGCGGCCCGCTGTAGCAGTGCCTCGTCGTGCAGGCGGTAGTCCACGAAATCCTTGTCGGTCGCGTAGACACCCAGTGGCAGGGTGCGCGCCTGGAAGAAGCTGAACAGCGGCCGCAACTGGTGGTCGATCACCAGGGCATGGCGCTCGCTTCCACCGGTGGCCGCCAGCAGCACGGGTTTGTCGATCAAGGCGTCCTGGTGGACGAAGTCGAAGAAGTGCTTGAACAACCCGGTGTAGGCGCCGCGAAAGACCGGTGTGGCCACCACCAGCACATCCGCCTGCTCCACCGCCGCAAGCTCCCGCTCCACCGTCTCGGGCAACTGCGAGCGCCACACCGCGCCGGCAAGCTGCGGCGCGAGCTGGCCGAGTTCCACCAGGCGTTGTTCACACGGAACTTCGTCGGCGATCAGATCAGACAGATGCTCTGCCAGGGCGGCAGACTTGGAGGGGCGCTGCAGTCCGCCGGATACGGCGACCAGACGAAGTGGACGTGTCATTGCTGCTCTCACGCAAGATGGCCGGGGTTCAACGCGGGAGCCGGTTGTGGCGACCATGCGGTCCGAGGTGAAGTGATGGCCATGACTGCTTCCCAAAATGCAAACGAACAATGGGAGCGGATGATATGGAGCCAAATCAATGAAGTAAAATGGTTTTATCTCACAATTACATGATTGAAACTCATATAAAGCCTTAAACCTGCCCCGTCGGTGCTGTTCGGGGGAGCATCCGGGTCACAAGCGAGGCGGGCATCTGCATCGCGCACAAGCGGGCCGTTGCCGAACCGGCATTCCCGCTCAGCAGCCCGCCCCCTGCACCTGCACCAGGCACTCCCGCAACGCCTGCGCCACAGGCCCCAGCACGCGGTCACGCCTTTGCAGCAGGCCCAGCGTGCGCCACACATCGGGCGCGGTCAGGGGTACGCCGCAGACCTGGGCGTGGTCCTGGCGCAGAGCCAGCTGGGGCACGGCGGCCAGGCCCAGGCCGGCCTCCACCAGGGCCAGGGCGCCTGTGACGTGGTTGCACTCGTGCCAGGCCACGGGCTGCTCTGGCAGGCCGGCCATCACCTGGTCCAGCAGCAGCCGGTTGCCGCTTTGGTGGGAGACGGACACCAGGCGCTTGCCCGCCAGCTCGGCCCATTCCACCTGGCTGCGCCCGGCCCAGGCATGGCTGCGCGGCATGGCCAGCACATAGCGCTCGCGCGTGAGCGCCTCAAAGCGCAGCGACGGCTCCTGGCTGCCCGTGAAGCTCAGGCCGAAATCCGCCTCCCCGCGCAGCACGGCCTCCACCACCTGGTGCGCGCTCTCGTCGATGACGTGCACCTGCACATCGGGCTGCTCCACGGCAAAGGATTTCAGCACCGGGGGCAGCAGATTGGTGGCCACCGAAGGCACGCAGGCAACCGTCACGCGGCCACGGCGCAGCTTGACCTGGTCATCCACGCGCTGCACGGCCTCGTCCAGGCCGGCCAGGGCCCGGCGCGCCTCCTGCAGGAATTCATGGCCTACCTCGGTCAGCTTCACTTGCCGCGTGGTGCGCTCCAGCAGCCGCACGCCCAGCACCGACTCCAGGCGCTCCACGCGCCGGCTCAAGGCAGGCGGCGACAGGAAAAGCGCTTCTGCGGCCAGGCGAAAACTGGCCTTCTCGGCCGTGGTCACGAAGGCGATCAGTTCCCCCATGTCGAATTTGATGCGCTGCACGCAACAGTCCTTCCAAAAGTTGCAATTCACAGAATAACACCCGCTGCATAGGATGGCGCCCTTGATAACGCTGCCCCCTGCGGGCAGGCAAGACCAACAAACGGAGACGACATGCACCAACGCAGACTGATCGCGGGCGGCGCCCTGGCCGCCCTTCTTTCCCTGGCCGTGGGCACTGCCCAGGCCCAGGACTTCCCCCCCAAGAAACCCGTGGTCATGGTGGTCGGCTTCGCCGCAGGCGGCTCGGCCGACATTGCCGCGCGCATCATCGCCAAGAAACTGGGCGAGAACATCGGCCAGAGCGTGGTCGTTGAAAACAAGCCAGGCGCAGGCGGCAACCTGGCCCACACGCAGGTGGCCAATGGCCCGTCCGACGGCTCGGTGCTGCTCTTCGGCTCCATCGGCCCGCTGGCCATCGCGCCGCACTTCATGAAGATCGGCTACGACCCGCTCAAGGACCTGGCCCCCATCACCATGGGCGTGAACTTTCCCAACGTGCTCGTCGTGCCTGCCGCCACCGGCATCAAGACCCTGGGCGAATACGTGGCCAAGGCCAGGCGCGAACCCGGCAAGCTGGACTTCGCCTCCACCGGCCCCGGCTCCGCATCGCACCTGGCCGGTGAACTGCTCAACGATGTCGCCAAGATCGACACCCTGCACGTGCCCTACAAGGGCGGCGCGCCCGCGCTGCAGGACGTGCTGGGCAACCGCGTGACCTCCTTCTACGCAGCCCCGCCCACGGCCCTGCCCCACATCGAATCGGGCAAGCTGATCCCGCTGGCCACCACGGGCCTCACGCGCCCGGCCTACCTGCCCAACGTGCCCACCGTGGCCGAAAGCTTCCCCGGCTTCAACGCCACCAACTGGTACGCCTTCGTGGCATCCGCCAAGACGCCCAAGCCCTTGCTGGACCGCTGGAACACCGAGCTGGTCAAGGTGCTGAACACCCCCGAAGTGCGCGACAACCTGCTCAAGCACGGCCAGACCGCCGCCCCGGGCACCCGCGAGGAACTGGGCCAGTTCATTGCCGCAGAACACGCCAAGTGGGGCCGCATCATCCGCGAGCGAAAAATCACCGCCGATTGATTCCCTCGGCAGCCGTTAGCCGTTCCCCAACCATAAAAAACCAGGAGACAAACCATGACCGCCATCCGTTCCACCCCCCTGCAGTCCTCCGTGCCATCCACCCTGCGCCGCCGCACCCTGGGCGCGCTGCTGGGCGGCGCCCTCAGCCTGGGCCTGGCCCTGGGCGCTGCCACGCCCTCCACGGCCAGCGCAGACGAAATCCGCGTGGTCACCTCGGGCGGCTTCTCTGCCGCCTACGACCAGTTGATACCCCTGTACGAGCAGGCCACGGGCCACAAGGTCGTCACCTCGCGCGGTGCCTCCATGGGCAATGCGCAGGACTCCATTCCCAGCCGCCTGGCACGGGGCGAGCAGTTCGACATCGTCATCCTTGCGGATGGAGCCTTGGACAATCTGGCCGCCCAAGGCAAGGTGGAAGCGGGCAGCCGCGTGGACCTGGCGCGCTCCATGATCGGCATGAGCGTGCGCAAGGGCACGCCCAAGCCCGACATCAGCACCGTGGACGCGCTCAAGCAGACCCTGCTGGATGCCAAGACCATTGCCTACTCGGCCAGCGCCAGCGGCACCTATCTGGCCAACGAACTGTTCCCGCGCCTGGGAGTGGCCGAGCAGATGAAGGGCAAGGCCACCCGCATCCTCAGCGAGCGCGTGGGCGCCGTGGTGCTGCGTGGCGATGCGGACATCGGCTTCCAGCAGGTCAGCGAACTGCTGCCATTCAAGGAACTGGAATTCGTCGGCCCCCTGCCCGATGAAGTGCAGCAGCGCGTCTTCTTCTCCGCAGGCGTGGCCACCGGCGCCAAGAGCCCTGAGACGGCGCGACACCTGATCCGCTTCCTGGCAGCCCCCGCCGCCGCACCCATCGTGCGCAGCACGGGCATGGAGCCGGCGGCCAAGCCCTGACGGCAGGCCCCCGAGCCCTCAAGGCTCTCTAGGCACTCAAGGCCCTCGACACAGAGAGGGCCTTCACCCCTCCCCGGTTCGACCTCCATTCAGCGGCGCTGCAACGGCACTGCTGCGGTATGCCGCTGCCCAGCCCTATCACCCTCGCCACACCCATGAACACCAAAACCCTGGTGCTGATCACCCTCGCCGCCGCACCGCTGTCGGCCCTTGCGCAATCCAGCATCACGCTCTACGGCATTGCCGATACCGGCGTGCGCTACACCAGCGGCCTCACCGCCGCCAACGCGGCCAGCAACACCTCGGGCGCCGCGCTGTCCAGCGGCGTCAACACCACCAGCCGCTTTGGCTTTCGCGGGCGCGAAGACCTGGGCGGCGGCATGTACGCCCTGTTCAACCTGGAAACAGGCCTGAACCTGGACACCGGCACCACCGCCAACTCCAGCAAGTTCTTCGACCGCGCGGCCATCGTGGGCCTGGGCGGCAGCTGGGGCCAGGTCACGGCCGGCCGCCAGACCAACCTGCTGGCAGAGGCCATCAGCCCCGTGGACCCCGTGGGCATGCGGTTTGCATCCTTCAACCCCAACATCGCCACCGCCGCGCTCAGCAGCCACGGCCTGGGTGTGGAATACGGCAGCGCGGGCGCCACCACCGGCTCCTACCGGCTGGACAACTCGGTCAAGTACACCGGCCGCTTCGGCGGCCTCACCGCCCGCGCCATGTACAGCTTTGGCGAGACGGCGCAAGGCGGCTCCGCCCGCTCATCGGCCGGCGCGGGCCTGGCCTATGGCACGAAGACATGGACCGTCTCCGGCGCCTACCAGCGCTTCAAGACCGCAGACCAATGGGAGCTGAAAGCCGCCACCCTGGGCGCCAGCTACCAATGGGACAAGCTGCGCCTTGCGCTGAACACCGCGCGCAGCGACGGCCAGACCAACGCCACCACCGCCCGCACCGTGCAGCGCGTGCACTCGCTGGGCGCCACCTGGTCCGCCCGCAGCACGCTGGACCTGACCGCCGCCCTGTACCGCGTGGAACGCGAACGCAGCGGCCGCGCCGCAGACGGCTACACCCGTGCCCTGCTGTTTGCGGAATACAAGCTCTCGCGCCGCAGCAAGCTGTATGCGGAACTGGACCGTACGCATTGGAGCGGAGGGTTTCAGGGCGGGCAGAACAAGGATGTGGCTACGGGGGTGACTGCGGGGTTGATGCATAGCTTCTAAGGGGCGCTGCGAGCACTCGCCCCATTGCCAATTCAGCCGCCCAGCTTTTTGAACGGCGTGTCGGAAGTGATCCAGCCCTTGCCTTGGGGGCAGATCACTTCCTTGTAACGCAGCTCCTTTTCAAAGCTCCAATGCTGGCCGAGTGCGCAAACGTCCCCTGCGTTGAGGACAAATGCCACCGTCTGTGGATCGCCTTTTTTCAGCAGAACATCGACGCTTTGCGTCGCTTCCCACCGCCAACTCGGCGACTGGCTGCATCCCAGGGTTGCCAGCAACGCCATGATCGCGCCCCTTCGCAGAACGTTTTTCATCAACTGCCCTTCTTGTAGTTGTCGCGCGAAGACTTTCGAGCGACGGCTTCAGGCTGAGAGCCGACAGGCCGCTTGGCAGGGCGTAGGGCAACCCGAAAACAGTCGTCCAACCTTGGGCTGAGCCGAGAACGACAGCTTTCTAACATTGTTGGAACATTGTCGGTAGTTTGCCCCCTCGCTACTGATGCTTAAAACTTAGTCTGGTAACGCGTCTTGATGTGATTGCAGGTAGCGACCAAGTTGGGGAAGACGGTACTCTCAGTAATATCGAGGCGTTCAAGCTCTTCCAGGACGGCACGCTTGTTCTCCACATTTATTCGATGGATAGTGATCGTGTCTGTGGTTTCTTCGGCCAGCACTGCTTCGTGGCCAAAAAGAAGAAAGGCGCCCGCTTGCGAGGAGATGCGGTCATTGCTCTTCTTACCTTTAACGCAGATTACACTGCCAAGTGACGAGGGCACGATGCGGTCTTGAAAGTAGGGCTTCTCGTTCTTGATGTAGTGCAGCAGGCGACGGATCGAGGGTTGGACGTTGAATTTATTCAGTTCAAAAGTCTGTCCAGCTACAACATCCATAGCCCCGGTGAAGTCGATGCTGTTTTTGTCGGCCGCGCTCAGCAACGCAAGATTGGCGATGCAACTTGCGGTGTCCGAGTCGAAATACTTGATGTGATCACGGCTGAGCTGGAACAGGATCACTTGGCCAGGTACGCCTAGCTTCTCTTCCGTCTGCTGCTTGCTGAAAACAGCGAAAAACAACGCAATCAAGGGGTTGGCGGTGATATCGAGCAGGCGCGTAGGAAGCTCGTAGTGCTGCATTCGAACCAAGCGGTCAAGCGTCGACGTGTCGTCCTTGAAGTCAAAAGAGTTTGAAACCAGCACTTCGCGAAACATTTGATGTTCGCTGTTTCTATAGAGCGGTACGCCTTGCTTATTTGTGCGAAATACAGATGGCTTCAGTTGGTACTCAATGTCTGTGTGGCCCCGATAGAAGGCTTCCCGGGTCGCGTCGTTCAGCTTGTTCACCTGGGCAATGAACTCGGAAACGCTGCGCACTACTGTCGGACCCTTCTGAACTATCAGGCCAGAGACGTCTTCGGCAGGTGCAAAATCCTCGAAGACATCTGCCAGAGCAGTCTCTTGGTCGACAAATGCAATGCTACTTTCTCGGAGCTTTTCTAGTAGATCGCCACTCTTGATTGCCCAGTGGGTGCGAGAAAACTCCCATTCGTGAATTCCGAAGCGCTTCTTGTGCTTGCTGAAATCGTCAAATGGAATTGGAGAAATGCGATTATCGAAGTCGATTTCAATGCGCACTGACCCCGCTTGAACTTCAATTGACTTGACCTTTGCAACACGAATGTCATACTCGCCTTCGTAAGCGCAAAGGCAAGGCATCTTCTTCAGTTGCTCAATAACCTCACTTGTAATGTTCGAGAACTTGGCAACGATGTCGTCCGGCGTGTACTCAAGGAAGCGGCTGCGAGAGTAGATCTCGACCTTGCCCTCCCATGCGCCTTTATCGGAAGTAACGAGGAAATGGAACATGGAGTTAGGATGAATTTATAATTTGACTACAACTTGGCTTGACTGAAGTCTAGTAGACTCAATGTAAGTAAGCGCATTGCTTCCATGTGTGTCGTTATTACATGAATAACCGATACGGATAGCTGTGCGCGGGTAAGCTGGGCACATTAGAGATGGTGCGTGACAGTCGTTGCGAGTACATAATTGTCACCGGCAAGGGGTCATACAGCGCATCGTTATTCCAGTCCATTTTGGCCAGCGCCATGGCTTCGGAAGCCAGGAGTTCGAAGGGGCCGCGCCCCATGTGACGACGAAGGACAATCGGTTTCGGGATACTCTTGCCTCCTTGGAAGTAATCCCTACCACCAACGGCTGACGGTGCATTGCCAGCAAGCCACAGGAGCGCCGCATTGCCGGAGGTCATAACAAGGGTGCCGCGTGGAACAGGGAAGCGCGCTGGCTGGATGCTGGGTTGCTTGGCTCGCGCCTCGACCATCCAGACGCCTCGCCATGCCGAGCTTGAGCCGATCTCGATGCACTCGACTTCCGGGATCGACTGCGTCGCGTCCTGCACTCCCTTGAGTTCGCTTTCGGTGAAGGCGGTGGTCTTATGGATCACAAGGCGACGCGGGACGCGGCCTGCATGTCCTTCGAGGTAAAGCCGGACGCTGCGCGTGAGGACCGCCCGCATGTCAGCTTGCGAAAGAAACGGGTTGCGCCGTGCCTCGGCTTCGTCGGCAATTGCATCGTTCGCTTCGAAGGCAATGAACTGCATGCCGCCGCCCTCCATATCGAAGACCTGGGAGCAGCAGGTCACATAGTGGGCTTCGTCCGAGGATCGACGAATGGCATAGGCCAGTCCGATGTAGGCGGTGTCCTCGGGTATGCCTTCGAGTGGCGCCAGCTTCCAGGGCGTCCCGCCGGCCTTGGCATACAGCGCCACGGAGAGGCGCCATGCGCGAGCGCCCCAGTTGCCGAACTTCAGTGACTTGTCATTGATGACCTGGGTCGGTATGCCCAATTGAGCCCCCAGCGCCTTGAGCTCGTCGTGCGCATCGAATTCCTTAGTCCGAAGATGTGAGAGCCATCGGTCGGGAAAGTACACCAGCGCCACATCGAACTGGGCGCGTGCAGCCTCAAGGCGCTTGAGTGCGTGATGGAGAGCTGCGCGGACCCGCTCGCTGACCGTGTCGCCCTGACCGAGGTCGTACAGCTCCTCGGGCCACACAACATGGGTCTGCTTGTCAGCGCTGAGCAGATCCACACCGAACAGGTTTTCGAATCCCGGATAAGCTTGAGCGTAGCTATTGTTGTCGGTATTGCGTTGCGGGCCACGCAGGCTCTCCCGCATGTCGCGCACCAGTGCCGCGCCCGATCTGGGCCCCACATACGCGACGCGAAGGTCCTGGCTGTAGTGTCGATACGATGCCTGATCGAACGCGCCAAAGCGCGACAGTCCAAGCAGCGGGTGCCGGTGGCGGGCCTTGGGGTCACCAGACGCGAAGGCCAGCTCAGGTTCCTCCAGCAGCGTGAACGCGGGCAAGCCGATCGGGAGTGGCTTCTCGACACTCATCGCTGCCCCCGCTGCACATGGAAAAAATCGTGGTCGTGTGCTGGCCTGCTGCGCGCAGTCTTTGAGCCCAGCTCGAACAACGCATCGACACCCGGCTCCTCGACCAAGCCGTAGGCGCTGCGTCGGGGGCCTTGGGCATGTGTCAGCAACTCCACCCAGGCATCAAGGATTTCAGACCAGCGGTCGTTGTACTTCCTCACCCAGCGCTCCCTGCGCCAATCCTCGGCCTTACGCCATTCGGCGCTTGCCTGAGGGGGATCAGCATCGGCTGCGCGGTGGTCGATGTCAATGAAAGTCGCCGGTTCGAACACAGCCCACCAGCGGTCGTCAGCCTGTTCCAGCCGTATTGAGAGACCTTCCGAGTATTTGCTGGACGTGCCTGGGATCGGGCCGGTCAGCTCGGACCGATACGCCGTTTTTAAGCGCGACAACCGTTCGTTCCTGGCCTGTGCCAGCTCCCTGGGGAGTTCGCTGTTCGGACGTGACACCGAGAGGCTGTGGCCACGGCCATGCAACCGTGCGAACAGAGGTAGCCCCCTGCAAAGCGCGCGAACGAGTGCGTCGTAAATCACGCCTTTGGCCCAGGAATCCCTAGCGATGTCCAGCGCGACCTCTCCAGCCAACCTGGCTCCGAGGGGTGCCAGCGCCTGCTCCAGCAGCGCGTCGGGTCCGAATGCTGCCAGTACGCCAGGGCCCCCTGCCTGTCCAACGGTGGCTCTCACGCCAGCCTGCTTGAGCAGGGCACGAACGTCGGCGATGCCAGCGTTCGAGTTGAGAGCGATCCTCCGGGCGGACTTGGGCATCTCGATCAGAGGCATTGCCGAAAGCCTGAGCACCGGCGCACGCAGTGCCGCATGTCGCTGCAGCGGTACTTGCGTTAGAGCGGCGGTGCTGCGGTCGCCGAACACATGGGTGACCAAAGGGGCGGGAAGTTCCGTGACGTCTGCGATATCTCCACATAGCTCATCGAAGGTGGTGCCCCTGACAAGATGCACATCCACTTGTGCCAATTCGGCTTGTTCAAGGAGCTCCCGGACCGAGGGGAGCAAGCTGTCGGCATCACGGCACAGCCAGTAAATGCCCTTGGGATAGCGAACAGGGAATCGAAGGACGGCGCTCAAGGCCTGCATGATGGACTCATCGCGGCCGCTGTAGCCGACAACGACCAGTCCGAACCGCTGTAGGGATTGGGTCAACACCAGCCGCAACTGGGCGTCTTGCTGTGCCAGCTCCTGATCGGTATTTTTGAGTGCGACAGACTGGTAGTCGCCGTGCAGCTTCACGATCAGCGGCCACTCGCTCTCGCGCAGGCAGGTTTCGGCGCGGGCCGCGTTGTCGATCGCGGCGAGGGTCGGCGTACCACGTTCGCTGGCGGGCAGAAGCTGCGATGCAATGGTGGCAGCACTTTCGATGAGCGAATCGAAATTCGTGGTGAACACGCAGGTGGTCTTCCGTGCTCCCAGAAGTGACCCCAACACCTTATGGCCGAGCGACGGGCTTCCCTTGCTGACCTGATTTCTGATGAAGAGCCGCCGATCCTCAGGCGTGGGGTACAGGGCTTCGAATGCCCGGCTGTACTCCGAGGGGTCTCCCTTGGCTGGGAGAATCCCCTTCCTCTCATGGTGGAGGTCGATGCGCGACTGCCAAACGGGGTCCGCTGAGTCGATTTCGCGCAGGCTGATACCGGTTTCCGAGGCAAACAGGCGTGTTCGGAACTCCTGAATCATTTGATAGCCCGTAGGTATGCCCGCAGTAGCAGAGGCTCCGGCACCGAGCAACCATGCAAAACCCAAAGGATTCAGAGCAAACCGCTCGGCGAAAGCCCGACCACTGATTTCCTTCATCCAGAACTCCTCTTGATCGCTTCTTCTTGCTTGTTTGTAACGTATCACAAGCGAAGTCCGACGCCAGCTTTTTGGGTTGACATGACCGATGCAAGGCGTGGGAACAACTCCTGTTTCCTTAGCCACACGCGAGTACAAAAGGGCAGTCACGCGCTTTTTTGGGAGCGCCACGGATTCAGGGCGACCAGTCGCATATGTGTTTTCGAGGACGAAGGTCTTGGTCTTGTTGCAATGGCTCACCAACTCTGAATAGACGGGAATGTTGAAGAGATTTGCTTCATTCGGAGCTCAAAGGCCGCTTCTGCCTCCCTACAGTTGCGGCCACACCGTAATCCGCGACCGACGGCGATCGCTGCAAAGTGGGCACCGGCAGGTACTGGAAAAACGTCTGCAACGGGTCAGCTTGCGACAGTCGAGCCATTCTCGCTGAGATCCACTGCCGCAAGGTTCGGCTATTGGCCGCGCTGTTAGGCTGCACGCGACCGATGTCGTTGCGCTGATGCGGAATGTGTGACCACCAAGTACCCGCCGATGATATGCCCGGAGGCGTATGGGCAATCTCTTGCCTCTACGGTTTAGAACATTTTTGTAATTTCGTTGGACTGAGCGTGGATGCGAATGCCCTTTACGTACGCTGGCGGATCACTCCACTCCATTGGGCTAGCGACGATTGGCGTGACAACCATGAGTGCCATGCCCTTTGGAGGGTCAGCAACGAAATCAAGATCCTGTATCCCATCTTCTGGGAAATTGATGTAATACCTTGGTTCAAGTCGAGCATTTGTCCAACCGGATGTGGATACTGATCCGGCAGCTTCGATGACGTATTGAGGTGGATTGGATTTGAGAATTTTTACATCTGCAGTTGTGACTGACATTACGGGCTTGCTCATGTCTTCTCCTGTCAAGTGGTTTGGCCTTAATGCTGCGAAATACAGGGAGGCTTACTCCCAGATTTTTGAGCCAGTGTTGCTGCAAAGGGTAAGTGCACTTCTTAAAATTTGAATAGGGGTATCCCTAGTGGTGTAGCAACAGCCGCAATCCTGACTGCACTTCAGGGCATCGACTGGGGACGCGAGGTGCTGATGGTGCGCACTTGGCCAAATGGTCGTATCGATGAGGTAGCGAAAGATGATAATGTTTTCTCAGAAAAAGCCTATGGAAGGCATTGGGGCTGATCAGTCTTTGTTGGATGTGTGCCAACAAGAATTTGGCAAATTTCTTTGCGAAGTTGCACCGAAGAAAAGTAACAGCTACTATGCACAACACTTATTTAAAGGAGATTCCTCATGAACCTTAAGCCGGGACCAAAACCGATTGCAAAATCGACGGGCAAGCCTGACCAGCGTCGTCGTGACAACAAAGAGACTCCTGGAAATAATCCTGCTTTGAAGCCTGCAGCACCTAAAAAGAAGTGAGGCACGCACTGGTCACAAGTTGCTATCAGCGGCAATAGATGGGGGCGTATGATTCATACATGAGCGGCCGAACATTAATTCCCATCTAGGACACTATCGCCGCCTGCATGGTGGCGATAGTGCCTATTTCACTACGCGGCCCATTCGAGTACGCATCGCTCTAAGCTATGCGCCACGATAGCGAGGCGCTGGCGGCTTTGGTGATTGGATGACCACTATGCGGCTGTGATCGAAACTGAGGATGCAGGCATGAGTGGCAGCAATCGCTGCAAAGCCGACACCTGCAGGCAACAGATGAGCATCACCAAATGGGTAGATATCAGGCCAGAAGCTGGACCACCAGCCAAGCCGGTTGACCAGTCCGGAGGAGATGCTCCGTGTCGCATTGCTTTCCAAGGCGGCGTTCACGGAGCTGCGCATACTGGCAGATCCTAGGGTCAAGGTCGCGGAAACTTCCGCCGCAACTCCAGCATGGTTCCGATCACGGAAAGCCCGTAGTTGTCACTGCGCATGACGGGATGGTCCTGGTTAAGCGGCATCAGCTCGAAAACCTCCTCGCCGCTGTCATCGTGGCCGAGCAGCCGGTACTTGCGAAACAGGGTTTCATTCTTTCCGGTCTTGGCGGCCACATAGTCGCCGGGCTGCGGCGTGACAGCAGGGTCGATCAGCACACGGTCACCTTCGCGGAACTCCGGGGACATGGAGTCGCCATCGAGTTGAAGGAAGAAAGCCCCCTGTGAGGGACTGTCGTCTCCGAACTCCACAAGGCGAACCCTCCGGCGGCGGGAGGGTCCCGTGAAGCTCAGAGGATAGGCGCGCCCCACGGCCGAGACCGCGCCATCTGCGGAAACATCAACGTCCAAAAGCAGGTCTACGTTCAGGATTCTTCCGACGACGGGAAGCCACATCTTGTCCATGCGGCCCGTCTTGAACCAGCCATTGACGCCTTGGGGAGTGCACTTGACGCCCAACTCCTTCTCGCACAGCTCCGCGAGGCGCTTCTTGGTTTTCTTGCCCTCCGCAGGCTGCCACCGGGCGAACGCGGCCTCCAGTCTGACCCGCATCAGCTTCGCTGTTTTCTCAAGCATTGCTGGATTCTGCTTTTAACAATTGATACAAACCAATACTTGATTTAATAAAGCATTGATGTATTAATTTAAGAAATCTACTAATTCGTCGGCCTCGCGATTGGCCGCAACTTTGGAATCCATGCACATCACCCACCACTTCACCCCTGGCCTGCGCTTCGCTGCGCAATGGAAGTACGCCGCCCGTGCGCCATCGGGCCGGGCCTGTTGGTCGCGGCTGCCGCTGGGGCAGCCTGATGCGGGCAGGGCTGATCCGCATGGCGCCTGGTGGTGTGTGCGGCGCTGCGCTGCCGTGCTGCGGCGGGAGATGTGGCAGTCGCTGGATCTGCCTTCAGACATGCCCTTGCGGCCGGGGCCGGAAGATGTGGCGCTGGCCCTGCACGCGCTGATGCCGCGCTGGCAGGTACAACTCAGCGCAGGGGCCGGGCACATGCCCATGCAGTCCTGCACCCAGGCGGTGATGGCAGGAGGCGGGGCGGTGCTGCAACTGCAGTCAGAGGCGCTGCACCGGCGGCCGCAGAGCACGTTCTGGGCCTGGGTGATTGGCGTGGAGATGCATCAGAAGATGCGGCCCGCGCCGGTGAAGCCATGGCCCGCAAGCCGCGCGCCCCGCCCTGCCGCGCTGCTGACCATTCCCTTTGGCTGGAGCATGCCCTGGGCCTGCGGCTATGCGGCGCGGGTGCAGATGAACAGCGACGGGCGCTGCGATGTGGATGGCATTGACGGGCAGTGGCGCGAGTGCCGCTGCCTTTCCGCCGTGACGCTGTCACCCGCGCAGGACGACCAACGCGGCCAACTCGGAGAACGAGGCCAAGTCGACCAAGTCGGCCATGCCGGCCTCCTGCAGGGGCACCCACTGTGTTGATGCCTGCCCTCGTCGGAAGATTTGCCCAAGCCGCTTGTCCCTTGCCGCCATCCATGAATCACGGGCGCGGCAGCCGGCAGCACCAGGGCCGCCGCAGCGGTGCCAAGGCCTCGGCCCTGCTACCGGGCCTGGAACCGCCGGCGATGCTCCACCACGGTGCCGCGCAACTGCAGCGCCTGCTCGTCGCTGCACAGTGTGGGATGGTCTTCGTTGAGCGGCACCAACTCGAAGATTTCCGCACCGGCCTTGTCCAGCCCGCGCACCCGGTATTTGCGCAAGATGGCCTGTTGCCGGGAGTCGGTGGCCAGCACGCAGTCCCCGGGCCGCGGCGGCAGGGCGGGATCGATGAGCACGCGGTCCCCTTCCCGGATTTCCGGGGCCATGGCGTTGTCTTCCAGTCGCACGAAGAACGCACGGGGCGATGCGTTGTCGCTGGCGACTTCAATGCCCAGGAACTGCTCATCGTCGGCATCGTCCATGGCGTCTTGTGCGCTGCGGCCGCCAGCCTGCTGCAGGCCAAGCAGCGGGTAGCGGCGCGTGCCCTGGGGCAGTTGGCGCTGCAGCGCCGCGGCATCGGCCGACATGGGGCCCTTGCCGCATTCCAGCCACAGGGCCGAGACACCGCACAGGGAGGCGAGCGTGGCCGTTTTGGAGGTGCCGCTTCCGCCTCTTTCAAGGTCGGCAATGGTCGATTGCCCCATGCCCGCCTGGCGGCCCAGCTGCGCTTGGGTGAGGCCCGCGAGACTGCGAGCGCTTTTGAGGCGTTGGCCGAAATCGGTTGACATGCTCCGTAGCTTACGGAAAACCGATATGTCAAATTCGATTGTAAAAAAATCGACTTTTCGATAGGATGAAACTATGGAATGGAAAGACTACCTCGCCAGACTTGCAGCGAAGGGTGTCAGTCAAAGCCAGATCGCCCGCGAAGTGGGCTGCGGTCAAGCAACGATTTCTGACCTCGCATTGGGCAAGACCAAAGAGCCGCGCACATCCCTGGGTATGGCGCTCATGCGCATCGGGGACCGCTGTGGCATCAAGACTCCCTACGGGGCCAGCCCTTCGGCACACGATGACGAGAGGTCCCGTGGCTGAGACCGCGCACGTCACCCACCGCTTCACCCCTGGGCTGCGCTTTGACGGGCTGTGGACGTACGCGGCGCGCATGCCGTCAGGCCGTCGCTATTGGGCGCGACTGCCGGCAACCCGCGCAGGCGGCGTGGCTGCAGCAGATCCACAGCGCGCGTGGTGGTGCGTGCGCCAGTGCGTTGCGGTGCTCAATCGCATGCCCTGGCATTCCGTGCATCTGCCCCCGGGCCTGCCTGTGCAGCCGGAATGTGGCGATGTGGCATTGGCCCTGGGCGCAATGCTTGCGGACTGGAACGTCAAGGTGCTCGACGAGAGCACGGCACAGGCGCCGCTGCTGCGCAGCACCGATGCGCTGCTTGCCAATGGCTGCTCTTTGCTGCAGTTGCAGGCCGAAGATTTGAGTGTTGGCGCGCCACCCGTTTTCTGGGCCTGGGTGGTCGGCGTGGAAATGCATGAGAAGTTCAAGCGCGCCAAGCGCACTTCGGCCTTTGACGTGCCCGGGCGTCCTCGCGCCCTGCTGATCTGGCCCTTCGGATCGAAATCTCCCCTGGCAAGGAACCACGCCTTGAGGATGACGGTGGATGGCGAAGGGCTGTGCGGTGTGGATGGCATCGATGCGCGCCGGGGCCGGTACCGGTGCATCGGGGCCATTACCGTGGCGCAGTCGGACAACCACAGCGCCGGCAACGGCGGCCTTTCCGGATCCGAATAATGCAAAAGCCCGACGACGCACCAGAGCCATGTGAGCGGGAGGTTCCGCAGGAAGACATCCGTCTCGATCACCGCCTCATCTGCGGCCTGCGCTTTGATGAGCACTGGCAATACAAGAGACGCACGGAATCGGGCCACACCAGTTGGACACAGCTGCCGACGGCATCCGACCCCGTTGCCCCGGCCGACCCCTATGGCGTCTGGTGGTGCGTTCGCCGGTGCACCGTGGTACTGGAGCAGCGAAGCTGGCTGTTCCTGCAGCTTCCCACTCACCTGCCCCCTGTTGCCGGCGTGCAGGAGATGGCGCAGATCCTCGATGTGCTGATGCCCGATTGCAACGTGCAGGCACATGCGCAATGCGCCGAGACACACTTGCTCTGCGCCCATGCGGTGGAGCAGGCAGGAAGTGCATTGCTGATGCTGGAGTCGCCGGAATGTGACGGCCCCAAGCCCGGCATTTTCTGGGCCTGGGTGGTGGGCTACGAGCCGCAACTGCCTTTGCCGTGCACCGAAGATTGCGTTGCACCCGACACGTGGCAGCCACTGGACATACAAGCCATGGCACCGCCCCAGGCCCTGCTGGTCCTGCCCTTCGACTGGACCATCCCCTGGTCCAGCGGATACCCCACCCGGATCCAGGTGCAAGCCGACGGGTCCTGCCATCTGCAAAATGCCGACGGGCCATGGCACCCATGCCGTTGGCTTGGCACTGTCACGCTTGGAGCCAGGACCGCACCGGCCTGACGGTGGCGCATCTGCCGTCGCAATGCATAGCCCCACCAAGTCTGCCGCTCGCACCTTCATGCCTGGCCTGCGCTTCGATACGCAATGGCGGTATGCGGTCTGCACACCCTCGCGCAGGACGCGCTGGGCCACGCTGCCCACGGTTCCCGATGCCCAGTGCCTGCCCGATCCGCTGGGCGCCTGGTGGTGTGCACGGCGGTGCGCTGCCGTGCTGCGGCAACGGGCATGGCTGCAGGTGCAATTGCCGCTGCAGTTGACGCCACAGCCCGGCCCGCAGGAGCTGGCGCAGGTTCTGGCGTTGCTGCTGCCCGGCTGGAAAGCGCAGCTTGAGAATTTCCCCGCCCTCGCTCCGCTGCGTTGTGCCCAAGCCATGCAGCGGGGCGGCAGCGCCATGCTGCTGGTGGAAATGCCAGGTCATCGATTTCGCGACCCGGCAGTCTTCTGGATGTGGGTGATCGGGATGGAGCGATCACCGCAGCGCCTGCGCCCAGCCAAAAATCCCAAGGGACTGCAACCCAGCCCACCAGCACAGCCGCTGCCCGAAGCCTTGCTGGCCATGCCTGCCCGCCGTTCAAAGCCCGGGGCTTCGCGCCACGTCACCCGTATCCAGATGGACGCCACAGGGCGCTGCATATCGGATGATGCCGCTTGGCCAGCGGATGGGTGCCGATGGCTGGCCTGCATCACGCTGGAGCGGCTGGGCCTGAGTTCAGCCTGAGTTGGGCCGTGGCAGCAATGCGCGCACGGCCCGTGCCCTCAGTCCCCCGCGCCCGCCTGCCTCTCAGATGCGCGGCGTGTACTTGAGCGTGAACATGAGGTTGCGCGGGTCGCCGAAGTCGTTGTTGCCGTTTTGCTCGGCAAAGCCGGGGATCCAGTAGCGCTTGTCGAAGACGTTGTTGAGGTTCATGGCAAGGCTGACTTCGGGGTTGAGCTGGTAGGCCAGGCGCATGTTCCAGACGGTGAAGCCGGGGACCTTGAAGGAGCGGTCATAGCCCAAGGTATGGGTCTGTGCAGTGAAGCCGGCACCCACGTTCAGGTGGCTCCATTGACCGGGCAGGCGATAGGCGGCCCAGGCGCGCAGCATGTGCCGGGGCGTCCAGGTGCTGAAGACCTTGCCCTGGTTGACGGGGTCGCTGAGGAACCTGGTGGTGTTGTACGTGTAGCCGGCCATGAGCTGCAGGCCGCGCAGCACTTCGCCGCTGACTTCGGCTTCCAGCCCCTGGCTGCGCACCTTGCCCGAGGCGGTGGAGCAGTACCAGTCGTCGCAGGCCATGCCGGAGGCTACGTCGTTGACGGCACGGTTCTTGTGGTCATAGCGGAACAGGGCCAGCGAGGTGTTGACGCGCCCGTCCAGCAGTTCGCCCTTGAGGCCGATTTCGTAGTTGGTGCCGATGATGGGATCCAGCACGTGGCCGGCCACGGTGCGCTCGGACTGCGGCTCGAAGACGCTGGTGTAGCTGCCGTAGGCCGACCACTGGGGCGTGAGCGCATAGACCAGGCCCGCATAGGGCGTGATCTCGCCCGAGGCGGTGATGGAGGTGCGTGCGTTGGACAGGGGCACGCTGTAGAGGTAGTCGTACCAGCTGGCGCGTGCGCCCGCAATGGCGGTCAGCGGCTCGGCCAGCTTGGCACGCCAGCTGGCGTAGATGCCTTTTTGCTCCACGTCGTACCGGGGCAGGGTCTTGATCCCGCCTCCGGCCATGATGGTGTCCAGGTTCTGCCAGGGCCGGTTGTGGTCGATGTTGAAGATGTTGCCGCCCGGCGTGAAGGTGCGCGCATACATGTCGTTGGATTTGTACCGGGAGTAGTTGGCGCCCACGGTGATTTCATTGCGCAGGCCCAGCGCCTGGAAGCGGCCGTTGACGAAGGCGTCCAGGCCGACCTTGGTGGAGTCGAAGTCGGTGACCCAGTTGGCATAGGTGAGGCCGCTGCCGTCGGCCGCGACGTTGCCGTGCATGCGCTGGTGGGCGGAGGTGTTTTTCTCGCTCATGCGCAGGGTGGAGACCTTGAGCCTCCAGTCGGCGTTGAAGCGGTGGTCCAGGTCGGCATAGAAGGTGGTCTGTTCTATGCTGGCCCGGTTCCACCAGGCGCCGACGAAGGTGGAGCGCGGCAGGCCGAGGTCGCGTCCATCGGCAAAGCGCGGCAGGCCCCGGATCATGGGGCGGCCGTTGCTGTCGGAGTGGCTGATGCCCAGGCCCACGGTGGTGTCGGGGCTGATGTCGTAGTCAAGGGCGGCGTACAGGGAGCGCGTGCGGTCGTTGACGTAGTCCACGAAGGAGTGGCTGCGCGATTCGTCCAGCACGACGCGGCCGCGCAGGGTGCCTTCGCTGTTCAGGGGCCCGCCCGCATCGAGCTGCAGGCCGTAGCGGTCCCACGAGCCGGCACGGGCGGTGATGGCGACGGTGCGCTCCGCCTGCCCGCGCTTGCGCACGAGGTTGACGGCACCGCCGGGGCTGCCCGTGCCCTGCAGCAGGCCGGAGGCG
This sequence comes from Delftia sp. DT-2, assembly GCF_028401915.1. Lineage (NCBI taxonomy): Bacteria > Pseudomonadati > Pseudomonadota > Betaproteobacteria > Burkholderiales > Comamonadaceae > Delftia > Delftia sp. DT-2. Next base: position 79,162 of record NZ_JAQOTI010000019.1, read on the forward strand.
CCGCGCAGCACTTCCAGCCGGTCATAGAAGACCATGCCTTCGGTGCCCCAGTTGCCCAGGGCGTAGTTGTTGCGGGGGATGGCGACGCCGTCGTACTGCCAGGCGTCGATCTGGAAGCCCCGGGCCGAAAGCACCATGCCCTGCCCCACGCCCTTGACGCCCACGGTCCCGGTGACGTTGTTGGCGGCCACGCGCAGGTCGGTGATGCCCTGGTCGTCCAGTTGGCGGCGCGTGAGCACGCTGACAGATTGCGGTATGTCCTTGAGCGCCTGGTCGCCCTTGGTGATGCTGATGGCGCGCGCGGCCAGGGATTCGGAGCCCTCGGTGATGGCGCTGCGCTCTGCCTTGGCCGAGACGTTGACGGGCGCAAGGGTGAGCGAGCCGGTGGCCGCCCCCTGGGGCATGCGCCGCACGATGACGGCGCTGCCGTCGATTTCCGCATACAGGCCGGTGCCGGCCAGCAGGCGGCCCAATGCCTCGGAAGCGCTCAGGCGGCCTTCGACGGCGGGTGCGGTCCTGCCCTCCACCAGTGCGGGCTGCACCATCAATTCAAGCCGAGCCTGGCGGGCCAGCGTGTCCAGTGCCTGCGCCAGGGGCTGGGAGGCGATGCGGATCTGCACCGGCACGGAGGCCATGGCCGACGCGCCACCCGCACCACCCGCGCCAGGCAGCGCCTGCAACGGAGCCTGGGACTGGGCGCGGGACGGCGCGGCCATGGTGGCCAGCAGCAAGGCCGTGGCCAGGGCCAGCGGGACGGGGGTGAAGAGGACGGAACCGGGAATGGAAATGGAAATGGAACGGGGCATGAGGGAAATCTCCGGAAGGCTGCGAATACGAATCCTTCTCAGGTAGACGCACGGCACGGCAAAACCCCAACCCGCCCGTGAAAAATTTTTGAGGAACTCGCAGCGCCCGTCTCAGTGCGCGGCGACGATGAGGGTCTGCGCGCCTTCCCCACCCTGGGGGTCGAGCAGGCGCACGGGCAGCACCTTGGGCAGGGCCTTGCGGAAGTTGTCCAGGCGGCGCGGGTCGAAGGTGCCGGACAGGCGCATGGCGGCCACGGCAGGATCGCGCACCGCCAGGCGCGTGGGGCCATAGCGCTCGAATTCCGCCAGCGCCTGCGACAGCGGCACGTTGTCGAAGCTGACGCGTCCGTCGCGCCAGGGCGCGATGCCGGCAGGCGGCACGGCGCCGACAGCCGAGAGGCGGCCATCGCCATCGGCCTGCACCTGCTGGCCCGCAGTGAGCAGCACGGCATCGGAAGGGCCGGCCGCAGACACCCGCACCTGCCCTTCCTGCACGGCCACCTGCACCGGGCTGCCGGCCGTGTGGCGCACGGCAAACTGGGTGCCGACCACGGTGACCTTCACGCTGCCGGCGAGCACATCGAAGGGCCGGTCCGCATCGCCGTGCACCTGGAAGACGGCCTGCCCTTCGGGCAGGCGCACTTCGCGCCGCTGGCGGTACAGCGCCACATGCACGCGGGTGGCGGTGTCCAGCCGCAAGCGGCTGCCGTCGGGCAGCTCCACGTTCAACTGCTGGCCGCGCCCGGTGGCGTAGTCCTGGACAAACAGGGGCCGGCTCTGCCAATGCTCCCAGGCCATGCGGCCCGCGCCACCGGCCACCAGGAGCACGGCGGCCGCCAGCGCGGCACGGGGCACGGCGGCCGTGCAGCCGCGCAGCCAGGCCAGCGGAGCGGACCATGCTGGCCGGGCTGGCTGGACAGCGGGGGCGGGCCGTGGCCGCGCCCTTTGCCCGTGCAGGTCAGCGGCCTTGTCGGCAGCCAGTTGGCGGCGCAGCTGCTGGACGGCGGTGTCAGGCAGCGTATCAAGGCGGCGCCAGTCGGCCTGCCAGCGCTCGAAGGCGGCCCGGTGGTCCGGATCGACGGCCAGCCAGGCCTGGAAGTCCGCATCATCGAAGGCGGCCTGCGGCTGCTGGCTGAATTGCGCAAACCAGTCCAGCGCCTGGGCATCGGCGCTGCGGCTGGCATCGGTGGGCCGGGCTGGGGGGAGGTGTTCAGTCATGCGAATGACGCAGGCTACAGGGAAGCAGACGCACGGACAGCCGCGAACCCAACCCCGCGTGCGGGGCAAACGGGGTGAGGGCACAGGCCGCAGTCCGCGCAGGCCATGCAAGGTCTGGCCTCATCGAGCGTCTCCCGGCCGGGGCGATGCTGCGGGCGCAGGCGTGCCGTCCATGCGGTCCTGGCAGGCGCGGCAGGCCTGCATGCCCAGCTTGATGTGGCGCTCGACCATGGTGGTGGAGATGCCCATGTGCCGGGCCACTTCCGCCTGGGACATGCCGTCGAACTTGTGCAGGATGAAGGCCTCGCGGCAGCGCAGCGGCAAGGCGCCGATGGCGGCCAGCAGCGCTTGCACGGACTGGGAGGACATGGCGGCGATCTCGGGCTCGCAGGCCTGGGGGCCGGCCAGGTCATCCGCGCCCTGCGCCTGCTCCGCGCCCTGCGGCCCGGCATCCAGCGGCGCATGCGCTCCACGCACCTCGCTGCGGCGGTACTGGTCGATCACCAGGTTGCGCGCCGTGCGGTACAGCAGGGCACGCGGTTCGGCAATGCCCTCTCCAGAGCGCTGCACGGCCAGCAGGCGCGCATAGCTTTCCTGTGCAAGATCCTCGGCCGTGTCGCGATCCTTGACGGCCCTTTGCAGGAACCTCAGCAGTTCTCGGTAATAGCGTACGACCACGGGAGCCAACAACGGATCAGTCAACGGATGGCCATGCCCGGCCGCCTTGGCCCAACGGCAGGCGGTGCCGGGGGCCGCGAAGCGGCGAGTATAGACAGTTGAATGAGTTTCAATCTCAAACAGGAATAAAAAGAGGGCCGGCTGTGCGGCCATGCCACCTGCTCAGGTGGGCGTGTCCACGTCATCCCAGTCGTTGCCCTCGAAGCGCACCAGCCAGTTCAGGGCGTGGTGGCGCTCCATGAGCACGTCGGCGTTCAGCCCCGCGGGCGCGGGCTGCTGTTGCACCTGGGCCTGGCGCACGATCCAGTGCAGGCGGTAGTGCTGGTCCAGGGCGTCGAGGATGTCGCTGTCGGGCCGCATGCGCGCGGCATGCAGGGCGCCTTGCAGGTCGCCGGCCTGCAGCAGGGTGCGCGAGGTGAGCGGCACGTCGCAGATGGCATCGGGGAACGGCAGCGTATCGACCAGGCCCAGCGCCCATTCCAGCAAGTACGCGGCTTCGTAGCGCCAGCCGAACTTGGCGATGGCCTCTTCGGAGGGCTGGGCAGTGGCCATGAAGTCGCGCTCGTTGGGGGTGAGCGCGGCCTGGGCGGCTGGCAGGCGCTGGAACAGCTCGTCGGGCGTGAGCGGTTCGCCACTGTTCATTGCTTCGTTCAGCGATTCGGCGCGCACGGCCACGGCCAGCAGGGCGAAGGCGCGTGCGGCGATCTCATCGGGCGCGCGCATGCGCAGTTCGGGCTCGGAGATCAGCGGCGGCAGGCTGGCCGCTGGCGTGAAGCCGCGCTGCGCCAGCGTCTGCTCGCTGCGCTGCTTGCGCTGCCAGGCCTGCTGCGGATAGGGCAGCGCGGCCTGTTCATCGGGCTCGGCGCCGTTGGCGGCCAGCAGGATGCGGCCCTGCGGGTCGCGAATGCTGCCGTCCGCCAGAAATGCGATGGCGTTGGCGCGCTGTGCCCAGCCGGCAAAGGCATCGAGCTGCTCCGGCGCAATGCCCAGGCTCAGGTGCTGCTGCACGCGCTGGATATGGCGCATGGCGTGGTAGCGGTTGCGCGTCATCTGCCCATCGCCGCGCCCCAGCACATAGCCGACAAAGCCGGAAAGATGCGGTGCCAGCTCGGGGTCCGACAGATCGCGGCGCCCGGCCAGCGTGTGCGGAAAGTCAATCGCAGGAAGGTCCCAGACGGTGCAGTAGGCGTTGATGAGTACTTCGTCCTTTGCAGCATCCGCCTGGGGTTCCTGCTGCTGGCGTTGGTGTTGCGGGTGTTCCTGTGGGCGAGCGGGCTCGGGTGCAGGCTTGCTGAATGCGGTCTTGAGGCGGGTAAGGAGGTTTTTCATGTTCACGGACTGGGTTCCGGGATGGGCTCCGGGATGGGGAACAGCAGGAATCGCCCTGCCTCTTGGCCACGGTACGGCCTGCAGATGGCGGGTGACTCAGCCCCCCAGCTCCAGCACCGCCATGCGGTCATACAGCGTGGCCCGCGAGATGCCCAGCTGGCGCGCCGTGGCCAGTTTGTTGCCGCTGTTGGCGGCCAGGGTGGCGGTGATGGCCTTGCGTTCCAGCTCGGCCACCTGCTGGGCCAGGGGGCGCAGCAGGTCGGTGTCGGCGGGGCTGTCGTGGGCAGGGGACGGGGCGGGCGCAGTCTCGGGGCCGGGCGCAGGGGCGGCGGGTTCCACGCCGGATGAGCGCAGCACTTCGCGCAGTTGCTCTGCGTTGATGGCGGTGTCTTCGCTGCGCATGGCGGCCTGCTCCAGCACGTTGCGCAGCTCACGGATGTTGCCGCGCCAGGTCTGGCCGGCCAGCAGGGCCAGGGCGTCGGGCAGCAGTTCGGGCGGGGGCATGTCGTTGCGCAGGGCCAGTTCTTCGGAGAGGACTTCGACCAGGGCCGGGATGTCGCGCCTGCGTTCGCGCAGCGGGGGCACGCGGATGGGCAGCACGTGCAGGCGGTAGAAGAGGTCTTCCCTGAAGCGGCCGTCCCGCACCATCTGCGGCAGGTCGCGCGAGGTGGCGGCGACCACGCGCACGTCAAAGCGCACGAGCTGGTTGGAGCCCAGCGGTTCGATCTCGCCTTCCTGCAGCGCGCGCAGCAGCTTGGCCTGCAGGTTCAGGGGCATGTCGCCGATTTCGTCGAGGAACAGCGTGCCGCCGTCGGCCAGCCTGAATTTGCCGTCGCGCGGCTTGCGGTCGGCGCCGGTGAAGGCGCCGGGGGTGACGCCGAAGAATTCGGCCTCCAGCAAGGCGTCCGGCACGGCGGCGATGTTGACGGTGACGAAGGGGCCGCCGCTGCGGGCCGATGCGGCGTGGATGGCATGGGCCAGCAGCTCCTTGCCGGTGCCGGTCTCGCCCAGCAGCAGCACGGGGCTGAGCGACTGGGCTGCGCGGCGCGCCTGGCGCTTGACCTCCACGGCCGCCGGGCTGCTGCCGACAAAGCTGGCAAAGCTGTACTTGGCGCGGCGCTCGCCCTGCACGGCCACGCGCAGGCTGCGGTTGCGCTGGGCGGCCAGCTCGCGCCGGGCCTCGTCCAGGTCGCGCTGCAGAACGGCGAACTTGCTGATCAGGGGCTGCAGCGTGGTCTCCGGCTGGTCGAACAGCACGATGCCGATGGCACCGATGACCGCGCCCGCATCGTCCTTGAGCGGGATGCGGCTGACCACGAAGGTGCCGGCACGGTTGGTGAGCAGGTCGATGAGCACGGGCTCGCCGGTTTCCAGCACGCGGCGCATGCGGGTGTTGGGAATGACGTCCTCGACCATGTGGCCCAGGAACTCATCCACCGAGGCCACGCCCAGGTCGGGCAGGAAGCGCTGGTAGCCCTCGTTGACCCAGACGATGCGCCCTGCCCTGTCGGCCAGGAACATGCCCTGGCTCATGGTGGAGAACAGCTGGAACATGGAGCGCGCTGCCAGCGCGAGGATGCCGTCGGCATCGAGCGGCAGGGGCTGGACCAGGGTGGGTGTGGGCGGCATGGATGGCATCCTAGCCGAGTCGCCCCTGCCAGGCTGCGGCACTCAGCCCTGCTCGATGGCGACCTGGGTGCAGATGGCGCAGCACATCTGCGCAGCCTGCTCGTTGGCGATGAAGTAGTAGATGCTGACGCCTTCGCGGCGCCGGCCCAGCACGCCGGCCTGGTACAGCGTGTTCAGGTGCTGGGACATGTTGGGCTGCGTGGTGGCGATGCTGGCGAGCAGCTCGGTCACGTTCTTCTCGCCATTGCACAACACGCTGATGATCTTCAGGCGCACGGGCGCCGCCATGGCACGGAACAACTCCGCAGCGCTCTCGAACACGCTGTCGTCGCTCAGGTCCATGCTGTCATTGCGGCTGTCCATAGGCGTCTGTCATCCTGGTATACGGCGGGAGGGCAAGGGGGCTGGCATGCTTTGCCGCCCGACCGGGCTAGTTTATAGCCCGCAGGGCGGCAGCGCAGGCTCGGTGCGGCTTGATGGAAGGCAAGCCGCCCTGTCATCGCTCAGAAATCAACCGTGGCCGACAGCATGAAGGTGCGCGGTGCGCCCAGCCCGAGGCTGGTCCACAGCGGCGTGGCCCAGTAGGCCTTGTTGGCCACGTTGGTGATGCTGCCGCGCAGCGTGAGCGGATGGCCGGCCGCAGTGGTCACGTAGCGCGCACCGATGTCGAACACGGTGCGGCCCGGCACGGACAGCGAGTTGTCGGCATTGATGTACTGTCTGGAAGCCGTGGTGGCGTTGGCCGTCAGCGTCAGGCCCTGCACGGCGGGCAGGTCCCACTCCACGCCCAGCTTGCCCTGCAGCCTGGGCACGCCCGCCGCCAGCTTGCCCTGGTTCACGCCGCCTGCCGTGCGGGTGAGCTTGGGCTGTACGTAGGCAATGCCGCCCATCAGGCGCACGCCCGTGGCCACGTTGCCGAAGAAGCCCCATTCCACGCCCCGGTTGCGCTGCTCGCCGCCGAAGGAGAAGACGTTGGAGACGGGATCGGTGTAGCCGTTGGGCCGCTGGATCTCATAGAGGCTGAAGGTGTGGGCGAAGTCGCCCAGGTCCAGCTTCAGGCCCAGCTCCTTTTGCCGGGACTTGTAGGGCGCGAACACTTCGCCCGCGTTGGCCGCCGTCATGGGTGCGGTGGCGCCCTGGCTCAGGCCTTCGATGTAGTTGGCGTAGACCGAGACACGCTCGCTGGCCTTCACCAGCAGCGCGGCGGCCGGCGTGGTGGCGCCTTCGTCATAGCGCGCGGTGCGCGCGCCCGTGGCCACGTTGAAGGTGTCGCTGAGCACCTGCTGGCGGCGCAGGCCCAGGGTGAGCTGCACGCGGTCCTGCGCAAAAGACAGGGTGTCGGCCACGCCGATGCTGGTCAGCCGCAGTTCGGTGCGCGAGATCGGGGGCGCGTTGAAGCTGGTGGCCGGGCCCCAGATGGGGTGGTAGATGTTGGTGATCCAGTCCTGGGCCAGCACGTTGCGGCGGCCGAACTGCTTGTCGGTATGCGTGTAGTAGGTGGCGTTGAGCGCCCACTGGTGGCCCACGCCGGCCGTGTTGAACTTGCCCTTGAGGCCGGCCTCGGCCGACTTCTTGTCCATCTCGAAGCCCAGGTCGGCCAGGTTGGTGCGGTAGTCGCCGGCCGTGTTGAAGACCTGGATCAGGTAGGCCCCCGTGGAACGGTACCGGGTCTTGCTGGTGCCCACGGCGGCATAGGCCGTGACGCGGTCGCCCAGGTCGAGTTCGCCGCGCACCATGGCGCCCTTGTCCTTGGTGTCGTAGAAGGCCCAGCTGGGGTTGAGCAGGGTGTCGGCCTTGGGCGGCCTGGGCACGGGCAGGCCTGCGGCCAGGTTGATGCCGCGGTTCAAGCCGTCGGTGCGGTCCTCGCTGCTGTACAGGTCGGCCGACAGGCGGGCACGGTCGCCGCGCCAGTCCAGGCCCAGCGAGGCCAGCCGGGTCTCTTTTTCCTGGTGGTTCACGGCGCCGTCGCCGTCACGCAGCACGCCGTTGAAGCGGATGCCGAACTGCTTGCGCTCGCCGAACCGCCGGCCCAGGTCGATGTGGGCGCCCAGCTGCGCATCGGACATGAAGGAGGTGGTCAGCCGCGTCAGCGGCTCGTCGCCCGCGCGCTTGGGTACGAGGTTGACCGTGCCGCCCACCGAGCCGCCGGGCGGCATGCCGTTGAGCAGGGCCGAGGGGCCCTTGAGCACGTCCACGCGCTCGAACATTTCTGGCGATGCGCGGTAGAACGGTGCCACGCCGAACAGCCCGCCAAAGGTCACATCGCCAATGCTGGAGCTGAAGCCGCGAATGGAGTAGTTCTCGCTGATGATGCCGGTCATGCCCGTGCTGAACACGGTGGGGTCGGCGGCGGAGATCACGTCGGTGATGTCGCGGGCCTGGCGGTCGGCGATGAATTTCTCGGTGTAGCTGATGGTGTTGAAGGGCGTCTCCATGAAGTCCTTGTCACCCAGCAGGCCCATGCGGCCGCCTGTGGAGACCTGGCCACCGGCATAGGCTTCCGGCGCCTGCTGAGCCTGTGCGCGCACGGTGACGGCAGGCATGAGCACGCCGCCGTCCACGGGCGCTGCCGCGTTGCGGTCGCGGCCCAGGGTGTAGCTGCCGTTGGCTTCGCGCAGGGCGCGCAGGCCCTGGCCGCGCAGCAGCTCGGCAAAGCCTTCGGCCACGCTGTAGCTGCCCGACAGGCCTGCGCTGCTGCGGCCTTGCAGCAGGCTGGCATCCACCGTCAGCTCCACGCCGGCCGATGCGGCAAAGGCGTTGAGCGCCTGGCCCAGCGGGCCGGCCGGGATGCTGAAGGCGCGGCGGGCCTCGCCGGGTGCCGCCCCGGAGGCGGCTCCAGATGCGGCCCCCTGGGCAGCCGCCTGCGCCAGCGCGGACGGCATGGCCACGGCCAGGCCCCCCAGTGCCAGGCCCGCCATGCAGAGCATGTGCACGGCGATGGCCGTGTGCCTGCAGGCAAAGGCCGGGCGCGGCAGGGCGCGCGATGCGCCGTTGTGCGCGGGACGGGATGGATGGCGTAGTGCCATGCGGGACTCCTTTCGATTCGGGTAGGCGTTGGGTGTTTCACCTTGTCTTCCGAACGAGAAAGCCAAACCCTCAATCGAGAATGCGATCAATTTGCAACCGCAGCGGCCACCGGGCCCGCGCCCGCTGCCGGCACATCGCCGTAGCCCTTGAGCACGTCATCGACCATGAGCTTCACCGAGGTCACGCTGGCCGCCGTGACGTACCAGGCCTCGGAATCGACGAAGACCACGCGGTTGTTCTTCCAGGCGCTGGTCTGGCGCAGCAGCGGGTTGTCCATGCCGGCAGCATCCATGCCCGGGCGGCGCTGCATGATGGCCGTGCGGTCGATCACGTAGAGGATGTCCGGGTTGGCCTGCTGGATGAATTCGCTGGAGATGGGCTGGCCGTGCAGGTCGGCCTCGGCCGCCATGCTGGCGGGCCTGACGCCCAGCGCGTTGAAGACAAAGCCGTAGCGCGACTGCGGGCCGAACGAGGTGAAGGAGCCGTTGTTGTGCATGACGATGAGGGCCGTCTCCTTGCGCCCTTCGGTGGCGCGCCGGGCCTGGGCCACCTTGTCGTACATCTCGGCGGCCTTGGCGCGCGCCAGGTCCTGCTTGCCGAAGATGCGACCCAGGGTCAGCAGATGATCGCGCACGGTGTCCAGGTGCCGGGTGCCGCTGTTCCTGAAGTCCACGTCGAAATGCACGGTGGGCGCAAAGCCCGAAAGCTCCTGGTAGGCGCTGGCCTGGATTGGCGAGATCAGCACCAGGTCGGGCTTGAGCGCATGCACGCGCTCCAGGTTGGGCTGGACGATGGAGCCCAGGTCCTGCACGTTGGCATCGTCCTTGTACCGGGCCAGGAAGTGGGGCACGAAGTCCTTGGGCATGCCGGCAATGGGCACGCCGAGCTGGTCGAGGAAGTCGGCCTCGTTCATGTCCAGCGCGGCCACGCGCTGCGGCGGGCGCTCCACCACCGTCGTGCCCAGTTGGTGCTGCACGGTGACGGGCTTGAACTCGCCGGCGCCCGCCGCCTGCGGCGCTGCGGCCTGTGCCGACGGGTTGGCGGGCCGGTCGCAGGCCGACAGGGCCAGGGCAGCAGCCAGGGCCAACATGGGAGCGTGATGGGGAACGCGGAACAGACGGGTCACGGGCTTTCTCTCCTGAAAAATGGCATGCATTGCTTGACTGTTTTTTGGTGGCGCCGGTGCTCGGCTCAGGCCCGGCCGCGCCCGCGCACCATGAGTGCAAGGAAGTAGCTGCCGCATACCAGGTTGACGAGGATGCCCACCGAGGTGCGGTAGTTGAAGACATGCTCCACCGCCAGCTGCGCCGCGATGAAGATGGACACGGCCACGGCACAGCCCAGCGGCAGCGTGACCCGGTGGCGCGCCGTGCCCGCCAGCGCATAGCTGATGTGGGCCACGAAGATGCCCATGAAGGCCGTGGGCCCCAGCAGGCTGGTGGACACCGCCACCAGCGCGGCAATCAGCGCCAGCTGCAGGCGCAGCTGGCGCTGGTAGTGCACGCCCAGCGAGATGGCCTGCTCGCGCCCCAGGGCCAGCACGTCCAGCACGGGCAGGCTGCGCCGCACGATCACGCAGGCCACGGCCACGATCAGCGCCGACCACAGCAGCTGCGCGGGCCGGGCGCGGTTGAACGAGGTGTAGCTGTAGCCCTGCAGCACAGAGAACTCTCCGGGGCTGATGCGCAGCTGCACGAACTGCGTGAAGGTGCCTATCACCATGCCCAGCACCAGGCCCAGCAGCAGCAGGAAGTACACGTTGTCGCGCCCCCCGCCCAGCAGCCAGCGGTGCAGGGCCCAGGAGTAGCCCAGCATGCAGGCCACCGACAGCCAGAAGTTGCCGCTGGGGCCCAGCACCACCAGGCTTTGCACGCCCATGGCCAGCACCAGCAGCGCCTGCAGCAGCAGGTAGACCGCCTCATAACCCATGATGGCGGGGGTGAGGATGCGGTTGCCCGCAAGCGTCTGGAAGACGATGGACGACAGCGCAATGCAGATGCCGCCGATGACGATGGCCGACAGCCGCGTCAGCCGCCGTGCAATGACGTAGCCGAAGTCCAGCCCCGAGCCCAGCAGCACGAAGCAGGCCGCCAGCGCGACGGCAACCACGGCAGCCGCAATCCATGCGGTGGTGTGAGGCAAGGCCTTGCGCATCACGGCCTTCTGCGCAGGATGAGCACGAGGAACAGCACGCCGCCCACGCTACCCGCCGTCAGGCCGATCGGCACCTCGAAGGGGTGCATGATCAGCCGGCCCACGATGTCGCAGGCCAGCAGCAGCGAGGCGCCGCTGAGCGCGACGATGGGCAGGGTGCGGCCCAGGTTCTCGCCGCATCGCATGGCCACCAGGTTGGGAATGACCAGGCCCACGAAGGGAATGGCGCCCACGGTGATGACCGTGGCCGAGACGGTGACCGCCACCAGCACCAGGCCCAGCGTGGCCAGCGCCGGATAGCTCAGCCCCAGGCTGGTGGCCATGCCCTCGCCCATGCCCAGCACGGTGAAGCGGTGCGCAAACGCATAGGTCAGCACCACGATGGGCACGATGAGGTAGATGATCTCGTAGTGGCCCTGCACGACGCGCGAGAAGTCGCCCAGCAGCCAGCCCTGCATGCTTTGCAGCAGGTTGTGGCGGAAGGCATGGAACTCGGCAATGGCGCTGAGCACGCTGCCGTACATCAGGCCGACCACAGGCACCAGCACCAGGTTGCGCAGGCGCATGCGGCGGACGATGGCCACGTACAGCAGGCTGGCGCCCAGGCAGAACACCAGCGCGAACACCATGCGCCAGGCCACGCCCCACGCGCCCGAGGTAAAGGCCGAGGCGGGCGCCACCGTCAGCGACACCAGAATGCCCAGCTTGGCCGCGTCCAGACCGCCGCAGGTAGCAGGCTCCACAAAGCGGTTCTGCACGATCTGCTGCAGCACGACGCCGCACACCGACAGCCCCACCCCCGTGAGCACCAGCGCTGCCAGGCGCGGCAGGCGGCTGGCCGTGAGGGTGAGCCAGGCATCGCCCGACAGCGACAGCAGCTGCCCCCATTCCACCTGCCGCGCGCCGGTGAGCACGGAGGCGCAGCACAGCGCGGCAAACGGCAGCAGCCATGGCGCCAGGCGCGGGACCTGCGTCCCTGTCGTTGGCTTCGCAGGCTCGCTCAACGGAGGTCCTCGTCCGTGCCCGTGCGCGTTCCCGCAATGCGCCAGCCCTTGGCGGCGCGCCGCCGCGCCAGAAAGCGCGCATACAGGCCCGGCGCCTGTGCCAGCTGCTGCGGCGTGCCCTGCTCGCTGACGCGGCCCTGGTCCAGCACGATGATCTGGTCGGCCATGGCCACGGTGGACAGCTGGTGGGCAATCACGATCAGCGTGCGCCGGCCGCGCAGCCGCGCCAGCGCCTGGGCGATGGCCGCCTGGTTTTCGGCATCCAGCGCGGCCGTGGCCTCGTCGATCAGCAAAATGGGCGCATCCTTGATGAGCGCACGCGCGATGGCGATGCGCTGGCGCTCGCCGCCCGACAGGCGCGCCCCGCCCTCGCCCACCGGCGTGTCCAGGCCCTGCGGCAGGCGCTCGATGATTTCGGCCACGCCGGCCTGGCGGGCCGCTTCCATCACCTCGGCATCGCTGGCCTGCGGGCGGCCCATGCGGATGTTGTCGGCAATGGAGCCTTGGAAAAGGTAGCTGTCCTGGAAGATCTGGCTGATCTGCCCGGCCAGCCGCTCGCCCGCGATCTGGCGCACGTCGATGCCGCCCACCAGAACGCTGCCCTGCTGCACATCGAAAAAGCGTGCGACCAGCCGCAGCACGGACGATTTGCCAGAGCCCGAGGCGCCCACCAGCGCCGTCATCGAGCCCGGCTCCACGCGCAGGCTCGGGCCGCGCAGCACCTCGGGCTGGCCCGGCGCGTAGCGGAACACCACATCGCGCAGCTCCACCGAGGCATCGCGCGGCGCCTGGGGCACGGCAGGCTCGGGCAGCGGCTGGACCGCGAGGATGTCGCGCACGGCATCGAGCTGCACGCGCGCGGCGCGCAGCGAGTCGGCGTAGCCGGCCACCTCCAGCAGCGGATCGACATGGCGGCAGGCCAGCAGCAGGGCCACGATCACGGGGATGGCGGCTTCCATTCCCATGCCCATGCCCTGTGCTGCAACGCCGCCCAGGCGCTCGTCCAGCCACAGCGCGCCGGCCACCAGCAGGGCCGCAAACACGGCCTGCACGGCCCAGCCGTTGAGCACGCCCGACAGCGCCGCCAGGCGAATGGACTGCGCGCCGGATGCGCGCTGCCGGCCCAGGGCCTGCTCCAGCCAGCGCGTGCCGCCGCCTTCGCCATTGAAGGCGCGCAGCACGGACTGCGCCTGCGCAAACTCCACCATGCGCTGGCTGGCGCCGGCCATGCTGCGCTGCAGGCGCTCGTCGGCACGGCGGCCCAGGTGTGCGGTGACCAGCAGCACGCCGGCCAGCAGCGGCAGCGCCAGCAGTGCAATCAGGCCCATGCGCCAGTCCATGGCACACAGCGCGGCCACCACGGCAACGGGCGCCACGGCGCCGCTGAACACGGGCGTGAACACATGGGCCGGCAGCTGGGCCACTTCCATCATTCCCTGCGAGACAACGTGGTTGAGCCGGGCCGTGTTCTCGGGCGTGAACCATCCCACGGGCAGGCGGGCCACATGGTCGCCAAGCCGGTGGCGCGCCACGCGCAGCACGGCGGCGCCCAGGCCCAGGCCGGCCTTTTCCACCTGGCGCTGCCAGGCCCAGCACAACACCACGCCCGCCAGCAGCACGGCCAGCCAGGCCGAGGCGCCGCGCGTATCGCCTGCCAGCAGGCGCGACAGCACGGGCACAAGAGCGGTGACGACCAGGCCGCTGAGCAGGCCATGCAGCACGGCCATGCAGGCATAGCGGCGGAAAAGCCGGGCATCGTCGCCCAGCAGTTGCATCAGGGTCTTCAGCATGACGGCAGCTCCGGGGCCAGGGCGGGGGTGGAAGGCAGGGATTGGGAGGGCTGTGACTCGTACCCGCCCAGCGCCCACAGCCGTGCGTAGCGTCCGCCCAGCGCCAGCAGCTCGGCATGGCTGCCGCGCTCGCGGATGACTCCGCCTTCCACCACCAGGATCTGGTCCGCATGCATGACGGTGTCCAGCCGGTGGGCGATGACCAGCAGGGTGCGTCCGGCGGCCAGGCGCGACAGGGCTTCCTGGATGGCAGCCTCGCTCTCGGCATCGGCAGCGGCCGTGGGCTCGTCCAGCACCAGCACGGGCGCATCCAGCAGCACGGCGCGCGCAATGCTCAGGCGCTGCTGCTCGCCGCCGGACAACTGGGCGTCTTCGCCGATCACGGAGTCATAGCCGCGCGGCAGCGCCAGGATGCGTTCATGGATGTGGGCGGCGCGCGCCGCCTCTTCCACCTCCTGCGCGCTGGCCGAGGGCCGGCCCAGTGCGATGTTCTCGCGCACGCTGGCATGCACCAGGCGCACGTCCTGCAGCACAAAGGCCAGGTGGCGGTACAGCTGTGCGGTCTCGATCTGCCGCAGGTCCACCCCGCCCAGCGTGATGCGCCCTTCGTTCGGGTCGAAGAAGCGCAGCAGCAGCCGGGCGAGCGTGGACTTGCCCGCGCCCGAGCCCCCCACTACGGCGGTCACCGTGCCGGGCCTGAGCGTGAAATCCATGCCCTTGAGCACGTCATGCCCCGCCTCGTAGGCATGGCCCACGCCTTCGAAGCGGACTTCGCAGCCTTGGGGCGGCCTGCATTGATCGGCGGCCGGTTGCTCCAGCACGGGCGTGCGCAGCAGCGCCTGCACGCGCTGGGCAGCGCCCGTGGCGTGGTTGAGCGCATGCAGGTTGAAGCTGAGCAGCTGCAGCGGCGCGCTGATGCCCGGCGCCACCAGGGCAAAGGGCAGCACGTCCACGGGCGCCATCCAGCCCAGGGCCGTGAACAGCGTGCCAAAGGCCAGCACCACCCCCAGCACGGCCACGGGCGCGATCAGCGCATTGGCATTGGCGCGCGCCGACACCAGCGGACGCGCAAAGCCGAGGAAGGCGTCGGTAAAGCCATCGACGGCCTCGCGGTAGCTGCCATGGGCGCGCCCGCTGGCACCAAAGGCCTTGACCACGGGAATACCGTGCACAAACTCCACCACCGCGTTGTTGATGCGCGCCAGCCCCGCGCCAAAGGCCGGCATGTGGGCACTGCTGGCCTGCATGGCGTGGCGCATCACCAGAAAGAAGATGCCGAACGGCAGGGCCGAGACCAGGGCCATGCGCCAGTCCATGGCCACCAGGTAGACCGCAGAAGCGGCCACCGTGCCCGCGCCGCGCCCCACCGTGGTGTAGAAGTGCGCGGTCAGCTCGTGCAGGGTGGCCACGTCGTCCTGCATGGCCTGCTTGACCTGGCCCGAGGCCCGCTCGGTGAACCAGCCCAGCGGCACACGCGCCAGCCGCTGCATGGCCGACAGGCGCAGCCCGTGGGTGAGGCGGTTGTCGGCCAGATGGGCAATCAGCTCGCCCGCCGACACCAGGGCCATGCCCGCGAACAGGCAGACCAGGCACAGCACGATGACTCGCCAGGCATCAGCCGCCACCATGCCGCCATCGGCCAGCGCCAGCCGCGCGATATGGGCGATGCCGGCCAGCGGCGCCAGCGCCAGCACGGCGCCCGCAAACGACAGCAGCGCGGCAAGAACAAGCTGCGCGCGGATGGGCTGCAGCGTCTGCGCAATGGGGCCGGGGCCGGCCTGGGCGTCATCGGCCTCGGGTGAGTGCATGGGTTCTCCTGGAAGGCATGGCGGAACAGAAAAGAACAGAAAACAAGGGCTCTTGCCTGTCTTCCGAACGAGAACGCCAAACCCTCAATCCCCAGGGGCAGAAAGTTGAATCAGCCGGTAACGGGTTCCGAGAAACGGGGAAGGCGCCGCGATGAAAGAAGCCTCAGCCCGCCGCCTGCACCGTGACCCAGTAGCGCGTGCGCGAGACCACCTGCACGGGCAGGCCCAGGGCCAGGTTGTGCAGGGCGCGGTCGGTGTCGCGCAACGAGAACACGCCCGTGACGCGCAGGCCGGCCACCTGCGGGTCGCAGCGCAGCAGGCCCGTGCGGTAGCGCGCCAACTCGGCCACCAGCTCGCCCAGCGGCATGTTGTCGGCCACCAGCACGCCGCGCGCCCAGGCGGCGGCGCTTTCCTGCGCGGCCACTGGAGGCTGGGCCAGATCGCCGGAGAAGACGGCGCCCTGCCCTGCCTCCACGCGCACCACTTGGCCCGGCGCCCGGGCGGGACGCACTTCCACCGCGCCCTCGAACACGGCCACGCGGGACTGCTCATCTTCCTGGCGCAGCGTGAAGCGCGTGCCCAGGGCCTGCACCGTGCCGTGGCGCGAGCGCACGCGCAGCGGGCGCGGTGTGCTTTGCGGATCAGGCGCGGTGGTCACGAGGATTTCTCCGGCGCGCAGCAGGATCAGGCGTTCGGCCCCGTCAAAGCGCAGGTCGATGGCCGAGGCCGAGGCCAGCACCACCTGCGTGCCATCCGGCAGCGTGATCTCGCGGACCTCGCCACGCGCCGTGCCATGGCTGGCAGCGGCGATTTGCCAGGCATCGGTGCCGCGCACCACATGGGCCAAGCCACCGGCCATGGCCATGGCCATGAAGCCCAACACCTGCATGGCACGGCGGCGGCCACGGCGTGGCGCCGGCGACGCAGAGGAGGTGTCCGCCAGCGTATGCCGCGCAATGCCGCCGGGCACGCTGCGCAGCTTGTCGTCAAAGGCCTGCAGCCGGCTCCAGGCCAGCTCGTGCCGCGGATGCTCGGCACGCCAGCGGGCGCAGGCGGCACGGTCTTCGTCGCTGGCGTCATCGGCCCACAGCCGGGCCATCCATTCGGCGGCACGCTGGACAATGGCCGGCTCCAGCAGTTGGCCGGATGCGTCGGAAGATACGGGCGATGAGGACATGCGGGCG
Organism: Delftia sp. DT-2; assembly: GCF_028401915.1. NCBI lineage: Bacteria > Pseudomonadati > Pseudomonadota > Betaproteobacteria > Burkholderiales > Comamonadaceae > Delftia > Delftia sp. DT-2. Next base: position 95,789 of record NZ_JAQOTI010000019.1, read on the forward strand.
AACCGTTCAGCACACCGGGCCGTGCAGCGCCTGGTAGCAGGCCAGCAGGCCGGCGGCGATGTATTTCTCCACCGAAGACACTGACACGCCCAGCTCGGCCGCGATGTCGCGGTAGGCCATGCCGTCGAGCTTGCACAGCAGCAAGGCCTTGCGCGCCTTGGGCGGCAGGCCGTTCAGTGCGGCGTCGATCTCCACCAGCGCCTCCAGCGCCAGGGCACGTGTTTCTTCGGAGGGCGCCATCTGCTCGGGCAGCAGGGCCAGCGCTTCAAGATAGGCCGCCTCCACGCGGCGACGCCGGTACAGGTCGATCACCAGGCCGTTGGCAATCTGGGTGAGATGGCGGCGGTGCTCGTCGGCCGGCGGAACACGGCCGGTGCGCAGCAGTTGCAGGTAGACGTCGTGCGCCAGATCGGCCGCATCAAAGGCATTGCCCAGCTTGCGGCGCAGCAGGCCGCGCAGCCAGCCGTGGTGATCGGTGTAGAGAATTTCGACTTGTTGCTGAAGCGCAAACTCGGCGGCGGCCACAGTACCCCTCCCTGTGCCCCAGGGCGCAGGCACGCCGGGGACGTATGACAAATGAGAACCATTTGCATTTTATATGGAAGCCAGCCCCCGCCGCCGCGACGCACTAGCGCTGCGGCAGGCCGGGCAGTATGGCGTTCAGGTCTACCGCATTGGCCATGGCACGGTTGCCTTCGTCGCCAGGATGCAGCCGGTCGCCCGAGTCGAAGCGCGCCGCCATGCGGGAGGGATGGGCGCCATCGCGCAGCACGGCATCGAAGTCGATGACGGCATCGAAGGCACCGCTCAACCGTATCCATGCATTCACCTGCCGTCGCAGGTCGTCCTTGTCGTCCTGGTAGTAGTCCTCCAGCGGCGTGCCTGGCAAGGCGCCCTCGAAGGGTGGCAAGGTGGCGCCGATCACGCGCAGGCCGTGGCTGCGCGCCCTAGCAACCAGCTGGCGATAGCCCTCTGCCATGTCCTGCAGCGTGGGACGCGGCGCCTGCCGCGCAAAGGCCGTGCCGGGCCAGGAAATATCGTTGATGCCCAGCAGCACGATGAGGCTGCGCACACCGGGCTGGGCCAACACATCACGCTCCAGCCGCGCCAGCGCATGCTCGCCCATGCCATCCGACAGCAGGCGCGCGCCCGAAATGCCGGCATTGACCACCGCCGCGCCGTGCGGCGCAAGGCGCGCGGCCAGGAAATCCGGCCAACGGCTGTCCCTGTCCAGGCTGGCCGTGGCACCGTCGGTGATGGAGTCGCCCATCACCGCTACCACGGGCGCCGCAGCTTCTGCCTCGGCCTCTATGCCCGCCAACAGCGGGCGGGCCGTGCTCCTGATTGCGCCAGGGTCCGAAGTCCGCAGCGCCGCAGCAGCGGACTGATCGCCCGCCACGATCCAGCCGGTCTGGCGCCCATCCCAGTGAAAACTCTGCACAGGCATGGCGCCGGGCAGGTACAGGCTCACGGCCACCTGCGACAGCGAGGCCAGCGGCAAGGCCACAGGGTCGCTGACCAGGGATGCGCCTGCGGCAATGGTGGCTTGCGCGCTGCCGCCAAAGGTCACGGCCTGCAGGCTGCCAGCGTCAATGGCGCCCGCCGGCAACGGCTTTGCCACGGTCGCCCTGCCCACCGTCACAGGCTGGCCGCCATAGGCGTTGGACAGCACGATGCGCAGGCGCGGCCCGCCCAGGCTGATGCGCGCCACCTGGCGCACGGTCTGGTCCCGCAGAACGGCAGGCAGGTTGGTGGGAAAGAGGAAGTCCGCCCCCCAGACCGGCTGCGGGCTGGCCTGCCACGTGGCAGCCCAGTTGGAGGCTTCAGCCGAACCCGCCGACACCGTCGAATCCGCCATGGCAGGCGTGGAAATCAAAAGCGCCAGAAGGACAGCGCCCGAGGCCGTGGAAAGCGATGGAAAGGGTTGCCGCATGCAAGGAATCCGATGTCTGTTGATGGCGGGATCATGGATTCAAGGGCTGCGCGGGACTAGACGGTCTGCTGGAACACCATCTATGAATTCAATTCACGATGAGGCCTGTGCTGTGCTTTGGCAGCGAGGATGGGATGCGTATTCAAGCGTTTTTTTTAGGAGCGATGCAAGGCTGAGGCGGTCTTCTGGCGGCAAAAATCACATCCTATAGATTAACCTGCGCCAATTACCTGATGTCCAGATATTGCATTTCAGGCTTGAAATCGCCATGCTCACAATATTCCTTCGCCATTTCATTATCATATTAGGCCGAATTCAAGAAAATATTCTACTGGCTTATATACTCAATAACCACAAAATAAGCGCCTACTTCGAAAAATACCCACAATGAAATTCTAGAAATCCCTGTGGAACCTTCATTCTTTAACGCCTCACAAATCTACTTCCTCCGTCAACAGCCCCCTGAGTATTGGATAATTTAGTATCCATAACAGAAGAGCCCCAGCCAGAAAGAACCATCTATTGTCTTCAACAATAGATAGTCCAGCGCCAGCAAAGAAGATAATCACTCCCAAAATTTTCCCCATTATCAATACGACCCGATATTTTTTCTTTGAAATTTTTACATTCATATATTTTATTCTCATCAAAAGTTAAATTATTTTGATTTGCAACAGCTGCATGAAAAGAGTTCATAGCGACCAGCTGAGTTGCTCCTACCACATTTGGCTGAACAATTTTCCCGGCACCACTTTTACACAACCGGTTATTTGAATATTCTCCACTGGCATATAGAATCCTGATTCACATAAATACGCACCATCAAATCACAATGCCGATCCCGGTTGTAATACGCCCCCGTTTCCCTGTCATGGTGCTGCCTTTGCGGGTTGCATTTCTTCAGCACATTGCCCCAGGGGTGCAGCTTTGCGGCCCAAGCCACTTGGCCGGTCTGGTCCGTCAGAGCCATTGGCGTGCCAAGATGGTCGCAGTGGTAGAGGTCGATAGCGATGTGGGCGCGCTGTTCTCTCTCTTGTTCCTGGAGTTGGGCCTGCATGCCGCCGAGCAGGTAAGTGGTGCCGTCGGCCTGTTCGCCCAGCAGGGCCTGGGCACTGGGCGGCAGGCCGTGGTCCACTGGTGTGCCGCAGATGTTGGGCAGCGTCTTGCTACAAATCACGCGGCATGCCCGCCAGCATTTCTGTGGTCTGCCCGTCGTGAATGTCCAACATGGCCAAGTGATCTGCATGGATTGGAATCCTACCTTTTTCAAATCATTGATTCGAAGAATCTGGACAACTGAGAAATCAAGATGGCTTCTGATCTTTGGCTTCAATAATCTCTTTATTTATTAGGAAATCACCGTATGGCCATACCGTTATGATTGTTTTTCTTACGAAACCTCCATTTACCTCATCGAATCTTGAAAATTTTGAAATCTTGAAATACTGGGTGTGATCACCCAATGTATTTGCAATCTTTATTGATCTAGGGAAGGCATTCAAGTCAACCTCAAGCCCACTAGTTCTAATCTCTATATTCTTCCTTATTATCTTATGATTTATTTGCCAGGCAAAAATACCTTTAACTTCAAGAGAATACTGTGGATCGCCTAATTTCTCAAATATTTTAGATATGCGCATACCTTCGATGGCAGATAACTCCATCTTCGTCGGAATTAATAAGAAAATCAACAAAGACGCCATATGCATGACAAACAGCGCGATTGTTAGATAGATAAATTTTTCAATCACATTAATTAATCTTTGCATCTTCTGTAGACAGGATTTCCCTTAGGAGCACCACCATTCCAAGGCCAGCCGGTTGAATGAGACCCATTTTCTGATCCTGCACCAATAGTAGTATTATTTTCCGTGACAACTGCGACGTGCCCACTCGCATCTGGGTAAGGGTATGCTACTGCAACAATATCCCCAGGTTTTGGTGAATTAACTATTTCAAAATTTGGTATGATATTTTTCTCATCAGCCCAATCTCCTGCACTTATTGGGCCTCTTGGTATAATCCCATACTTGTAACGAGAAGGTGACTTAACACTTGCATCCTCGAGCACTTCATGAACAAAGAGGTTGCATTTATTTTTATCCTCTCCAAAACCATAGCTAGATTTACTTGAATATCTTGCTTGATTGTTTAGTTTTTTTGCTGCTTGCAAAATTCTTTCTGCACAAGTTTTCACAGGAGCCAATCCCAAAGGATCAGTAAATATTATGGGACTCGTCGCGTATATACTTTTATTAACCCCACCTGCCAACCCAATCGGATCCTGATTCACATAACTCCCCACCATCGGATCGTAATACCGATGCCGGTTGTAATACAGCCCCGTTTCCCTGTCATGGTGCTGCCCCGGCAGCCGGATTGCCTGGTGGATGCCTTGCGGGTTGTATTCCTGCAGCACATTGCCCCAGGGGTCCAGCTTGGCCGCCCAGGCGACTAGCCCCCGTTGGTCGGTCAGGGCCATTGGCGTGCCCATATGGGCACATGGATGGCAGGGAATGACGATGCGCCGTTGCCATTCTTTTCCTGCCCTTGAAGTTAAGCTTCATTTAACTGAACTTGCTTTGTGCTGTGCGCCGTGGCGCTTTTATTATCACCATTTTTAGACGGAGCTTTCCATAGTATATTTTGTATATATACTATTTCTTGAAACGGATGATGATGCAAACACTTGCTATAACAAAAATACAAGTTGATGTTATTATGGAAAACTTATTATCAACAAAAGGTATTTTTAAATTAATAATGCTCTTAAAAAGAAATAGAAGAAAAATATATGCCATTGCATATACTTTATTCTTCGTACATTTGATTTTTGTTGCGCAATATATTGAGAATATAAAAACCAGCGTATCTACTGAAATTAAATAGATGGCAGATATATCGCCTGATGCCCAGCAGGTAACGGGCCACATAAATGCTGTGCATGCTATAAAACTGTAATTCCTCATTTTATTTACAGGGGCAGGTGAATCCATTTATGTCGCTGGATTTAAATGCTTCCCACGCTTTCTTTGTGGCCTCAAATAGAGGGCTATCCTTACTGGGGACAATCGATTCCTTGCCTATATGAATAAGAATTTCCGCAGCACTCTCTTGTCCAGTCCACAGTTGAAAACCCGAGTGAGATGGGGACGTCGCATCTTGTATAGTGTGCAATGCCGCGCCGAAATGGAATAGTGCTGAGTCCATATCGCCAGATTTTTTGGCGTTCAGCGCTTTCTGCGCTTCATTTTTTATAAATTTATTTGTGGTGGCACATGCCTCTGCTTTGGTCTGACCGGGGCGTCGCATCGCGTGCATATGACTAAACTCCGGCGTTTGGTGCTCAGCGCTATCGGCCCACACATGACCTCTTGCGACGGCCGACAATTGTGATTGACTTATCTCTTTGCCAAAAACCAAATAACCGGCTCTTTGATGCACGTATGCGCCTTTCTGGGAAGCCCATAAACCTAGTGGGTCAATCTTTTGCAATGGAATCAATGGATAGATACTCTTATTCATGCCGCCGCTTAACCCAATAGGATCCTGATTGATATAGCTACCCACCACCGGATCGTAATACCGATGCCGGTTGTAATACAGCCCCGTTTCCCTGTCATGGTGCTGCCCCGGCAGCCGGATCGCCTGGTGGATGCCTTGCGGGTTGTATTCCTGCAGCACATTGCCCCAGGGGTCCAGCTTGGCCGCCCAGGCGACTAG